>NZ_LJJX01000143.1:0-1003 GCF_001421075.1 Frankia sp. CpI1-P | reverse complement strand
GTTCCTGCTCCCCGAGCAGGCGGAGACGATGATGCAGACGGCCGCGGCCTACGCGCCGCCGTCCGGCCCGCAGATCGGCCGGGACATGGCGCAGGTACCCCAGGCGGTGGAGCACATCGCGGCGGCGATCGCCGGGCTGTCCCGGCTGGCCGCCGACGAGCTGCCGGTGCACGAAACAATCCGCGAGCTGCTGGACTCCGCGGCGGCGCAGATCGTGGCGGCCGCGGGCACGCTGGCCAACCTCGGGCCCCTGTTCGAGCTGGTGCACCAGACCGACCTGCACCGCCTGCGCCAGCCCCGCCCGGGCGAGGGCCTGTGGGACAGCCACCACGCCGGGGACGCCTGAGATGGCCGCGGACAGCACGCCCGACAGCAGTGGGCAGCAGACGCAGACCGCGGGGCGTGGCCGCCGCTGGGAGTGGGAGTGGACCGCGGCCCACGGGCCGCTGGCCGGCACCGTCAACGCCGCCGGCGCGGCGATGAGCGCCGCGATGGTCGGCGACCTCGCGGGCGTGAACCCGCTGTGGGCGGCCGGCGCCGGGCTGGCCGGTGCCGGCGCGAGCGCGCTCGCCGGCGCGCACAGCGGCCTGTCCCGCGCCGGGATCGCCTACCGGGTCGCCTGCTGGACCGCGGCCGGCGGGTGGACGTGGCACGCGATCGGGTCGGGCGCCTGGTCGCTGGATTCGGCCGGCGCCCTGGTCGTCGGCGGCGTCGCCGGCGGACTGTTGGCGCCGGTGTTTGCGCGGCATGAGCGGCAGGAGTCGGCCCGGCGGCGGCGGATGCTGCTGGCGACCGCGCGGGCGCGTACGGCGGAGGAGTGGGTGGACCGCATCGAGCGGGTCTGCCGGATCCGCGGGGTGCAGATCGTCAGCGTGGTCGACTGGGAATCCGGCGCCGGCTACTCGATGGACGTTGATCTGCCTCGGGGCGGGGCGTCCTGGCGGACGTTGGCGAGGTTCTCGGAGGATCTCGCCAACGACGCGGACCTCCCGGCCGGCGCCGG
>NZ_LJJX01000142.1:0-1135 GCF_001421075.1 Frankia sp. CpI1-P | reverse complement strand
GGACGTCCGTCCGGGGAGGGGGCATCGTCCGGTCCCAAAACCAGATTTCCGGAAACAGAAAACCGGTTTTGAAGGGGTGGGGAGGGGCTCGGCGCCGGCGTCCTGGTGCTCGTCGACGTCGCGGGCTCCGGTGCTCCGCCGGAACGCCGCGGCGTTCTGGGCCCGCCGGCCGCGGGGGGCCTGGTGCTCGTCGCCTGTCCGGCGCGGCCGGTCCTCGTGCGGGTCGGTCGTCACGTGACGACCGCTGGCCCNGGGGATGTCGGCGCGGCCGCCGGGGGTGTGCCGGTCCGGCTCGGCGGCCGCGCCCTGGTGCTCGTCGTCCGCCGGCCGGTCTGGCTCCGCTGGTGGTCANGGGGTGTGTGGGGTGCCGGCTGTGCCAAACCGCGGTTTGGCCGCGGTGGTGCCTCGCGCGTACGCGTGCGCACGCGTAGGCGCGCGTGGTGGCTCGTCTCGGCGGGCTGGCCAGGCGTCCGGCGTACCGCGGGCCGCGGTTTCGTCCGCGGTTTCACTGTCGGTGGCGGCTCATCGGCGGCGGTGGTGGCGGTCNAGGTCGTCGATGCCGCCGGGGTGGGCGTGGTCCAGGGCGCCGTAGGCGCGCANCAGTGCGGCGTACAGGTGCCGGTGGTCGTAGTGCCGGCGGCCCAGAGGTCCGGCGAGCAGCTCGGCGNACAGCTCGTCGAGGACGGCGGCCCACTGCCGCGCGGTGCGCGCCCCGACCGGCGCGGGCTCGTCGCCCGGCACGATCGTCACGTGACGATCGTCCGGTGCTCCGCCGGCGGGGGCCGGGGCGACGTCGACGGGTGCGGTCGGCGCGGGGGTGGCGTAGCGGCGTGCCGCCCACGCGCGGGTCCGGCAGGCACCGGAGCAGTACCGGCGCGGCCGCCCCGTCGACGCCACGGCCAGCTCCGCCCCGCAGACCACGCACCCGGCCGCCCGGGTGCTCTCGGTGGNTTCCGTCATGACGAAAGGATGCCCCGCCGGACCGGCCGGACCACCCGCACGCCGCGGGAGATTGTCAACGGTGATGACTATCTTCCGCGCATGATCGTCAACGTTTCGTCGTGACGGAACCCGGTAGGTGGGGCACCCGCCGGCCGGGGGCCGGTCGCCTACTTTTTCAAGATCTTCCGAGGCG
>NZ_LJJX01000141.1:0-1290 GCF_001421075.1 Frankia sp. CpI1-P | reverse complement strand
TCATCAAGCATCCCCTCCATATGATGCGAATGAAAAGCATGACTCACCCGCAGCAACGACGTCCGACGACCCTGCCCCCGCACCACCTCCCCCACCCAGGCAACAGCATCCGCATCACCCGCCACCACCACCGACGCCGGCCCGTTCACCGCCGCCACCGACACCCGCCCCGCCACCGCCGGCTCCGCCAGCACCCCCGCGACCTCATCCTCCCCCGCCGCCACCGCCAGCATCGCCCCACCCGCCGGCAGCTCCTGCATCAACCGGCCCCGCGCCGCCACCAGCACACACGCATCCACCAGCCCGAAANCCCCCGCNACATACGCCGCCGCCACCTCACCAATCGAATGCCCCACCACGAAGTCAGGCACCACACCCGACGACTCCAACAACCGGAACAGCGCCACCTCCAACGCGAACAACGCCGGCTGCGTGTACCGCGTCGTATCCAGAAGACCAGCCTCCACCGACCCCTCCGCCGCGAACATCNCCTCCCGAAGCGGACGATCCAGAAACCCATCGAAACCAGCACACACCTCATCCAGAGCAGCCGCGAACACCGGCGAAGAAAAATACAACTCCCGCCCCATACCCACCCGCTGACTACCCTGACCAGCAAACAGAAAAGCCAACCGACCCGCCGACCGCACCCCACCCCGCACCACCAACGGCGAACTCCCCCCCGCCGCCACCACCCGCAACCCCGCACGCAACTCCTCCACCCCCTCCGCGACCACCACCACCCGACGCTCCAACAACGACCGCGTCGCCACCAGAGAAAACCCCACATCCACCAGCGACACCCCNCCCCCAGCCACCAACGAATCCAGAACCACCGCCTGCCNCCGCAACCCCGACTCCGACCGCGCCGACACCACAAAAGGCAACACCCCACCCCAACCCCGCACCCCGGACACAGAAACACCCGAATCCACACCACCAGCCACCACACCACCAGAAACAGCCGCGCCACCGGAAACGGCAACGCCATCAGCCTCAGCAATGGCATCAGACGGAGCGGCGCCATCCGACACGGTGGCACTGTTCGACAAAGCGATACCGCTCGACCCGGCCGCAGTGTTCGCCGCGGCGGCGCTACTCGACACTGCGGTACTCGACACTGCGGTACTCGACACGGTGGTACTCGACACGGTGGAATTCAAGCTGGTGGAATTCGACCCGGCGGCACCGTTCGGTGTCGTGCGGTCGAGGACGGGGGGTTCCTCCAGGATGACGTGGGCGTTGGTGCCACTGATCCCGAACGACGACACCGCGGCCCGACGCGGACCC
>NZ_LJJX01000140.1:0-1328 GCF_001421075.1 Frankia sp. CpI1-P | reverse complement strand
GCTGCGGGCCGCGCTGGCGGTGCTGCTGGAGGTGGAGGCGGCCGGCGGTCCGCTGCCTGCCGCGTGGCCGCCGGCGGTGCTCTCCCTGGGGACGTGGACGCTGGCGGCGCTGGGGAACGGCGCCGACGACGGCAACGGGGCGATCGTGGCGGCTGGCCTTGACGACTTGATGNGATGAGCACCACGAAGACCCGTACCGGCCCGGTGGGTGCGGCCGGTGAGATGGCGGCGCTGGAGGACGACGAAGACGGGGCGATCACGGACCCTGAGGCGATCGAGCACGACATGGTCGGGGCGATCGGCTGATTGAGCGTCGGAGTGGCCATGTCGTAGCAGGACGGTCCCGGAACGGGCCCGAGCGGAGATCATCCGCTCGGGCCCGTTCGTGTTTCCGGCGTCGGGTGGCCGGTCGTCACGTGAGGATCGGTGGTGACGCTGCGGGTACGTCGTGAGTCGTGAGTCGCGCGACTCACGACTCGGGGGAGTCGCGTCGTCGGCGGGGGAGCTGGTGGTGCGGCCGGTCGTGAGTCGTGAGTCGTGACGACTGGCGACTCACGACGATTACGCGGTGTCAGCGTGCGCGGGGGTGGTGTGCGGGCCGTGCAAGGCGTGCACGGTGTGCCGGGGGTGGCTTCTACGCGCGGCCGCGCGCGAGGGAACGGGCNTGCGCACCGTGCGCACGGTGCGCACGCTGGCCGGTCGGTGGTGACGCTGCGCGTACGTCATGCGTCGTCGTCCGTCGTCGTCATGCGTCGTGGCCCGGGGGGAAACGTGGGCTCGGCCGGGGGCGGGGGGCCTGCGTCCCCCCGTGCTGGATGACGACGCATGACGGATGACGTACGCGGGGGGTGACGGTCGCTCCGCCGGCGGGGGTCGTCGGGGACGGGCTTGCGCTGGTTGGAAACGCGCGTTTTGAACATCGGAGTGCCGAGTAACGAGTGCCCGTTACTCGGCACTCGTTACTCCCGCCGGCGGCGCCCTGGTGCAGGTCGGGCGGCGGGGTGAGTGTCGAGTGTCGGGCACTCGTTACTCGACACTCGTTACTCGGCACTCCCCCGGGCTTGGGTGCGGATCGTGACGGGCTGGGGCCGCGGGGTGGATGACGCAAGGCATGACGCAAGGGGCCCCGGGTGTCCCGGCTCGGGGCCCGGGGGGAGGTCGGGGCCTTGCATCCTCCTTGCGTCATGCCTTGCGTCGTGGCTTGCGTCATCCATTGCGTCGTCGGGCTTGCGTGACGGTGTGTGTCGGGTCTTCCCCTGGTTACTGCGGTACTGCGAGCATGCGCGGCGTGATGGTGATGGCTGTGGTGAATCTCAAGGGCGGAAGCT
>NZ_LJJX01000139.1:0-1347 GCF_001421075.1 Frankia sp. CpI1-P | reverse complement strand
GACCGCAAGATGTACATCAACCCCGACGAGTGCACCGAGTGCGGCGCCTGCGCGGTCTCGTGCCCCGTCGGCGCGGCCCTCAGCGACGACCGGGTGAAGGCGAAGGACAAGGAGTTCATCGACAGCGAGGCGGCGTTCTTCACCGACATCCTCCCGGGCCGCGACGAGCCGCTCGGCGAGCCCGGCGGCGCCACCCGCCTCGGCAAGATCAAGGCCGACACCCCCTTCATCGCCGCGTACGTCAAGTAGCGCCGTGCGGGCGGCCCGGTCCTCCCCCCGGCCGGGCCGCCCGACTCACCGGCCTCACCGCCCGTCGCCACGGCCATCTGATCCGCTCGCTCGTCGTCAGCGCGCCCCCTGCTGGTCGCGCCGGCCGGCGGTGGCGATCCACTGGTAGCCGTCGCGCACGCCTCAGGTCGCGGCACACCTGTACGCCCCTACGCCTCTACGCCACCTCGGGTGAGTGCCGTTTGGATTGCTCAGCCTGCCACCGCGGCGGCGATCCACGGGGATGCCGAGATGCTGGAAGCCGAGGGCCAACACCCGATCACCGACCTTGACATCCCGAATCGGCTTGCGGGTGCCGTCGGCCATCAGAACCGACTGAACTGCCGACTGAAGAGTCGGGCACGCTACTGAAGAGCTCGGTGTCGTTTCAGAGTACTGGGTGGCCTGGGTGACGACCTGGGCGATGTAGGCGTCGGAATGGTTGTAGTGCCATAGGGCGCCGGTCAGGTCGGTGGCGACGTGGTTGTCGCATAGGTAGGCCGCGGCTGCGTAGACGGCGTCGGACGGGTTGTAAAGCGATGGCGGGTTGGCGCCGCCTGCTGGTAGCTGGTGGTGGGCGACGACGTCGGCGAACGTCGGGGCGAGGAACTGCATGGGGGCGCCTGCTATCTCTAGCTCGAACGCGCAAGGTGCTGGCAGCGCGCTCTTCGCGAAGCGAGGGACGTTGGGCACGTGCCGATCGCCGCGGCGGCTGGAACATTCACGGATGGCGCCGCGGATCTCGATCCTGGGCTTCGCCCGGCGTTGCTCGCGCTGGTCGAGCCCGACGAACGGGGCGACCCGATGTCACCGCTGCGATGAGAACGCGGTGGGCAGCGAGAGCACGGTCAGGCCGAGCTCGGCGACGCAGGCCAGCAACCGGGCCGGGGAAGAGATCATGTCGTCGTCCCGGACTACGACCGTCGCCCCCGCCGCCAGCGTCGTGAAGATCTCTTCGAGGCTGACATCGGCGGTGGCCGGGGCGAACTGCAGCACCCGGTCGTCCGGGCGCAGCTCGTACACGTCGACGAGAGCCGTGATCACGTGGCAGAGCGCCGCGCTTGGGATCGCCACCGGCTT
>NZ_LJJX01000138.1:0-1362 GCF_001421075.1 Frankia sp. CpI1-P | reverse complement strand
GGGCGCCGGTGGGGTCGGTGGCGTGCAGGGAGATCTCGTCGCTGCCGTGGACGGCGAGGTGGACGCGCAGGCTGGTCGCGCCGGTGGCGTGCAGGCGCACGCCGTTCCAGGCGAACGGCAGTCGGCTGTGACCCGCGGGCACGTCCGCGAGCCCGTGGAAGACCGACAGGTGCACGGCCGCGTCGAGCAGCGCGGGATGCACCCCGAAGGCGGCGCCCTGGTGCTGGTCGCTCCCGGCCTCGGGGAGGGCGACCTCGGCGTACAGGTCGTCGCCGGCGCGCCAGGCGGCGCGCAGGCCCTGGAAGGCCGGCCCGTAGGCCAGCCCCGACGTGGCCAGCGCGGGGTAGACGTCTCCTACGGGCACCTCCAGCGCTCGCGGCGGCGGCCACGCGGCCAGCGCTTCGGGCTCGCCGCCGCCTTCGCCGTCGTTGCCGTCGCCGCCTGCGCCGCTGCCGTCATCGGCGGCGAAGACCCCGCTGGCGTGCCGCGTCCACGCGGCGTCGGGCGAGTCCTGCGGCCGGGAGTGGATGGCGACGGGCCGGCGGCCGGTGTCGTCGGGGGCGGTGACGGTGACCTGGATGGCGACGGCGGCGCGCTCGGGCAGGATGAGCGGCGCCTCGAAGAGCAGCTCGTCCAACGTTCCCGCACCGAGATCGTCGCCGGCCCGCAGCGCCAGCTCGACGAAGGCGGTGCCGGGCACGAGCACGTTGCCCTGCACCGTGTGGTCGGCGAGCCAGGGATGGGTCGCCAGCGAGAGTCGGCCGGAGAACAGCACCCCGTCCTGGTCGGCCAGTCCGATGGCCNCGCCGAGCAGCGGATGGTCCGCGCTGGCGAGGCCAAGCCCGGCGACGCTGTGCCCACCGGTCGACGCCTCCCGCAGCCAGTAGCGCTGGCGCTGGAAGGGGTAGGTGGGGAGGGTGGCCGCGAGGTGAGCGGGGTTGCTGCCGGTGCCGACGGTGTCACTGGTGCCCGTGGCGCCGGTGGGGTCGCCGGTGGCGGTGGCGGTGGCGCCGTCGGTGTTGCCGATGCTCTGGGGGTCGGTGGTGGGTGTGGTGGGGGTGGCCGTCGTGGTGGGGGGTGTGGGGGTGTGGCCTTCGGTGTGGAGGGTGGCCAGGGCGGTGGCGAGGGTGGTGGCGGGGGGCTTGGTGCGGTGGAGGGGGGGGGTGGCGGTGAAGCGGGGTCGGTCGTTGCTGTCGCTGGTGCTGTCGCCGCTGGTGCTGTCGAGGTGGGTGAGGGTTTGGGTGGTCAGTGCCGTGAGGGTGGTGTCGGGTCCGAGTTCGAGGTAGGTGGTGACGCCCTGGCCGAGCAGGGTGGTGATGCCGTGGGCGTAGCGGACGGTGTGGCGGATGTGGCGGGTCCAGT
>NZ_LJJX01000136.1:0-1436 GCF_001421075.1 Frankia sp. CpI1-P | reverse complement strand
GGCGTATCCGCGGTACGGCTGGCTTGGCGCGAAGGAACGTTCCCGGGACACCCTGTCCGGCCTCACCCTGATGGGTGTCCGTCTCTACGACCCCAACCTCGGTCGCTTCCTCCAGACCGATCCGGTCCCCGGCGGGTCGGACAACGCCTACGACTACGCCCACCAGGACCCCTACAACACCTTCGACCTCGACGGCCGGTCGATTAGGCATTGGATAAAGAAGCACAGGAAGGGAATAGGGAAAGCCTTCTCCTATGCCGGCTTTGCCGTGGGCGTAGCTTCTATCCCGTTCGGTGGTTGGGTGGGAGTTGGTCTTATCGCCGCATCCACCGGTTTCGACTACGCCGGTAGTAGATTCCAGGGAGCGAGTAAGAAGTCGACTTACGGGACCCTTGGTGCCGATATAGTCTTCGGCTATGGTGGTTTTGGGGCCCTTGCGCGGTCCGAAAAAGCGGTCGGAAAAATTACGAAAGTGAGGGCGGGTGGAGCAGTAAGGATTGCGAGGCGACGGGGTCGTGTTTCGGCCCGTCGAGTTGTCGGCTACGGTGCGATCTTCGGCTACACTCAGTTCAATCTATTGAACATGATGCCCAGTGGCTGAGTCGGATTCCGTGCCTGCAGGGGACCTTGAGGTCCCCTGCAGGCATCTGTCCGACCGGGGAATGATCGGAGGATGACTCCAATGGAGGATCTACTCTTCTCTCTATTTGGCGTGCTGATGATTAGTGCTGGGCTGATCTCGCTTCTGATTCCCGAGAGAGTATNTCGTTGGAATGACACGGTAGGGCCGAGGTGGATCCGCGACTTCAGTGTGCGTGGCGAGTTCNAGGCATACGATGGGNGAACAAAACCGTGGCAGATGAGGGTGTTTGGGGGAATCTTTTTGATCTCTGGCACTCTCTTTGTCTTTGCTGGATTCGTGGGCCTGTCGGAATAGGAGGCCATAAGAATTGGCGTCTCGCATCAATCAACAATGTCTTGGAACGATGAAGGCCATTCTGGGCTCCCATCAAAGGCGGGTGCCATTTCTCTATTTCCTGTTCGCCGCTGCTTTTGCCGGCTTTTCGCTCTGGCTTCTTAGTACCTCATATCGAGGTCCTGCTCTGCCGTTTGGGGTCGTTACGGGCCTACTGGTGAGGCAAGGTATTAGGTCTAGAGTAGATCGGCCTTAACGAGATCTGATCTGGAAGCGGGTGCGTGTGATAGCACCAATGTAACCGGTGAGGTTCCGATATGTCTCATGTACGGATCCGTGTCCGCCGGCCGGGTCGTCGGTCAATGTCGGCTACTACGTGAACGATCTGGTCGCCAGCGAGCCCGTCGGGCTCGTCGACCAGGTCCTATGCGTTGGATCCGGCTCGGCGGGTTCGGTCGTGGTCGGACGGGTCGACCACGTCGGTGAACCATTACACGTCGGGGTCGGGGGACAGCCCGGC
>NZ_LJJX01000135.1:0-1497 GCF_001421075.1 Frankia sp. CpI1-P | reverse complement strand
CTTCTCCTTCACCTGACCGCGTCTCGGCACCCCTCGAACCTACACGATCAGAACCTAAGTTCCTGGTATTGGGTCCGTTCCCGAGGATCATGTCTGGCGATCAAGTCTTGACCTGGGGTTGGACAGCTTCGGATGGGAATCCGCGGGGGCCNGTCGGCGTGTCGTGTGGGCCGGGCGGTTGGCGTGTCGGGTTAGTCCCGACGATCATGTCTGGGCTTGTGGTTCTGACCAGGCGTGGGACAGGTGTTCTGGGACGCCAGCGACCCGATTCTCACGGTAGTTGGCCTTTTCGAGGCAGGTTGGTGGTCAGGTCGCGGTCCGGGTATCCTGTCCAAGCCAAAGCGGTGATTTGTTCCCGGAGAATGTCACCATGGCCGGCGTGACGGGCGAAATCCTCGATCAGGAGCAGGTAGACAAACCGCAGGCTGACATCGCCAGCGCGGGGGTGCGCCTTGGTGTCGTCGAGTTCGAAGTCAGCGGCGATCACGCGGGAACGCTCGCTGGCACGCTCAAACTCGGCGATCACGTCGGCCAGCGTTTCGCCGTCGGCGACAACGAAACTGCCGTCGTCACCGGTGGCGTAGCCGTCGCATGCGGACTCGTCTAGGCCGAGCAGGGTGCGTTGGAACCAGATGCGCTCGGCGGTGGCGGCGTGTTTGATCAGCCCGATCGGTGTGGTCAGTGAGACGACCAGGCGCCGCCGTGCGTCGGTCTCGGATAGCCCTCGCGCGGTGTCGATGAGCGCTTGCCGGTTGCGGTCAAGCAAGCTCTCCAACATGAGACGTTCGGGTCCAGTGGTCATTCGGGGCCATATGAACATTAATTGTCCAGCTTTCTGGGTTGAAAGGACATTGACGGATCAGACCATGGGCGCGTACTCGAGCAGCATGAGGGCCGATCGGACAGGGCTCGTCTCGATTGCCAAGGAGAACACCGATGACATCGGCGCCGGAGGCCCGCCGGGGATGTAGGCGCTGCAAACGCTTCTCGGNCCTCGTCAGAGGGCCCTCGGGGAATGCCGTGTCCAGAGCCGAGGAAGAGCCGGATCGGTCACAAGGATAACATCCAAGCTATGCGCGTGTCACGTGACTTGTGTCGATCTGTTCCGGCGCGTTATGGGCCGAGGGTATCCCGAAGCTCAGGAGCCATCCTCGACATCAAGATCGGTTCGGGCTGCTCGGAGTTGACCGTGGACGTGTGCGAGCGCGTCGCGGAGTTGCTGGTTCTCGATGNGTAACGCATCCACTGCAACGCGGATTAAGCCGCCCCTCCAGCACGTCCCGCTTGCCGTNCGCGACCACTTCGACCAGAAGCCGTTCGGCCGCCAAGATCCACCGAATCCGCCAACTNACCCGGACGCTCTGAGGTCAAATCATCCACGTCAAGATGACGGAATTCAGGTCGATGGTCTGAGGTGGTCCCCGTTCTTCGGACAGTGATCCCTATGTGGGATAATTGATCCGTGAGCGGAGGAGATCAATGAGTCAGTCGCGGAGG
>NZ_LJJX01000134.1:0-1616 GCF_001421075.1 Frankia sp. CpI1-P | reverse complement strand
GGGGTCTGCAACTCGACCCCGTGAAGTCGGAGTCGCTAGTAATCGCAGATCAGCAATGCTGCGGTGAATACGTTCCCGGGCCTTGTACACACCGCCCGTCACGTCACGAAAGTCGGTAACACCCGAAGCCGGTGGCCTAACCCTTGTGGGGGGAGCCGTCGAAGGTGGGACCGGCGATTGGGACGAAGTCGTAACAAGGTAGCCGTACCGGAAGGTGCGGCTGGATCACCTCCTTTCTAAGGAGCGTCTGGCTGGTCTGTCCTGTTGGGGGTGGGCTGGTTCAGGGCCAGGGCCGGATGTGCATGCCGGTCTGGTTGCTCATGGGTGGAACGCTGACGATAGTGCTTCTGGTTGTCTGCTGGATGTCTAGTACTCCGTGTGGCTTCTCTTCGGGGGGGTTGGGCGGGTGGAACGGGTCTGGTGGGTGGCTGGTGGTGCGTGGCACGCTGTTGGGTCCTGAGGGAGTGAGGCTTCCTCGTCTGGTGTGACCCCTTCTGCCGATCTCCTTCGGGGGGTTGTGGTGGGGGTCTGCTGGTGAACGGACCGGTCGTGGTAGGGGACTGCTTCCCGTGTGGGGGTGGGTTCTGCCGGGTCGGCTGGGGCCGTCCGTACGTTGAGAACTNCACAGTGGACGCGAGCATCTTTGTGGCCAAGTTAGTAAGGGCGCACGGTGGATGCCTTGGCACCAGGAGCCGATGAAGGACGTGGGAGGCTGCGATATGCCTCGGGGAGCTGTCAACCGAGCTGTGATCCGAGGATTTCCGAATGGGGAAACCCGGCAGGGCTTTAAATCCTGTCACCCATGCCTGAACACATAGGGCATGTGGAGGGAACGCGGGGAAGTGAAACATCTCATTACCCGCAGGAAGAGAAAACAACCGTGATTCCGCGAGTAGTGGTGAGCGAAAGCGGATGAGGCTAAACCAGTGTCGTGTGATAGCCGGCAGGCGTTGCGATGCTGGGGTTGTGGGATCGTCTGGACGGGACTNCCGTTCCGTCAGGGAGTCAGAAAGAGCGCTGTTAGGCGAAGGTCATGCGAATGGACCGCCATAGAGGGTAATAGCCCTGTAGCTGAAAACAGTGTTCCTCCCGGACGTGTTCCCAAGTAGCACGGAGCCCGTGAAATTCCGTGTGAATCTGGCGGGACCACCCGCTAAGCCTAAATACTCCCTGGTGACCGATAGCGGACTAGTACCGTGAGGGAAAGGTGAAAAGTACCCCGGGAGGGGAGTGAAATAGTACCTGAAACCGTGTGCCTACAATCCGTGGGAGCTGGACTTCGGTCTGGTGACCGCGTGCCTTTTGAAGAATGAGCCTGCGAGTTTGCGATGTGTGGCGAGGTTAACCCGTGTGGGGTAGCCGTAGCGAAAGCGAGTCCGAATAGGGCGTTTGAGTCGCATGTCCAAGACCCGAAGCCGAGTGATCTACCCATGNCCAGGTTGAAGCGCGGGTAAGACCGTGTGGAGGACCGAACCCACCAGGGTTGAAAACCTGGGGGATGAGCTGTGGGTAGGGGTGAAAGGCCAATCAAACTCGGTGATAGCTGGTTCTCCCCGAAATGCATTTAGGTGCAGCGTCGCATGTTTCTTGCCGGAGGTAGAGCACTGGATGGCCTA
>NZ_LJJX01000133.1:0-1733 GCF_001421075.1 Frankia sp. CpI1-P | reverse complement strand
GACGTGGCGACCCTGGTCGACGGTGGCCGCGAGCTCGCCTTTGCCTGGCCGGGCGCGCTGCCCGCGCCGACGCTTGCCGGCAGCACGGCGACCTACGCCGACGTGGCGCCCGGCACCGATCTGGTGGTCAAGGTCGTTCCGACGGGTTACGACGTGCGGATCGTCGCGCACACCGCGGCGGCGGCGCAGGCGGCGTTGCGGTTGCCGTTGCGGTTGAAGGGGTTGACCGCCGAGCGGACGTCGGCGGGGGAGCTGCGGCTGTCGGCGGGGGGGAAGGTGACGGCTCGTTCGCCGTCGCCGTTGATGTGGGATGCCCACGTCGATCCGAAGGTGAAGCTGCCGGACCGTACCCGTGGGGTCGACAGCGCGCTGGAGGGCGCCGGCGCGGCGCCGACCCTCGCGCTCAAGCCGGACAAGGCATGGCTCACTGACCCGTCCCGCCAGTATCCGGTGACGATCGACCCGGCGGCGACCCTGGCGGACAACCTCGACACTGATGTGAACGATGCGAATCCGACGACGAACTATGACACGAACGACATTCTGCGGGTCGGTAACTATCAGGGTGCGGCGGTGAACCGGTCGTTCCTNCGGTTCGACGATTCGGCGATCAAGAACCGGCATGTGACGTCGGCGGTGTTGAACCTGTGGCAGGGCGGGTCGGCGACGTGCACGGTCGAGCCGACGGTCGTGCAGGGCGCCAGCGGCATGGGGGCGGGGACGACGTGGAACTCCCAGCCGAGNGCGGACGGTCACAACTGNGGTAGTGCCACGTTCAACAACGGCGGCTCGTGCACCGGCTCGGGCGGCACGAACATCGACATCACCGGGCTGGTGGACGCCTGGGCGCACAACGGTGCGCCGTCGCCGGAGGCGCTGACGATCCGGGCGCCGAGCGAGTCGGATGCGAACCAGTTCAAGTACTTCTACTCGGGTGACACGATGCTCGCCCCGCACATCTCCACGACGTACAACTCCTACCCGGGCACGGTCGCGGGCCGGTTCACCAGTCCGTGTTCGGCGCAGTGTGGTGGCAGTCCGGNGATGGTGCTGACGAACACGACCACGCCGACCCTGTCGGGTTCCTCNCGTGATCCTGATGGCGGGCAGGTGCGGGTCGACGTCGAGGTGTGGAATTCGGACGGCTCCACGAAGATCACCGGCGGGTCGGTGGCGAACACGCCGTCGAACTCGCCGGCGTACTGGACGGTGCCGTCGGGTCTGCTGACGAACGGCACGGCGTATGAGTGGCGGGCCCGGGCCTACGACGGGGTCGACTACGCGCAGGCGTGGTCGTCGTGGATCCCGTTCATCGTCGACACGACCGCACCATCCGCCCCGACCGGACTGAGTTCGGCGGCGTGGGCGTCCGGTGGCTGGGCGTCGGCGACCTCGGGCACGTTCACCTGGACCTCGCCCGGCGGGGACACCCAGTCGTTCCTCTACGGCCTCGACCAGCCGTCCCCGGCGACGGAGACGACGGCCACGACGACCCCGTCGCTGACCACGACCGCCGGCCTGCACACCTTCTCCGTGCGGACGAAGGACAAGGCGGGCAACCTGTCGCCGGTCGTCTCCTACGGGTTCGGGGTGGGTGCGGGGGCGCTGGCGCAGCCGGCGGACGGCGCCCGCGTCCAGCGGTTCACGACGTTGGAGGGGCAGGCGCCGTCGGCGCAGACCCAGGTGACGTTCCAGTACCGGCTGGGTACGAACACCGCCACCGGCTGGACGGA
>NZ_LJJX01000132.1:0-1789 GCF_001421075.1 Frankia sp. CpI1-P | reverse complement strand
CGCTCCGGGACTGTTTCCCGGCCATGACACCGGGGACGGCATCAGGGTGCGTCCGGTAACGCCTCGTGCCCGGGGCTACGATTCGCTCAGATTAACCTGACTTGGGCCATTTAGTGCGTGCCGTGGATGGCGTCGAGGACTGTCTGGAGGTCGTCGGGTAGGGGGTCGGCGGCGGTGATGGTGTGGTCGCCGGCTTGGATCGTGATGGTGCGGTAGCGGCGGGCGGTCGTGACGAACCTGCGGATGGACCAGCCGGTGGTGTTCTCGATCCAGCGGCTGACGGCGAGGGCGGCGAACACGATGGTCAGGTGTGCTTCGATCGATTCGCGGGTGTGGTGGTAGATCGGCCGGGCGGCGAGGTCGGACTTGCTCATCCGGAAGCTCTTCTCGACGTTGAGTAGCCGGCTGTAGGTGGCGATGACCTGCTCGGCGTCGGGGTCGGGCAGGTTGGTGACATACCCTTTGATCCCGGCCAGGGCGCGGTTCTTGGCTTCCAGCGCCCGGTTGACTGACTTCTTCGCGTCGGTCAGGCGCACGNAGCGGTTGCGTTTCACCGCGGTCTTCCCGGCGACGGCGTTCTCGGCCTTGGTGACCTGCTGGTCGATCCCGCGCAGCGTGCGCCGGGCCCGGTCGGCCCGGTACTGGTAGAAGATCGTGTGATCGCGTCGCTGGTCCGAGGGACCGGCGGGCCAGGGCTGAACGAACACGTGCCCGTCGGGGATCTCCAGGTTCGGGTGCGCTTCGCGCCACGCCTTGACCTGGTAGGGGACGTCGGGGACGCGGGCGCCGAGGACGAACGACAGTCCCGCCTCCTCGATCGCGCATTTGTTCGCCTCGGAGACCATGCCGGCGTCCGCGACAACGGTGACGTCGGACAGGCCATGCTCGGTGAGGAACCCGGTCAGGACGGGCAGCATGGTCGTGGTCTCAGCCCGGTTGCCTTCGAACGCGTGCACCGTCAGCGGGAAGCCCGCCCCGTCGGTGAGCAGACCGACAGTGATCTGCGGTTCCAGACGTCGTTCCTTACTGAACTCCGGTTCGCGGAACCCGTCGCCCTGGTCGGTCTCGAAGTAGAGCGTTGTCACGTCGTAGAGCAGCAGTGTGGCGGTGCCGAGACGGACATGGTCCGCGCAGGCGCGCGCCAGCCGTGCCCGCCACGGGCCACCGGCGGGGTCGACCGGGACGGGCTGCCCGGTCTCGTCGACGTCGTCGGCGCCGGCGTAGAGACGCAGCCGGCGTTTCACCGTCCGGTAGGACGGGGCGGGCGCGCCGGCCTCGTCCAGCACGCGCAGGGAGTCGAGCTTGCTGGTCGGCTCGATGATCCGTGCGAGCACCAGCGCCCTGAAGACCTCGTCGCGGCCGGTCGCGGCGGGAAACCCCAGCGTGTCGTAGCCGCGGGCCAACGCGTCGAGGAGGTGACCCGCCCGCGTCGAGGTGATCGGCAGCGCGGCGCCGGAGTTCGCCGGGCTGCCCGCCAGCCGAAGATCGAGCTCACCCTGCCCCGCGGCGAGCCGCTGGCGGGCCACCGCCTTGAGCAGCTCGAGGTCAGCGTCGGTATGCGCCGACCCGACGTGCTCGATCTCGCGGGATCCCCGGTACTGGGAGTGCACGATCTGCACCGCCCGCGCACCAGACGCGGTCTTCACCGTCCGCACGTAGGGAGACACAACCCGACAGAGTAGGCCACCGCCACCACCCCGATTAGTGCGTGCCTCCCAGACCAAACCCGCAGGTCACCCGTCCGCGAACAGCGAGACGATCAGATCTTGGCCCAAGTCAGGAGGATCGC
>NZ_LJJX01000131.1:942-1959 GCF_001421075.1 Frankia sp. CpI1-P | reverse complement strand
GCCGCCGCCGCCAGCAACGTCGCCCTCGGATTGACGGGGAGGCCGAAACGCACTCCCCAGGCGTTCACATACAGCGTGCCGGCCGGCTGGAGCAATATCACCCGTTCGACCGGCCCACCGACGTCCTCCCAAAGAAAGGGAAGGTTGTCGACGTCAAGGCGGAGGGCGGTGACCGGCCGGTGTGTCTCCACCGGAATCAGAACCGCGGTCAGCACAGTACTCACGCGCACCTCCAAGGAAAAGGGGCGGCATCCAGGTGTAGGGACGGGAAAAGACACGCAAGGCCACCGGCGTCTGGTTGCGTTTCCCCCGGCCCGTGCACGCACCCGGACGGACGGGCCGGCAGACCCGCCGTGACGGGAACCGGGGCAAGCGCGGCACGGCGACGCGGGAACCGGAGGGCCCCCCGGGGGGCGTGCGCGCCGTGACGGCGGCCGGCCCGCTCGGACACCGCGCCCCTGCGGCGCAACCCGCGGTGTGGGGCGTGGCCGACGGGGCGCGGTGCTGGTATGCGGGCGGCGGCGGGGCCGGCTGGCCTACGGCAGGCGCTGGTGTGGCGCCTGCCGCGGCCCAGCCGGGGTGTCTGGGATGCCAGGCCAGCCGTATGGTGACCGCCCCCGCCGGGGCGTCGCGGGGATCCGCCGTCCGTCAGGGGATCAGCGACGCGGCCGCGATCTCGGCGGACCAGGGGAAGGCGAGGAGGATCGGGACGCCGTCGGGGACGTGGACCGGGTCNCTGACAAAGAAGTCGCCACGCCAGGATTGGATGCACGCGGGGCAGATGGTCACGAAGTGGGGACGCTCGTAGGGGGTGTCCGTGGGCCATCCGGGTGGCGCGGTCTCAGGGCAGCCGTCGGGGAAGTAGGGAGTCACCTGGGCGGGGCGGCGTGCGGGCCCGCCGTGAGGTAGTCCTCGCGACTGTTGTAGGTGATCAGTACCCGGTACTCGAGGGAGGCGGCCCCGGCCGGCGGGGACTCGGGATCGGTGGGGGCGACCTCGACGGTGGGAACGGTCACC
>NZ_LJJX01000131.1:0-477 GCF_001421075.1 Frankia sp. CpI1-P | reverse complement strand
GGGGGGACGGGGGCGACCGGCCCCCCGCGGGTAGGGCCGGTCGCCTCACCCCGTGCCCAGGACCTGCGTGAGAGCGGCCCATGCTTCGAGGCGGGCCTGGTAGTCGGTGATCTGCAGGGCCAGCCTGGTGACGGTGTCCGGATGTGGCCGTTCGGCTCGGATNGNCTCGCCCGCGCGGACCTTCCCGGCCAGCGCGAGCATCTGCGCGGCGGCCTGCTCCAGGTCGTGTGCCAGCTGGGAGGCGGTNGTCTCGGCCGCGACCCCCAAGGCGGCGACCAGGTCCTTGAGGTCCTCGGGTGCCCGGTCGCGTGTCTGCGCAACGGCGANGCCGGTCGGTGGGGTCGGGGTNGGGGTGGGGGTGGCGGGCTGGCTGGNCATGTCGGGCTCCTCGAGGCTGGGCGCGGTCGCTGCGGGGGGTTGGGTTCGTGGGGGTGTGCGGGTCGGGCCGGGTGGTCTCGGCCCGACCCGGGCGGTCAG
>NZ_LJJX01000130.1:0-1989 GCF_001421075.1 Frankia sp. CpI1-P | reverse complement strand
CACCCGAGACACCCAGCCGTGCCGCGATCACCTCGACAGGATCAACCTCGCCGGTCGAGGTGTCCAACGCGAGCAGCACCTGCGCCCGCCTGATCATCGAGGCCGGATGCACACCCGTGGTGGTGACCCGAACCAACGCTTCACGATCGGCCGCNGTCAAGGTGACCGGCCGCTTCTTCTGTGACGNCANGACTTGTNCTGACCGGCAGAGGGGACGAGGAAGATCTNCCAACACCAGCCTGCCACACCCCAGAACTAAACAGCGACGGTCTACTAGCCTCGGGTGGCCTTCTGCGCGTCCCAGGCGTCGAGCAGNGAGCGTTCTTCGTCGTCGGTAAGACCTGCTACCGGTTGTGCGGGCGGTGCGCGGAGTCCGTCGAGCAGTGTTTCCGCCAGCGGCCGGCTGACCAGACCGTGAGCACGCGCCGTGGTGTTGTCGAGATCGTTGAACCCGGAATAGTCGGGTTGCCGCAGCCACAAGGGCAGCGATGTCGGCCCGGACCAGGTCCGCACACCGTGCCGGTCGAGCCAGTCGGGAGCGGCCCGCACGAGTGACCCGCGGTGGCCCGTGATCTCGCGGGTGAGAGCGATGTGCTCCTCGAAGGGAATCGAGTCGCCGGTCGCGTTCACAGTTCCGGCGCGATGCTGGCGCGCGGAGTCGACCAGCCAGAACCCGAGATCACGCACGTCGATGACTTGCGTCATGAGGTTCGGTGCATCCGGTACAAGTACCCGACCATCCGGATGCGACGGGGCCGCGAACCGTGAGGGCCAGTAGGTCGTCNGTCCTGACCAGTCACCAGGTCCGCCGATCAGACCGGAGCGAGCGATCAACAGACGGGACGACCCGAACGCGTCGGCCACGACCTGTTCACACGCCACTTTCGCGGGACCGTAGTCGGCCATGGTGGCCATGACGTCGCCGGCAAGCGGCTCCAGCAGGGGAGCGTCGACGGTTTTCCGCAGCGCGGACGGGTCGGCGTACACATTGCCGGTGGACACGAAGATGAAGTGCGAGCAGCGCGGCTCCAGTGCCGCGGCCGCGCTACGCACGTGCCCAGGCTGGCGAGACACGTCCACCGCCGCGTCGAACTCGCCCGGGAGGAGATCGTAGCTGGCCGGATCGCGACGATCACCGCGAACCAGTTGCACGCCCTCGGCGGCGTCACCCGACTCACCACGAGCCAGGCACACCACGCTGTCGCCCGCGTCNCGCGNCGCCTCGGCCACGGCCCGGCCGAGCCAGGCGGTACCGCCCAGAACGAGCAGCCTCATGGCACACATTCCACTGCGCGATGATCCGTACCATTACCAGATTCCGCGGTCGTCGAACGAACGGTCCCTCTCAAGCGCCTGTCACCCCAGCCTACGATCGACCTGGAAACATGGATTCCGCGCACGACCCGGTGATCCGACCTGGTGGGATTCTCAGCGATCGGATCACCGGGTCGAGGTCAGGCGGCGCCGGAGATGCGGGGCGTCGTCGCCTTGCGGCTGGTGATGACGTCGTCGATGAGGCCGTAGGCGCGGGCCTCGGTGGCGCTGAAGATCTTGTCGCGTTCGGTGTCGCGGCGGATCTCCGTCTCGCTGCGGCCGGTGTGCCGGGCGAGCAGGGTCTCCTGCAGGGCGCGGACGCGCAGGATCTCGCGGGCCTGGATCTCCAGGTCGGACGACTGGCCCTCCCCCTGCGCCGACGGCTGATGGATCAGGATCCGGCTGTTNNCCAGCGCGAACCGCTTGCCCGGCGTCCCCGCCGCCAGCAGCACCGCCGCCGCCGACGCCGCCTGCCCCATGCAGATCGTCGAGATGTCCGGCCGCACGAACTGCATCGTGTCGTAGATCGCCGTCAACGACGTGAACGACCCACCCGGCGAGTTGATGTAGATCGAGATGTCCCGGTCCGGATCCTCCGACTCCAGGAACAGCAACTGCGCCATCACGTCGTTCGCCGACACATCGTCGATCTGCACGCCGAGAAAGACGATCCGC
>NZ_LJJX01000129.1:0-2003 GCF_001421075.1 Frankia sp. CpI1-P | reverse complement strand
GCCTCCGCGACTGACTCATTGATCTCCTCCGCTCACGGATCAATTATCCCACATAGGGATCACTGTCCGAAGAACGGGGACCACCTCACACGTCCGGCTTCTGGGCGAGCAACTGCTCCATGTTCACGTTGCTGCTGTGGAAAAGCTGCGGCACCTTCGTGATCGACGGCTGCACGNCCTGCAGGAACGGGATCGTGCTCACGTTCTGCTGGATCGCGACCAGCTTGTCGCCGACGCCGAGCATGATGTCGGCCACGGTATGCGCCGGGAACTGCTCGGCGATGCGGTTGATCGTCGTCGGTACCGTCACCTTCGCGCCCGACAGGTCCGTCACGACATGCGTGGCGGGCGTGGCAGACGTCGTAGGTGTCGCACTGCTCTTGCTGCCGGCGTCGGCACTCGAACCCCCCGAACTCGAGCAGGCCGCCAGCGCGAACACGCTCGCGACACCGACCGCGACGGCGACCCGCGCCGGGCGGCGCGGCGAACTTACCGACCATCCCCCCAAAGAACTCACTGACAGTCCCCCCGAAACAAACGATTCACGCCGCTCGTCATGCTATGGATAATCATGGGCGGAAGTTAGCAGTGGCTAAAGACCAGCGTCAAGTAAGATCAACCCCAATAAAAAAGGGTAACCAACTCGTGAACACNATGTTTCGTCGGCCGCACCNAGCGCTTCATCGAGGAAGTTCCAGTGATATCTTTGGCCGCGTTTCAGCCCCGCTCGACCGTGCGGGCGCCTGACGGCCGTGAATCGACCCNGGTCCGGTCGCAGCCTGCCGGAAATCGACTGACCGGAAATCGACCGGGCCGAAGAAGTTCGGCACCACACCGAGCGCCGACTGTGGTTTTTTCTGCCCAAACTGCCGCCGCGTTCCCGGGGATACCGCAGGTTAAGATCGGCAGACAGCTGACGTGCCGTGCGGGCCGAGCCTCCTTTCCGAAGACTTTTCCGACGTGCGACAGCGGGCGCGGACTCCGCCGCGACCAGGCCGAGATTCGCGGCGCGACCGTACGCCACAGAAATCGACAGAAACATGACGCGGACAGCGCACGGATCCTGGGGCGAAGAGCACACCCTGCCACCGGCGCCGTTCGGAGCCGGCGTCCGGGCCAGTGTAGTGGAATTCTACAGATCATCGCAAGTGCGGAGATTTTCGCGGCCCATGAGCCGCGGATGCGGAGGGGCGAAGGATGATCCGCCACTTTCCGTAGCAACTTGACTACAAATAGGCAGCGCGCAAACTATCCGGCCGGAAAAGGCGGGGACTCGCGGCCGCCGTCACTCCAGAGGACCACCGTCCNCGCCGCGGATGCAGGCTCCAGAGGCTGCGATCGTCAGCGCACGACCAGCCCCACGATCAGCCGCGACACCGCTCTCGCTCCAGCCGGGGCGGGCTGTCCGACAAGCGGACCACGCCGGTCTCGTAGGCGAAGACGACCGTCTGCGCCGGTCCCGCAGTTCCAGCTTGGCCGGGATCCACCCGACGCGGGTCTTCGCCGTGGCTTCCGACGGCACCAGCCGGGCCGCGATCTCGGCCTTGGAACGGCCGGACCTGCCGAATGCAACAGAGCCCTGCGTTTTGCATGCCATCGTCCGCCCGATCGTCCGCCCGATCGCCACAACCATGATCACCACCGGCGGTCGCGGACCGTTACGGGGAAAGGCTTACCGACCTTTAATGCGCGAGGTCGGCTGATTGATCATGGGATGGTGTCAAGGTCAACCCGGTGCCCNCCAGGCAGCCCTCGAGCAGGTCAGGACGGTGTCCGACCCNGCTCATNCCGCGTCGGACCAGACTGGTGAGATGATCGACGTCGACCAGGACCCGGTTGGCGATCTCCCCGCGTTTCAACAGCGACCAGACAGATTCCACTGGATTCAGCTCCGGGCTGTACGACGGCAACCGGATCACGGTCAGCCACAGGGAGTTCGCCGCGATGAACGCGAGCATTTCCGCGCATCGATGGGTGTTCAAACTATCCCAGACCAGCACGAC
>NZ_LJJX01000128.1:796-2011 GCF_001421075.1 Frankia sp. CpI1-P | reverse complement strand
CGATCAAGTTACGGTCCCTGTGCCCGCCATCCACCGGCGCATCGGGGAAACCGTCGGCGACCGGCCGCACGGACAACCCCACCCACCTTTTCTTGTTCTTTTCTTCTGGAGTCCGTATGAGCGCATCGCTGACCGGCGTGCTGCTGCGCGCCGAGGTCACCCGCCCCCCGGAAGCCGTGACGTTCCACGCGGACAATCTTGCGTTCTACCNCGGGGTTGTCGGTGGGAACATCGAGCCCGTCCATCTTCTCGAGCCTGCCGGGTCGGTGTACGTGAACGAAGGCGGCCTAGATCTGAGGCTGCCGATGAACCCGCGGGCGANGCTACTCGCGGCAGCAGCCAATCCCCTATGGCGGGGCGGCGTGCTGTTCGGGGACGCGCTGGTCGTGGGCCCGGTAGACGAGGACGGCTGGGACACCTCGGCGCCGGAGGACTACACGAAGGTTCTGCTCGCCGAGACCGGCTGCCGGTTCCACGTCGAGTTCCAGGCGCCGTCCAGCGGCCGGCGCAGGCGGCTACCCGGCCTGGAATGGACGGGGAAGTTCACCGCCTACGCCGACGGCCTGCGTCTCGCCGACGGATTTCCCGGGATGGCGGTACGGGTCGTTCCCGCCCCCTGACCCGCAACGCAAGCAACCCCACCCCCGATCTTTCCCCCTTTCTTCTGCTGGAGTCCGCATGAGTGCACAGGTGACCGGCGTGCTACTGCCGTCGGATGTCCTCCTTCCCCTGAAAATCACAACATTCCAGCCCGACGATCTCCCTCTTCTTCGGGAGGTGGTGGGAGGAGATATCGAAAGGGTTGACCTTCTCCAGCCGNCCGCGACGCTGTACACGAACGAGGACGGTCCCCGACTGAGGCTGCCGAGGAACCGACGCGCNACCCTGATCGCGAGGGCAGCGAACCCCAGCAGACGCAGCCGGGAGATCCTCGGGGACGCGGTTCTCGTCGGACCACCGGACGACAACAGGGTGNACACCTCGGTTCCCGCCGACTACCGCGACGTTCTGTTCACCAAGAAAGGCCGTTTCCGGGTGGAGTTCCAGTCGCTGGNGGACGAGCGGCGCATACCGCTTTCACACCCGGTGTGGTCGGACGTCTTCCAGGCATACGCCCAGGGCCTGACCATCGGCCGGGCACTGCCACGGCAGGCGGTACGCGTCGTGCCCGCCTGACCTCTGACCATCAGCCGCCCGGTCACCGACGAGCCAGCC
>NZ_LJJX01000128.1:0-691 GCF_001421075.1 Frankia sp. CpI1-P | reverse complement strand
GCCGTCGCCCTGTTCGGCCCCGCCGCTTTCCTCCACGTCGGTCAGACCGCGCTGCCGCGAGCAGACCGGCCACCGAATCCGCGGGCGAGCCTGATCGCCGCCGCACACAACCCCCAGCACCGCCCGTGCCCGACGTTCGGGGACGCGCTGCTCGTCGGGCCGCCCCGACGCCNCCAGCACACCCACGTGCCCGCGGCCTACACCACGGCCCTGCTCGCCACCGCCGCCCGCTATCAGGTCGAGTTCCACCGCCCCGGCAGCAGCTACCGGTGGCGCTGGACCTCCGTCGCGTTCCCGGAGGCGTTCACCGCCTACCGGGCCGGCCTGCAGGTCGTGCANCGATATCCACCGATCATCGTCCGCGCCGTCCCCGACGGCCCCGGCAGCCGCGGTCGGCACTGACGAACAGCCGCGGCCCCCTCACGACTCAGAACCCCTTCGCCACTTCCCGTTCCCGCCCANCGCGGACAAGGAGTTTCATGGACCTCGACGAACGGCTCGCCCAGATCGGACTGGCGTGCGCGGCCAGCCTCGGCGCCTCCCTTCCCCCGCCGTCGACAGCGCAGCCCGCGACATCTCTGTGGGAGCAGACCGCGCCCGCCTACCCGCACCTCGACCCGGCCGGCGTGCAGGCCGACGCGGCGCGGACCGGCTGGCGGATCCTCGTCCCCGGCGACCGCGAGTGGCCGCC
>NZ_LJJX01000127.1:0-2210 GCF_001421075.1 Frankia sp. CpI1-P | reverse complement strand
GCCCACGACCGGCCACCGGGCCGAGGCGCGACGCTGCCACGCAGACCCGACGACAGCGAGCGACCACAGAAATTTCAGCCCGGAACGGGCTCCCCNCCCCGAAGGGCAGGGGGACTAAATCCGCCAGTAACGACGGTTGGCGTGATCAAAGATCGGTGATCTTTCCTTTTCTGGCCAGTTGATGTTCTTTCCGACTGTTGGGCAGGGTGTCGGCCCGGCTGTCGTGCCGGGTGGCTGCCGGGTCCACGGCCCGGAGGGCGTCGAGTGGGGAAGAACGAGNTGGTCAGGTGGCTGCGGGCAGGACGCGGAGCCGGGCGAGGGCGGCGGGTAGGTGCTGGTCGCGGCCGGGTGGCAGGCGCAGGGTGAGCGTGCCGGCGTGGCGGATGACCCGGCCGGGGATGGTGATCAGTTCGTGGCGGAGACGGTCGCCGTGGGCACGGCCGGCGGCCTGGTCGTGGCCGGTCAGCGACTGGAGCATCGTGGACAGCCAGCCGGCCAGGATCGCCGCCCACATCCAGACCTGGTTGACGGCCGGGTCGGCCGAGGGCAGGTGGCGCAGGCCGGCGCCGAGCTTGACATCTTTGATCTGGGTCTCGATGTCGGCGCGGCCGCGGAACCAGTGCTCGACGGCGACGAGGCCCTCGGGTTCGTCGGCGGGGATGTTCGTGACGATGAAGCTGACCGCCCAGGCGTGGTCGGCGACGCCGTCGAGCGCGAGGGTGAGCTGGTCTTTCGGGATCGTGGCCGCCGCCGGGAGCGGGGGTCGGTGGAGATCTCGACGGCGGGGACCTTCACCCGGCGGATGATCGTGTAGGTGCCGGGTGGCCAGCCGGCCGGGGCGTAGCCGGCGGCGGCGAGCTGGGCGCCGGCCATGTCCCGGGCATCGGTCCAGGCGTTCTCGTCGACGGCGGCATAAGCGCGCCAGAGCGCGGAGTTGCGCGGCGCGGCGATCGCGAAGTCCGCGCCGGCTCTGACGGCGGCGCGGGCGAGCTCGCCGGTGAAGAACCCCGAGTCCGCCCGGACCAGCGGCGGGGCGCAGACCGCTGTGGGCAGGTTGGCCAGGGCCCGGGCGAGCAGGCTGGCGGCGCGCGGCCGGACGTCCTGATCCCCGGCGAGCAGATCGGCGGCCAGCACCAGCCCGGTCCGCGCCCACGACGCCAGCAGCGGCCGGCCGGCCTTCTTCCCCTCGTAGGTATAGGCCACCCCGCGCTTCTTGCGGCCATAGACCTCCACGTCGGAGGAGTCCAGGTCGATCGTCGGGCGGCCTGCGACCAGCTCGGTCCGACGCTGCCCGGGCAGCCGAGACAGCCAGCGACCGGCCAGCACCCCGACCATCGCCTCGAGCCCGGACAGCGCCGCCGGACCGAACCGGCCCGACAGCCTCGCCGCCGTCCGCGACGGCGCGAACGGCACCGCCGCGAGCAGCCCACCCGCCTCGTCGAGACGCAGCCGGTCCAACCCTGCCAGCGTCGCCTGCCCCGCCAGCTGCCCGGTCGCCAACCCGACCAGCAACTCACCGCCCGAAAGCCCCCGCGCCCGCCGCTTGACCGGACCAACGCGTTCGTCCAACGCCTCGACGACCCCGAGCCGGTCGACCAGTNCGGCGACCGCGGCCAGCCCCGCCATCCCGGTCAGCGACCGGTCGGACGGCCCGACCCGCACCCGCGGGGCCCGCTTCCTCGACTCGGCCGGTCTGCGTAGTCTGTTCACCCGGCGGGTGCCTCTCGTCAGGGCTGTATCGGTAGGTGTGGTAACCCCGATTCTCCCTGCACGGCAGGCACCCGCTCGCATTCCAGCGATCCACGAACCCCCAACATCACCAGCTACTGGCGGATCTAGTCCCCCTGCCCCTCGGGGTGGGGAGCCCGTTCCGGGCTGAAATTTCTGTGGTCGCTCGCTGTCGTCGGGTCTGCGTGGCAGCGTCGCGCCTCGGCCCGGTGGCCGGTCGTGGGCTTGGTGTGCCCCGTAGGTCTGTTCCGTCACGGAAGACCCGGGGCGGCGTGACGATCATCGCGGCTGCCCACCGACGTCGACGTACCTTGGTCGTTTCAGGCCGTGATTTAGTCGGGCGCCGGGAACCGCACCCGAAGGGCCCTTCCCTGTTGCCTCGAGCACGAGGATCAGATTCGATCCTGCCCCGCGGCTCCCACGGGCAGCCCCCTGTCCGGACCCACCGCAGACGGGAGGCACCCGATGGTGCTCAAGGAGAC
>NZ_LJJX01000126.1:0-2242 GCF_001421075.1 Frankia sp. CpI1-P | reverse complement strand
GCGTCGTCGTGATTATAGGAAAATAGGGCGCCGTGGATATCGCGGCCGCCCGAGGCGCCGGAGGCGCACAGGTAGGCGGCGGCGGTGAATATCGCGTCGGCGGGGTCGTTGATGTCCGGGCCGCCGCCGTCGGCGTCGACGGCNTAGGCGGCGAACGTGGCGGGCAGGAACTGCATCGGCCCCTGCGCCCCGGCATCCGAGGTCCAGTCGGGGTTGCGACCGTGGTCAGTCTCGGTCTTGCCGACGGCGGCGAGCACGGTCCAAGACAGGCCGGGGCAGGTGGCGGCGGCGGCGAGGTAGAGCTGCTGGTAGTCGGCGGGAATGTCGTCGGCGGCGGTCTGGCTGGGCGGATCCCCACCGCCGAGGTCGGCCAGGCTCAGGACCCCTGCGGCGGCGGCGAACAGCAGCAGGACCAGGCCGGCGAGGACCGCACCGGCCGCGGCGAGTGCTTTCACGCGCCCAGATGCAGCACGGGCGGTCGTGGGTGGGGGGCCGGGTCGGGGTCGGCCGGGTCGCTGCCCGGCGGGGGGTCCAGCGGGCGGGTGGGGTGCAGCGGGGTGCCGTAGCGGCGGGTGAGCCCGTCCAGGTCGACGCGGGCGGTGGCGTGCAGGGGCAGCCAGACCGGGCGGGCGGGGGCGAGGTCGTCGTCGGCGTCGGGGGCGGTCAGCGGGCCGGGGGCGGCGGTGATGACGGTGACCCCGGGTGGGCTGGTGCGCAGCGCCGCCCGCAGGTTCGCCTCCCGCCGGGCGCTGGGGAGCCAGATCAGCAGTGGGGTCACGATGCCGCTGGCGGCGGCGAGGCGGCTGTAGGCGGGGAGTTTCCCGAGGACGCGGGNGAGGGGNTCGGTGCCGCGGTCGACCTCGACCATGACGTCGAGGCGGCGGTGTCCGTCGACCCAGACTCCGTAGCCGTCGGGGCGCACGACCCGCCCCCAGGTGTCGGCGGCGCGCCGCTCGGACCACCAGGTGACCAGCCCGTTGCCGTCGGGGCGGCCGCGGCTGGCATGGACCAGGGCGGTGAACAGGGTGTTGACGTCGNCGAGGTGCGCGAGGCGGGTGCCGTGGGCCAGGGCGTGGAGCCGGTCGCGGCGGTAGCCGAGATCCCGGACGCTGATGCCGCGTTCGGCGGCAAGGACCGCCGCCCCGGCAGTGCCGAGGACGTAGTGCAGGGGGGCGGCGATGAGGCGGTAGTTCGGGTGGACCCGGTCGACGACGCCGAGACGGTGCAGGGTGGCCAGGCGCATCCGGGTCTGGCGTTCGCCGTCGAAACACAGCCGGGTGATGTGCCGGCGGGTCAGCACCTGATGTTCGAGCAGCATGCCCAGCAGCCACCGGTCGCGGGCAGTGAGCCGCCCGGCGAGCTCGAGCAGCAGCGCGTCCTGCGAACGGGCCGAGCTTCGGCGGGAGGGAGGAGTCATGCCCCGCCCCCGTGCGGCTGGCCGGGTCGGGGATCGGCGGACGGTCGGGGCCGGGGTTCGTGAGCACCGGCCGTGGGGGCGGTGTGCCGGCGGGCCGCGGTGCGTAGGCCCGCTGCCCGGCCGGGTACCGCGCCGGGCAGCGGCCGGGTTCGCAACGTGAACGCGGCGCTGTCCGCGCCGCCGACGATCAGACGGGTCGCGGCGGTGAACGCGGGCAATCTGGCGAGGTCGTGGTGGGACAGGACGGGAGTGACGTGACGGGCGAGCTCGGAGGCGTCCCGCGGGCTCACCGCGAAGAACACCTTGCTGCGCGCGTTGGTCGACAGGGCGTCGGCGAGATCGGCGGGGAGTTGGCGTAGATGCTGGTGGGCCAGGACCATCGACAGCCGGTAGCCGCGGGCTTCGGCGAGCATGTCCTCGATCGCGCCCGGCAGGGTCAGAAAGTTTTGGCATTCATCCAGGTAGGCGGCGCAGTCTGCCCGCCGGGCGGGGGGCACGGCCGCGCGGCGCAACGCGGCCTGCCACACCTTCGCCAAGACGATGCTGCCGATGATCTGGGCGCCGTCCTCGCCGATCGCGCCTTTGGGGACACGGACGAGCAGGATNCCGCCGCGGTCGAGGACGNCGGGCACGTCGATGGTGGACTCCCCGCCNGCCAGCGCCGCNCGNGCGAAGTCNCNNAGCAGNAGCGCGCGGAGTTTGTTCATCAGCGGGCCGACGGCNGCGGCGCGCGCCCCGTCGGACAGCTCCGAGTACCAGTCCCAGAAACCGCCGAGGATCGGGTCGGACACCTTCGCGGCGGCGGCCCGGCGGGCCCGGGGATCG
>NZ_LJJX01000125.1:0-2252 GCF_001421075.1 Frankia sp. CpI1-P | reverse complement strand
TCACCGTCGACACCCTCCACACCTACTACGTCCTCGCCGGCACCACACCAGTCCTCGTCCACAACAGCGGTGCCTGTTTTGAGACACGAATGGAACGTGCTGGTGATCTCGCCGAGAATTATGTCGAAGGGCAGAAAACTCGCGATCCCTCGTCACAGTGGTATCACGAGTTCCTGAGTGACGATGAACTGCTGGATGCAATCAATGAAGCGCCCGAGGGGNACGGAATTCTTGTCTCGCGTGGCGGTAAAATCCTCGGCGGTCATCACCGCTGGGACGAACTCCTCACGAGAATCGCTGACGGGCGTATCGACCCGAATACGGAAATCCGCATCGATGTTCTTAATGGGGGGTAATAAACAATGCCTATGATCCGCCCGGCTGATCCCGACTTTCGGGTGTGCCAGATCAGCTTTGAAGTCCTGCTTGGTATCCAATTGGAGGCAGAGCGCCGGGGATGGGCGACCCGGTGGACATCGGTGGACGCGCTACGTGCACAGGTGAAAGACGACACGGTATTTCTTCAGTCGCTAATGAGGGAGGAGCGTTCCGGGGTCGTTCGGTCCTACCGGTGCCTCGTGCTATTCCGAACCCCAAGTGGTGCGGAAAGCGGCGCAATTACAACGATCGATCTCGCCCCGGAGACGCTCGCATCGCTGGACCGGCTGGATGTGGATGTGGTCACTTGTGGAGTATTTATGAAGATCTTTTCCATGGCGTTGGGGGGAATTTCGCAAATATCCAAGGAGTAGCGGAGGAGGTATCCCACAACAATCTGGGCCATCTGTATGAATGCGGACCGCTGCTATATCGGGGCCTATTGGGGAGGGCGCGTCGAGTCGGCTGGCGAATGNGCTGTACGGCTGGCCGGCTGTCTGGGCCAGCTCGGCGCCGCCCACCCGGCTTTGGCGACATGGTTCCGCAAGGGCAGGACCAAGGCCGCAGCCTCCGGCAACCCGGTGTCGACCAGCGTCGACTCGCTGGAATCGATGCTGAAGGCTGGCCGGAATCGCACCGACTTCGGTGGTCATGTCATCCCCGAGCTCGGGTTCAGAGTCTCACTGTGGAACAAGAGCCCCGAGCCCGCTTCCTTCAGCGCCCACTGCGGCGCCAATCCGGAAACGAATTCTATTAAGAACAGCTTTCTGCTGAAACTGCCTGAGCCATCGGAGTCCACGGCCGGCTTGTACGATCCACACACTGCACGAGGCCTTTTCCGGGCCGTGGTCGAGGCGTGGCGTCCAGAGTGGGCGACGTTCACGAGCCATTCGATGCGGGAAGCTCATGAAAACCCTCCAGGGCAGCTGGTAGGAGGCTGGCTCACATACCTCTCGGGAACCCCTGGCACATTGGCGACCAGGGATTCCCGGCTCTCGTTCGAACGGTTCGCGGGCGGGGATCTCATTATCACCGGAACCAGCCCTCTACACGTGTCGGAGGCACAGCTCTCTGCGGTCAACACGCTTCTCGCTGCCCTGGAGCCGGACACCTGACGGCACCTCATGTACCGTCTTCCAACCTTCGACCGGTGACCGGTGACCGGACCAGTGAGTATGAACCGAATCTCATNGGAGCGATTACCGCGGCGGCGGTGTACTTGTATGCGGGTCAGTTCCTGGCCAGGGACCGCGACCGCGACCGCGCTGGCCGAGCTTGTCGGGATCCCCTGGCGGCGGGCACCGTGGGTGCGATGACTGCCCGCGCTGCCNCCGGCCTGGACGGCTTCCTCGGCACGGTCCGTGGCCTGCTCGCGGGCGCCGAGGTGGTCGGGGGTGGCGGTGCCGCGGCTCCGCGGACGAACTCGGTGGTCTCGCGGCCGACCCCTGCGGCCGCGGGGCGAAGTCCGCTCCGGTGCCGCTGATCCACGGCACGTTCTACAACGGCTACTCCGACGTGGTCCTGCCTCCCGCGATTCGCTCGAACGACCTCACCCGATCTCCTCGGGCACCGTTCCGCTCACCACCGGCGGCAACAGCTTCGACCTAGACCGCCAGCAAGCAGTACTCGTCCGGACCTGTGCCCGCCGCTGCGCTGCATCGGTGACCCCAGCCTGGCCCCGAACATTACTGGCCTCTCCGCCGGCGCCGCCCGCGGCCGGCAACAACCCGGCCAACAATCCGGCCGACGACCCGGGCACCCTGGCGGCCCAGCCCACCTGCGCCGCCAGCCCCGCCACCCCCCTCACCGGCGAGGTCGCCGGCTACACCGGCACCCCGATCTGCGGACCGGGCGACGACGACTGCGATCTCCCC
>NZ_LJJX01000124.1:0-2322 GCF_001421075.1 Frankia sp. CpI1-P | reverse complement strand
TGATTCCTCCCGCGGTGTACTTCCTGCGGAGGTGCACGCGGTAACGGGGTGCGTCGAGAAGGCGGGCGTAGAAGGCGGGGACGTCGAGGAGGTCTAGGCCGTCGGAGTCGACCATGCCGGTGATGATCACGTCGCCGTGGATTGGCTGGTCGGGGAGAAACCTGCGCGGGTGGTAGGCGGCGAGGGNCGTGGCGCGCTCGTTGAGGGGTGTGCTTGCGGGCAGCGGCGGGTCGCCCATCCACAGCACGGCGCCGTCCTGTTCGAGGTCGATCGGTTCGCAGCCGCCGCCTGCCAGGTCTTTGAACGTCGTGTCGTCCGAGGGGTTGATGGCGAGGAGGCGGTGGGGACGTGCGGGAT
Source organism: Frankia sp. CpI1-P (assembly GCF_001421075.1). NCBI lineage: Bacteria > Bacillati > Actinomycetota > Actinomycetes > Frankiales > Frankiaceae > Frankia > Frankia sp. CpI1-P. The sequence continues at coordinate 1,965 of NZ_LJJX01000124.1, read as the reverse complement.
CGGCGGGAATCGCCAGGACGGTGATCGTCGCCGGTGTGCGCGGCGCGAGGTGTCCCGTGCCCGTGGCTGGGACCGTTGAGGCCGCCGCAGGGTGGATGGTCGGCGGGGAGAGGTTGTCGGTGGGACGGCCGGGCGTGGGGTGGGTGTCATGGTCCGGGGACATGACGGATCTCCTTCACGGGGATGTTCCGGCGGGGGGCAGGTGGGGCCGGCCGGGCCGATGGCGGTGGGGTCACGGCCCGTGCCGGCGAGAGAGTCGCTGGTTGGANGGCCGCACGACCCGCGCGGGCGATGGGTGGCGCCGGTCCGCCCGGGGCGGTCATGGGTGGGCCATGGCCGCCCCGGTGACGGATCGGTGGTCAGTCGTCGAGGGCGGTGTGGTCGTTTTCCCAGGCCGTGGTCCAGGTGAAGCGCAGGGCCGGTGGGGTGGGGTCGGGGACCGTCGCGGGGTCGGAGACGACGTGGTGGCTCGACCAGGAGGCGATGCAGGCGGGGCACACCGTGTCGGCGTGCGGCTGGTAGTGCGCGGGGCGTGCCAGACCGGCGGGGCGGGTCGGCGGGCAGCCGTCGGGGAAGTAGGGGGCCATCTGGGTCGAGGCGAGTTCGGCGGGGCGGGTGGGGGCGTCGGCGTCCCGCAGGATGATCAGGACGCGCTGCTGGAGGTCGGGCATGTCGAGGCTCCTTGCGGTGCGGGTCGGGCGAGGGGTCAGGTGGAGGGGGAATGGCGCGGGTTGGGGTTGAAGACGAGGGCACCGTCGGGCAGGCGGGCGGCGAGAATCCGTCCGCTGCGCACCGCGTCGATCAGGCCCAGGTCGACGGCGGGATCGGGGTGCNGCCCACCCGCGTGATCACCAGTGGCGATCAGGTGGGCGGCGTCGTCGGCGGCGAGGTAGCGGTCACCGGTGAGGATCAGACCGGCGGCTTCGATGCTGGTGATCTGGCGGGCGCCGGCGGGCAGGGATGGCTTACCGACGTTGGGGTTCGGAACGGGGGTGGCGTAGCCGGTGGAGCGCAGGGCGGTGGTGAGGATCGCGAGGTCGATGTGNGGGCCGAGGCATCCCTGCAACGGCNCGCCGTCGGGGGTGCGCAGGTGGAACTCGAGGCCGAGGCTGTGCAGGGTGATCCGGGTGTGGCCGGTCGGGTGGTCGGCGACGAACACGCACGGGTCTGGGAATCCCAGCAGGGGCAGCCAGGCCATGCGGGTGAACCCGGCGCCGCGCAGCAGACGCAGCAGGGCGGGATCGTGGCGGGTGGTGTCGGGTGTGGGTGCGGGTGCGGGCGAGGCGAGCGCGTAGATCATGGGGCTGGCGGCAGGGGCCGGGAACGGGTCGGAGACGTTGACGTCGAGGCGGGCGGCGGGCAGGCAGCCGGGGCAGACCGCGGTGATGTGGGGGGCGTAGTGGCCGTCGCTGGCCGGCCAGTTCGGCATGTGATCGGGGCAGCCGTCCGGGAAGTACGGGGTGGCGTAGACGGTCGCGAGTTCCGGGCTGGTGGGCGTGCCGTACGGGGAGATCGCGACGCGGTAGCGGATCGGGTCCATGGAGCGCTCCTGTTTCGGCGGTGGGGGGTGGCGGGGTGGGGTGCGGCCCTGGGGGTTGGGGGCCGCACCCCGGGGCGGGTCAGGGGGTGAGGGCGCGTAGGGCGGCGGCGGCGATCGCGGTGGCGGTGTCGCGGGGGNGCGAGAGGGTGACGACGTGGGCGGGGGGCAGGGGGCTGCTGAGCTCGTGGGGTTGGATCCACAGCAGGTGGCATCCGGCGGNGGCGAGACGNGGCAGGCGGNNGGCNGCNCCGNNGNGNTCGNNGGNNCGGAACGCCCCGTCGGAGATGATNACGAGGAGGCGGGTGGTGCCGGGCTGGTCGAGGGCGAGGGTGTCGGTGAGGTGGTCCAGGGCGCTGCAGACCTGCTCGTAGTTGTCGAGGGCGTGGAAGGTGGTGACGCGGGCGGGGGCGGGTCCGGGGTGGGTG
>NZ_LJJX01000123.1:842-2480 GCF_001421075.1 Frankia sp. CpI1-P | reverse complement strand
CGTGGTACCTCGATGTCGACCGGACCGTTCCGCGTCGACACCGTCTTCGTGGACTTCCCGTTCCGGGAGTTTCCCGTGCCCTGACCGGCCGGATCGCCCACCTCATAGCCGAGATGCTCCGTCATCTCGACCTGCAGGACACGTTCGAGGACAGCCTTCGTCATCTGGTTCAACAGGCCATCGACGCCGTCGATCGGTGTTCCGGTCGCTTTCGCGTCCTTCAACAACGTGTCGATCGCCTCCGGTGCGAAAGCATCGGCGATCCTCTTCGCCGCCGCTTCGTCTTTTGTCCGAAGCGTCGTGCTCTGTGTCATTCGGTGTCCCTTTCCAACCTACCCGATCAAGGTAGATCGATCCTGGTCCACCTCCGGCTTACACAGTCGTCATGACACGCCCCGACGAGTTGGTCGCGCGTATGGTCTCCGACACCGGCAACGGACAGGCGCTTCCCCTGTTGGCGTACACGTTGCAGCGCCTCTACTCGGAGGCCCGCGAGGCGGGCACCACAGTGCTGTCCGCCACCCTGTACGACAAGACCGGCGGGGTCCGCGGCGCGCTTGTCGACCACGCCGACGCGGCGCTCGCCGAAGCCACCGCCGCGACTGGTAGCACCGACGAGGAGGTCCTCACCGCTCTGCTTCGTCTGATCACAGTCGATGCCGACGGCCGCCCCACACGCCGCCAGGTACCTCTCGACCATCTGTCCGACTCGACCGGGAGGGAGGTGACACCATTCGTCGCTCGCCGTCTGCTTACCGTCAATAACAGCAACGGCCAGACCGTCGTCGATATCGCCCACGAACACATCTTCACCGCGTGGACACCGCTCGCCACGGCAATCGGCCAGGCTGCCGATGGTCTCCGGCTGAGGGCGGCGGTCGAGGACACCGCTGCCGACTGGAATCGCCATGGCCGGCCCACCAACTACCTCTGGGAATTCGACAGGGCCACCGAAACAAGGCGAGCTGTCAACCTGACAGAACTCACCCCCATCGCCCGGATATTCCTCGACATCAGCCGCCGACACGGTCAACGCCGTCGCCGCCGACTCACCGCCGCGCTCACGAGCGCGCTGCTACTTGTCACCTCCGGTGCTTTCATAGCACTCGTTCAATGGCATATCGCCGTCGATCGGGGAAAGGCCACAGAGCGGGAACGGCGAACTGCCGTAGCGCAAAGACTCATCACCGAAGCAACTGCCCTCCCTTCCAGTACCCCCCGTAGGGCCCTCAAACTTGACCTCGCCGCGCACGAAATCGACGGACGAGTCGGCGCGATGGACCAGATTGCGACGATCCTTACCGACAACACATTGCAGGCGAGTCTCACCGACCACCTCGACGCGGTGAGCGGGGTGGCGCTCACGCCGGACGGGCGCACCGCGCTGACCGGTAGCCGAGACGGGACAGCGATCGTGTGGGATCTGAGCGACCCGGCCCACCCCGCCCATCGCGCCACCCTCACCGGCCACGCCGACGTGGTGAACGCGGTGGCGCTCACGCCGGACGGGCGCACCGCGCTGACCGGTAGCCGAGACGGGACAGCGATCGTGTGGGATCTGAGCGACCCAGCTCATCCCGTCCGCCGTGCCACCCTCTCCGGCCACGACGACACCATCTTCGCGGTGGCGCTCACGCC
>NZ_LJJX01000123.1:0-351 GCF_001421075.1 Frankia sp. CpI1-P | reverse complement strand
ACCCGGCTCGGCCCGTCCGCCGCGCCACCCTCTCCGGCCACACCACTATTGTCGGTCAAGTTTCCGTGACTCCCGACGGGCGCACCGCCCTGACCGCCAGCGCCGACCACACCGCGATCCTGTGGGACCTGACCAGGACCCACACCCTGGCACTCCACGACAGCACCGTGTACGCCGCCGCGCTCACGCCGGACGGACGCACCGCCCTCACCGGCAGCTGGGACAGGACGGCGATCGTGTGGGATCTGAGCGACCCGGCTCGGCCCGTCCGCCGCGCCACCCTCACCGGCGAGGAATTGTCAAGACCTGTGGATGGTGATCGTTAAGCGGCTTGGTTGACGGGTGTGGTGG
>NZ_LJJX01000122.1:0-3057 GCF_001421075.1 Frankia sp. CpI1-P | reverse complement strand
GATCAATACCCGCCCGCTCGAACACCTCCCACGTCAACTCCAACAGAAGACGATGCTGCGGATCCGTCGCCAACGCCTCCCGCGGCGACATACCAAAAAACCCCGGATCAAACTCGTCCGCATCATGCAGAAAACCACCGAAACGACTGTAAGAAGAACCCGCACGATCAGGATCCGGATCATACAGACCCGCACCCCAACCCCGACCCGACGGAAACTCCGAAATCGCATCCCCACCCGNCGCCACCAACCCCCACAAACCCTCCGGCGAACGCACCCCACNCGGGAAACGGCAACTCATCCCCACCACAGCCAACGGCTCGTTCGGGTCGGCCACGATGGTCGCCACCGGCGCGAGGCCGCCCGGCGATCGGCCGACGAGGTCCTGGCTCAGCCGCTCGGCGACGGCGAGGGGAGTGGGATGGTCGAACACCAGCGTGGCAGGCAGGGTGACACCGGTTGCGGTGGTGAGCGCGTTGCGGAACTCCACCGCGCTCAGTGAGTCGAACCCGAGTTCCTTGAAGGGCCTGGTGGGGTCGACCGCGGCCGCACTGGCGTGGCCGAGCACCGCCGCGGCGCGCTCCCGGACCAACTCCAGGAGCAGCTCGAGCTGGTCGGCGCTCGTGCGGCCGGCCAGCCGGGCCGCGAGGGCCTCGGCGCCGCCCGCAGTCCGGCCGGCGGCCGTCCGGCCGACGGCGCCGGTCGCGCGGACCAGTCCACGCAGCACGGACGGCAACTCCCCCTCCGCGGCGCGGTCACGCAGCGCGCGCAGGTCGAATCGGGTGGGAACGGCCAGCGACCGGCCGGTGGTGAGGGCGGCGTCGAACAGGGCCAGCCCGTCCTGCGTCGACAGCGGGGCGACCCCGAGGCGGCCCAGCCGGTTCAGGTCGACGGCGCTCAGATGGTCGGTCATGCCGCCGTCGGCCGCCCACTGCCCCCAGGCGAGGCTGATCGCGGGCAGTCCGGCGTCCTGCCGCCGTTGCGCGAGGGCGTCGAGGGTCGCGTTGGCGGCCGCGTAGGCGGCCTGGCCCGCGTTGCCGATCACGCCGGCGACCGAGGAGAACAGCACGAACGCCGCGAGGTCGTGACCGGCCGTGAGGTCATGCAGGTTCAGCGCGGCGTCCGTCTTGGGGCGCAGGACGCCCGCCAGGCGCTCGGTGGTCAGGGCGCTTACGACACCGTCGTCCAGCACCCCGGCGGCGTGGATCACCGCGGTGAGCGGATGGGCCGCGGGCACCGCGTCGAGCACCTCGGCCAGGGCCGAGCGCTGCGCCACGTCACAGGCGACGACGCTGACCTCTGCTCCCAGCACACGCAGTTCCGCGGTCAGCTCCGCCGCGCCGTCCGCCTCCGGGCCCCGACGGCCAACCAGCAGGAGGTGACGAGCCCCGTGGCGAGTGATCAGATGCCGCCCGAGCAGCCGACCGAGCATCCCGGTGCCACCAGTGATCAGGATGGTGCCGTTCGGATCCCCCAGCNCTCCGGCCGCGACGCTCGGAGCGGACGGCGCCAGCCGGGTCAGACGTGGGCTGTGGAAGACGCCGTCCCGCAGCGCGAGTTCGGATTCTCCAGCCGCCAACGCCGCCTGCGCGATCCTCGGCGTGAGAGCGCCGGCATCGAGATCGAGCAGGACGAACCGCCCAGGATGCTCCGCCAGCGCCGCGCGCACCAGCCCCCAGGCCGCGGCCGCGCCGAGGTCGGGTGCCGCGTCCTGCTCGCTCACCGCCACCGCGTTCCGCGTGACCACCAGCAGCCGCGGGGATCCGGTCTGCTCCTCGGCCAGCCAGCGCTGAGCCGCGGCCAGCACCCAGGCCGCAGCCTCGCGGACCTGTGCGCTGGTGGCCGACACCCGGTGGGGGAGGACGACGAAGGCGTCCGCGCCCGGCTCCCGTTGCGGACCGGGCAGTGCCTGGATGGCCGGCCCGGGGGCGACGTTCGCGCCGACGACCGCCGGGTCGGGGATGGCGCCTGTCTCGAACGGCAGCCCCTGGTCGGCTCCTGAGTCGGCTCCCGGGTCGGCTCCCGAGTCGAGGACCGGGTCCGGGTCCGTCCCGGGCGCCGGACTCACCGGCGTCCACCCGACGCCGTACAGCGAGCCCCGCAGCGGGCCGGCACTGGCACCGACGGGAACCGGCCTGGTCGCCATCGCCTCGACGGTGGCCACCGGGGCTCCCGTCGGGTCGAAGAGCTCTATCTCGGTCGCCTCTGCCCCGGCGGGGGCGAGCCGGACCCGCAGTGCCGTCGCGCCGCTCGCGTGTATCCGCACACCCGACCAGGAGAAGGGCAGCCGGACCGGGCTGGCGGCCCCGTCGTCGCCGGCGTCGGTGGGTACGTCGATCAGCAGCGGGTGGAGGGCGGCGTCCAGCAGGGCGGGATGCAACGCGTAGCCGGCGACGTCCACCCCGGCGGGCAGCCGGACCTCCGCGTAGCGGGCGGACCCGAGGCTCCAGGCGGCCCTGAGCCCGTGGAAACTCGGCCCGTAGACGTAGCCCCGCTCCGCGAGAGTCTCGTAAAGATCATCGATGGGCAGGGGTATCGCGTCGGGCGGCGGCCAGGACTGCCCCGCGTCGGCCCTGGGCGCCGCGATCTCCTCCGTGGAGGCGGCGAGGTGGCCGGTGGCGTGGTGTGTCCAGGACTCATCGCCCTGGTCCTGCGGCTCCTCGGCCCCGTCCGCCAGGAGNCGCGAATAGACATCCACCGGGTGGCGGCCGGCCGCGTCCCGCTCGCCGACCACGACCTCGACCCGCAGAGTGGCCTTGGCGGGCAGCACAGCCGGGCTGACGATGGTCAGCTCGGCGATTCGCTCCTGCCCGATCCGGGCGGCAGCCGCCCCCACCAGTTCGACGAAGGCGGCGCCGGGCAGCAGGACGTCCGAGCCGATCTGGTGGTCGGCCAGCCACGGATAGGTGTCGCGGGTGATCCGTCCGGTGAAGATGGCGCTGTCGCGCTCGGGGAGCAATATCTCGGCGGCGAGCAGGGGGTGGTTGGCGGGGTCGAGTCCGGCGGCGGCGAGATCGGAGCCGCGGCCGTCGGGAGCCAGCCAGTACCGTTCCCGCT
>NZ_LJJX01000121.1:0-3134 GCF_001421075.1 Frankia sp. CpI1-P | reverse complement strand
CCACTGGCGAGGCGGCTCCGAGGTGATCGTGAACGGCCGCTACCTCGGAGAGCGCTACTGACCCACCAGCCCCGGGCGCGGCGCTCATCTGCCAGGACGCACGCCGCGCCCGGTCCCCCACCCNGTCACCCAGGAGGGATCTCCATCATGGCCGGCCACACCTACACCTGCCCACACTGCAACATCACGTCCCAGCCGCTCGCCAGCGCCGCCGAGGCCACGCAGATGCTCACCACTCACCTGCAGGTCCAGCACGGCCACCTCGGACGGCGCGAGCCCCAGGCCCAGAGCCGGTGACCGCCGCACACTGATCACACCCGCCCCGCCGGCCCGGCATCCTGCCGGGTCGCCCCCCCACAGGAGGATCACATGGCCCAGAGGACACCCGAGGAGACCGAGGCGCTGACCACCAGTCNGGAGNCGCGGCGTCAGGCGCATCTGGGTGATGCCGCCTACTACCGCGGCCGCGCGGCCGANGCCGACGAGGCCGACGTGCGCGCCGCGTACGAGCGCGAGGCGACCGACGCGCACGGCCGTGCCGCGCGCCGCGCCCGGAACATCGCCGACGTCCGGGCCGGCCGCGACTAGCCGACCCCCCGCCCCCCGGTCCGNCATCCCGCCGGCCGGGGCCGCGGCACGGTCCTGAGACCCCACCAGCCCCGGGCGCGGCGCTCATCTGCCAGGACGCACGCCGCGCCCCCTGACACACCCACCCACAGGAGGAGATCATGTTCGGACGCGAGTCCCGCNACGACAAGGCCGCCCGGCTGCGCGCCGCCCACGGCGAGGCAGTCCGCCAGCGCGACGCCGCATCCCTGTCCCCGACCACCACCCCGCAGGAGTACCAGGCCGCCTCCACCGCGGCGACGGCCGCCGCGATCGCCGCCGGCCGCGCCGCCGACGACGCGGCCCCCCGCTATCTGCGTGTCCGGATCCCCCGCGGCCGCCGCTCCTGACACCCACCAGCCCCGGGCGCGGCGTTTATCCGCGACACCACCGCACACTGATCACACCCGCCCGTAGGAGGACCTATGACCCGCCCCACCCGCGAGCAGCGCCTCGCCNCCGCCCAGGCCGACCAGGACGTCGCCACCCGCCAGGCCCAGGCCCGGATCCTGGACGGCGCCGACGCCCTGGACCCCGCCGACACCAGCCTGCGCGCCCAGGCCATCCGGGCCACCGCCGCCGATATCCGCACCGCCCCGGACGTGGNCGCGCAGCGCGAGGCCGTCTGGCGCGACTGACCCACCCCAATGCGGCCCCGGTCCGGCATCCCGCCGGCCGGGGCCGTCGTCATGTGCTGGGCGGGCGGCGGTCGCGCTGGCGGCGACGGTCGGCGCGGTCGATGTGCCGGCCGAGCGCGTCGATGGTCTCGTCCACGCGGGCCACGACCCGCATCGTCGCGCCGAGGGCGTGCTCGAGCCACGCCGGCGCGGTCCCGGTCGCGTGCAGGGCGGCGACCGCCTGGTTGAGGTTGCCGCCGACACGGCGCAGCTGCGTCTCGGCGCTGAGGACCTCCATCAGGCAGTCGCGCAGCGGGTCGTGCATCGGGGGACGGGTGTTGCGGGCGGCGGCGAGCGCGGCCTCGGCGATGTAGCCGGACAGCCGCAGCCCCGCCAGCTCCGCCGCCGACCGCAGCTCGGCGATCTCGTCGTCGCCCAGGCGCACCGACACCGTCCGCCGCCCCGGCCCCGGCTCACCGTGCCNCCACGGGCTGGCCTCCCCCCGCCGGTACGTCCGCCACCGGGCCACCCCCGACGACGGCCACCCCGACACCGGCACGCCCATGCCGTCCGCCCCCGCCGGGGNGGACCCGTCCTCACCCATGNCACCCACCCGTCCACGGCCGCATCTGTGTTACAGATGCATACCTTGCTACCGGGTGATCATGTATGTCGTATCGCATCCGTTGCGCACTCGACACGCCCAACCCGACGCAGGTTGCCCCGCCGACCCGGCCCCCGCGGGCGGCGTGTCGCCGCGCAGACCCCCCTCCAAAAGCCCCTCCAAAAGGGGCTCCAAAAGCCCCTCCGGCTCTATCCGGAGGGGGGTCTGACAGCACGTCCGCGCCGGCCCGGGGGCTGTAGACCCCTCCGGCCGCTGCCCAGACTCGTCGGCACTCGCCCGAAAAACACGCCGGCGGCACCGACCCTGCCCCGCAACCGGCCGGATTATGAGCGGGACGACCGCTCATAATCGGCGACCGCGCGCACAAGTCAACGCCGTTGACTATCCCGCGACGACCATGATCACACCGATCAGCGAAAGATCCAGGACGCGCCAAAGGCNAACGATCCCATGATCTTTTCTGAATGGATCTTTTCTGAATGCGGGAGTGTGATCGAGGGTTGAAAATGCACGTTTTTGATCCCGAGGCCCGCCGAGCGCGCCTCGGCAACCAGCCGGGCAACCTCTCCCCGGGTGTGCAGCGGGGTGTGCAACCCCGTGCACGACGGTGTGCAAACCGGTGTGCAACGACTGTGCATGCACGGCCCCAACGCGCATGCGCGCGCCTGCGCGCGTAGGCCCCGGCCGCCCCCGGCCCGTGCACAACGACCTCGCCGGCGCCGGTCGGGCGCGCGACCCGGACGCCTCCACCCAGCTCACCCGACCCCGGGCCCGGCCGCGGCGCCGCTACCCGGTAGCGGACCCGCCGCTACCGGACGACCGTCACGTAACGACCGCCCGGCCGGCGGTGAACGCACTCCTCACGCCACTCCGCGCCTCACTCCCTGCGCAACTCCGCGCCCCGCTCCGCGCGCCACTCCTCACCGTGGCGCGGGCCTGGCGNCCGTCGTCGCAGGCCAGCACCGNCGGGCAACCTCGGACGTGGCGCTCGACATGTCTTATGCAGCCGGGCGAGACAGGCCGGAGTGCTCAGAGACGGCGAGGTCGTCGATCAGTCAAACTCCTCGTCTTCGTACTCGTAGTACTCGTATTCCTCGACGATCTCGTACACCTCCTCGACAACCTCAACCTCGTACTCGACGTACTCGCCCTCGCCGTAGCCCGCCGGATGCGACATGCCGTCATGATCCGTCGCCGCCGCAGGAACGTCTGAGGTTCTCCTTGATCAGACGATGTACGACGCCGGATCGTCGATATCGACCACGACCCCCGGCCCGTACCCACCG
>NZ_LJJX01000120.1:0-3345 GCF_001421075.1 Frankia sp. CpI1-P | reverse complement strand
CCCCCGCCAACACAGGGGGGTCCGACCGCTGACGCTGGCGCAGGTCGGCGGACCGCTGGGCACCCCCCAAGCACTCCGCGACATAAGGGAGGCGTACGCCGACCCGCACCCAGACGGGCCCGCGGCTGCCTAGGCGCGCAGGCGCACACGCGCGTTGGGCCCCGTGCACCGGGCCCGCCTGCACACCGGCCGATGGTGTCGAGAACGCGCGTTTTCGACGGTGCACCCCACCTTGATCACTGGGAAGTGCAAAAGGTGTAACCGGTTCCGATCTTGCTTGGTGATCTCTCGGGTGAGGCTGCGCGCGCTTCCCGGTCCGGCCGCCGGCGGGGCGCTTCCCGTCTCGTCTCGNCAGCCTCGGGAAGCGAGACGAGACGAAGCCGAGCCGAAGCGGGAAGCGGCCCGCGGCGTCTCGCTCCCGCTTCCCGATGATCTTCCCCGGATCTTTCCCGCGGTCTTCCCGACTGGCCCNCCGACCGACCCGACTGGAGAGGTCCACCGACCCGACTCGGCAGCCGACCCGGTCGGCCGGACGTCTCGGCCGGCAACGCTCCCGTGCCTGGTTGACCTCGGTAGTCGGGTGTCCCGACCCCGGTAGTCGGGTGCGCGTCTCGACAGTCGGATCGGGGCCCGTCTCGGCAGTCGGGGCGATACGCGCGACGCTTCCCNCATCCTTCCCGGATCTTCCCCNCATCCTTCCCGGCGGCTCCCCGGTCGGGTCGTCTCGCCACCCGGNCGGGCGACTCGGTGTCTCGGTCGGCGGGAAGCGTCCCGGTCGGNCAGGCGAGACACGGGGCGCTTCCCATGATCCTCCCCGGGGCCTTCCCCGCAGGCTTCCCGGCCGGGGTCGTCTCGGTGGGCCTGGTGCTCGTTCTCGGCAACACCGCGGACGCTTCCCGACGCTTCCCGGGGAACCGCGGTCGTCTCGCTCCTGGGGGCGACGGACCCGACCCGCCGGCGCTCCGACGCGCCCGGCGGGTCGACGCGCCACGGGGTGCCGACCGAAGGGAGGCGGGGCCCCGTGCCGCGCGGCGAACCCGACCGGCGCGGCGCGTGCGCCGGCGGGGCGCCGGCACGGCGCCCCGCCCTTGAAACCCTTCAGAAAGTTCGCGACGATCTTGAAGGTGGTAACAATGTTCCCGCCTTCAAGATCCCTGCCGGGTCGAACGATCTGCTCCGCGTCGAACCTCGTTGACAATGTCAACAAGGTTCGGTCGTCACGTGACGATCGGCTTTCGGCAGCCGTCCCGGTGGTGTGCAGNGGGCTGTGCAACGCCGTGCACGACGGTGTGCAAACCGGTGTGCAAGATCCGTGCATGCACGGCCCCAACGCGCGCGTACGCGCCTGCGCGCATGGCCACCCGCCGGCCTGGATCGTGCACACCATCGGCGGCACCCCGGCCGCCGGCCGGTCGTGCTCGTGCGCCTGGCCCACGTCGACGCCCACCAGCTCGCCCCCGCCGGACGGGTCGCGGTAGCGGCGGCTCGGCCCCCNCCCCCGCCGGCGAGACCGGTCCGACGCTCCGAGCGGTGCCGGCCGCGACCCGCGACCCCCGCCCGGTGTGGCTGCTTCCGACCCCCGCCGGCGGTAGCCCCGGCCGGTCGCCCCNCCGCTACCCGTAGCGGCACCGGCGCGACCTTCCCGCCGACCGGCAACCCGTTCAGACTCTCCTGTCGATCATCCTGCGCGGTCTCCACTGGAGACTCCGACAGCCCGAACCCGCGGCCCAACTGCGCGTGCCTACGCGTAGGCACGCGTGCGCGAGGACCCCACCGGCTCCGATGCCCCCCGCCGGCGGCGTGCGCCTGGTGCTCGTCGACGCCCAACCCCCGCCGGCTCGNCTCCCGCCGGCNGGGGTCCGGTCTTGATCCCAGAACGGCCAATTCGGCAACGCCCGACCGACCCTGACCGACAGCCGACCGACGCTCTCAGATCGCCGTAGACGGTTCCGCCCATCCCATCCCACCAGGGGACCGACGTCCATCCGTCTGTGTGGCTCTCAGGGCCACGCCTGCGGCCCCTCAACGCCACNCAGACGGNCGATCCCGTCCGGCCCGGTGGTCGCCTAGGCCGATGCGGCTACGGCCGGCACCGGCTGCCCTGCCGGCGGCAGCGACTCGGCGTAGGTGCGGATCGCGGCGATGTCGTGGCCGTACCGGCCGTAGACGCCACCGACCACGGCCCGGATGCGCTTCGGGGATTGGGCCAGGCTCCCGGCGAGATTCGCGCCGAACCGTCCCGTCCGCAGCGTCTCGAATTCGGCAGCGACGATCCGGCCGTGCAACGCGGCTCCCAGTGCCTCGGTGATCGTCTCGTACCGGGCCCGGCCGGGGTCGTCGGTCTGCTCGGCGTGACGCTGCCGGGCCCGGTCCAGCTCGGCCGTCTGCTGCCTGATCGCGGCTTCGACTTGGCGGACGTGTCGGCGGCACGCGGTGCACGGGCACACAGTCGGGCCTTCCGNCAGCGCGGGCACCCCGGTTTTGNGCGTGCCGGTCAGCCGGTACATCAACCACCCGCCCGGTTGCTTGATCTTGTCCGTGGTGGGGTCCGCGGTCAGATGCGCGGCGAGCACCGCCGGCTCCCACCCGGCCGCCACGGCGGCGTCGATCGGNGCGGCGAGCACGGCACGCTCCGGGCCTCCGAGCGTCAGCGTCCCGGCCACGGTGTCGAGCACCAGCCGCGCGGCCTCCGACTCGGCGGCCGGCTCCGTGGTGGGGNGAANGGGACTCGAACCACCACCCCCGGTCGGTGGTTTCGGTGCTGGTGCCTTGCGGGTGCGCGCGGGGGTGGTGGTGTTTTTCGTCTTGTTGTTCTTGGTCTTAGTTCCGGTCCGCTGGGGCGGACTACCGAGGTCCGCTGGGGCGGACTCCGGTAGTCCGCTGGAACGGACTACGGGCTGAGCTGGGGTTTCTCGTGTTTCCGCAGGTCGCGCCGTAGTCCGCTGGAACGGACTACGGGAAGGCTCGGGGTCGGCCTCGGCGAGGCGTCGCTGGTACCACTCGTGCAACGAGCGGGCGCCGGCGTAGTCGTCGGAGGGAGACCCGTGGACGAGGTACCGGTTGCGGGCCCGCATCCCGCCGGCGTGGCGGTGCTGGCGGACCTCGATGGCCCCCAGCTCCACGAGCTGGGCAAGGTAGCGATCCACGGACTCGGCCTTGGCGAACCCGCACCACTCCGCGAGGGTGTACCGGCTCGGCCAGACCTCGGTGTCGTCGCGGGCAACGTTGACGTGCATCGCGAGGCACCAGTACAGGACCTTCGCGTGATCGTCGATGCCGGACAGGGCAACCCAGTCACCCAACATGGTGAACGGCGCCCGCCGGCCGGCGGCAATCTCCATCTGT
>NZ_LJJX01000119.1:0-3810 GCF_001421075.1 Frankia sp. CpI1-P | reverse complement strand
GAACCTAAAGTTCCTGGTATTGGCCCGTCGCGCCGCCGACTCGACCTGTTCCTGCGTGGCCGCGGCGGCCGTCCCATAGGTGATGTTGTCCCGAATGGACCGGTGGAACAGCGTGGTGTCCTGCGGGACGTAGGAGATTCCCGCGGCGAGCGCGTAGTTCGACGTCGGGCGGCCGTCCAACCGGACGATGTCCGCCGGCAGCGGGTAATAGCCGAGCAGCAGCTTGACGAGCGTCGTCTTGCCGCTTCCGCTGCGGCCCACGATGCCGATCTTCTCGCCCGGTTCGATCGTCAGATCGATGCCGGCGAGCACCGGCCTGCCGTCGTTCTCGGGATAGGCGAAGGACAGCCCACGGAACTCCAACCGCCCCGGCGCTTCCGGCACGGCCACCGGGGGCGTCCCTGCCAGCGCAGCCGGCCGATCCGCGGTGACGGGTCGGCCGGCGAAAAGGTAGCGGTAGGCCTCCTCGACCCGCGCGAGGCGGAGATTCAGCTCCGCGATCTCCCAGACCGTGCCCCAGATGAAGTCCGAGAACATCACCAGCACCGAGAGGAACGTCGTGAACTGCGCCAGACTCAGCTCGCCCGTCAGGTACAGATGGAGGTTGAGCAGGATCGAGACCGGCCAGACCAGGTAGCGCACCACGAGGGACATCGAGGCCCAGAACACGACGGTCCAGAAGTACGAGCTGCGGGCGGCCGCNATGANCGTGCGGCGGCGTCGGATCACCTGCTCGTACTCGGCCGCCTCCTGCCGGAACGATTTCACGCTGACGAAGTTCGCGATGACGTCGATCACGTACCCGTCCATCTCGGAGACCTCGTCCGCGAGCCGCTTCTCCGCCCGTGACGAACGGCTCACGGTATGCCGGCCGATGGCCATCATCAGCAGCACGGCCACCAGGAAGGTGAGCCCCGAGTAGACGTTGACGGAAAACATTATTATGACGATTGACGGCACTCGGATAGCCTGCTCCACATAGGTGAAGCAGGTGGTTTCCAGAATCTCCCGAAACTCACGGCCCAACGATGCGATGTAGCTGCTGATCTTGCCGGTGAATTTTCCGACGAAGTACGGGTAGCGCTCGTTGATGACGCTGCGGAAGAGAATGTTCTCGTACTCGTAGCCCCGGTCGTTCAGCAGGCGGAGGTACGTGAGCTCGCCGGTTCGCCAGGTCAGGTCGTGGAGGATGTTGCAGCCGATGAGGATGGCCGCGTACCGGTACACCCCGTCGGTGGACTCCGTCGCATGGGCCAGCGACTGGACGAACCTCCCGATGAAGACGGGCAGGATCGCGAGCGCCACGTTCGAGACCGCGAAACAGGCGACCACGACCAGCAGGGAGCCCTTGAAGGTGCCGACGAAACCCAGGTAGGAACGCAGCCCCGCGTGCCGGCCNGGCTCGCCCCGAGCGGCGCTCCCGATATCGCCGGCCGAGGATTCGGAGGGTCGTATTCGTTGCCAGGGAATGTCGTCGCCCGCAGCGTCCACCCGGAAATCATGACAGGCATGGGGCACTATCCGCATCCCATTTTACGGCCGCGCCCCCACCGGGGCCGCAGATCCTCCCGGATCAGAGCGCATCGCATCGGATCAGGTCGGATCCGGTCGGATCGGATCCGACCAGATCGGGTCGGATCGGGTCGGGTCGGATCGCTGCAGGGTCCGGAACCCGAGCGGATCGGGTGGGGCTGTGGGACGGCCGTGACCGTCGACCGCGGTCGGGTGCCCGGGCCACGTCACCCGCCGATGAGTCGGTGGGGGCGAGTCGGTGGGGGCGAGTCGGTGGGGGCGAGTCGGTGGGGGCGAGTCGGTGGGACGCGTGGTCCTCCGGGACGTCCATCCGCCCGGACCGGACGTTCTCACCGCTTCCCCAACGGACGCCACACCCTGCCGCGAGTGGCCGGCGGCGACGGCCGAAAACGATAGCTTTTGCCGTTCGACCGGGCGATTCAGCCCCGCCCCGTCGGGTTCATGCCCTTCTGTAACGTAATGAGCGGAGCATTCCCGGTGGCGGCCGGCCGCGGCCGCCGAACATCCCGCAGGGAAAGGGGCGTCGCATGCCTCGCGGACGCTGGTTCGGCCTGGCGGCCGCGGTGGTTCTCGCCGCGGTGGCGGCCGCCTGTTCCACCGGCGAGGGCTCCGCCTCCGCGCAGGCCCGCTCCGCGGCGCTCGCCCGGGAGGTGGCGGGCCCCGTGGGTCCGCCGGACGCCGCACGCCTGCCACTGCTGTTCGTTCACGGCACCCTCGGCTCGGGGGACCAGTTCGAGTCGCAGGCGCAGCGGTTCACCAGCAACGGATACCCGGCCGACCGGATATCCGCCTTCGACTACGACGCGTCGTCCTGGGGAAATCCACTGGACAAGGTCTTTCCGCAGCTTGACACGAAGATCCAGGACCTGCTCCGGGCGACCGGGGCGAAGAAGGTCGATCTGGTCGGGCAGGCGGAGGGCGCCGAACTCACCGAGCGGTACCTGGCAAGCTCCGCATCGCGGGCGGGCCGGGTCGCGCATCTGATCAGCGTGGAGGGCTCCCTGGCGAGCGGACCGCCCCGGGGAGTGCCGATGCTCACCGTCTGGGGCACCGGGGATCCCACCCGCCGGGTGCCCGGAGCGAGCAATGTCCGCTTCCCCGACCAGGAGCGCAACCGCCTGCTGACGTCGACGGGTACCTTCC
This sequence comes from Frankia sp. CpI1-P, assembly GCF_001421075.1. Classification (NCBI taxonomy): domain Bacteria; kingdom Bacillati; phylum Actinomycetota; class Actinomycetes; order Frankiales; family Frankiaceae; genus Frankia; species Frankia sp. CpI1-P. The sequence continues at coordinate 1,134 of NZ_LJJX01000119.1, read as the reverse complement.
GGGAGATGTTCCGCTTCCTCACCGGGACCGAGCCGTTCACCACCGACGTCGTCGCGGAGAAGGGGCAGATCGAGATCTCCGGCCGCGCGCTGCTTTTTCCCGCGAACACCGGCGTCGCCAAGGCCCGCCTGGAGGTCTACCAGCTCGACCCGAAGACGGGTAAGCGCCTGCCGAAGGGGCTCAGGGGCCTTTTCACCTTGGCCGCCGACGGCTCCTGGGGCCCGTTCCGGGCGGATGGCACCGCCACCTACGAGTTCGCCGTCGTCCGGTCCGGGGAGCCCGTCCATCATTTCTACTACCAGCCCTTCCGCCGCACCGATCGACTCGTCCGCCTTCTGACCAGCCGGCCGGACCAGGAGATCGGCGGTGGCATGAAGACCGACGCGAAACAGACCGATCTCGTCGTGAGCCGAGGCCTGGAATGGTGGGGCGACCAGGGCGGGGACAGTGACATCCTCACCGTCGACGGGACAAATGTCCTGAGCCCGGGGGTGGCCCCGCGGTCCAAACTGGCCCTTGCCGTGTACCTGTTCGATCGCGATGCCGACGGTGTCTCCGACGTCATGGCTCCGATCCCCGACTATTTCGGGATCGGCTTCATCACCGGTGCGGATCTGCACATCCCGGCGGGCGACCGCTCGGTCGAGGTCGCGGTGACCCCTCGNGGGCAGGCGGCGCACCGGGCGGTGCTGCGGGTACCCGCCTGGCCGTCCGACACCGACCGCGTGACAGTGCACTTCCGCGACGACGACTGAGGAACCGAGCGAGCACCGAGGCGGTGACGGCCGAGGTGACGGCCGAGGTGACGGCCCGCGGCTTAGAGGGTGTTGGGTAACTGGGGATGTTCGGAATGTGATGGTGCTGGTGGGATGGCGTGTCGTGGGGTGCCCGCGGGGAGNTTCCGGNCACGATCGGACCGGTGTGTGTCTGTTCGTGTAAGGCCGCCTACGACACGTCGTTGACGGACGGGCAGTGGGCGGTGATCGGACCGCTGTTGCCCGTGCGGGACCCGTGCCGCGGTGGTGCCCCGTTGAAGTACGACCGACGCCTGGTGATCGACTCGATTCTGTACGTGCTGGGAGCGGGGTGTTCGTGGCGGCGGATGCCGCATGACCTGGCGCCGTGGGACGTGGC
>NZ_LJJX01000118.1:0-4044 GCF_001421075.1 Frankia sp. CpI1-P | reverse complement strand
GCAAACATGATCCTGTACACCCGCTCCACGTTGTCGCGATAGATCTCCTCCCAGCCCGGATAGACGTCATCGGACACCACCCGCAACCGCGGCGGGTCAGGACGCGACAACACGCCGACGCCAGCGCCGCCGCCCCGGCCGGTTCCGACGCCGGCTCCGGCTCGGCCACCCTCGCCACCCAGGTCACCGCCGTCACAGCCGTCACAGCCGTCGCCCGACGCGCCGCCGCCGGTGCCGCCGACCGCCTCCTCTCCCGCCACGGTGCGTCGTCGGATCCACGCCCGACCACCCGCCACCGGTCGCCACCGCCTCACCCGTACAGATAGACGGCAGGGTTACACCCCGGCACGACCACTGCGGATGGGCGGTTCGGCGGCGCGCACGAGCCCGAACCTCGGCCCGTGCATCCCGGCGCGGGCAGGCGCTNCCCCTCCAGGTAGGCGAGGACGGCGAGCACCCGCCGGTTGTCGTCCTCGGACGGCTGCAGTCCGAGCTTGGTGAAGATGCTGGCCGTGTGCTTGCCGACCGCCTTCTCGGTGATCACCAGGCTGGCCGCGATCGCCGCGTTCGAGCGGCCCTGGGCCATGTGGGCGAGCACCTCGCGCTCCCGCGGGCTGAGCCGGTCCAGCGGCCGGCGGCGGCTGTCGAGCAGCTTCGCCACGACGCTCGGGTCGAGCGCCGTGCCGCCGGCGGCGACGCGCCGCACCGCCGCGATGAACTGCCCGACATCCGAGACCCGGTCCTTGAGCAGGTAGCCGATGCCGCCGAGCCCGTCGGCCAGCAGCTCCCGGGCGTAGAGCTGCTCGACGTACTGGGACAGCACGAGCACCGGCAGGCCGGGAAGCTGCTGGCGGGCGGCGAGCGCCGCCCGCAGGCCCTCGTCGGTGTGACCGGGTGGCAGGCGGACGTCGACCACCGCGACGTCCGGGCGCAGCGCGACGAGATCCCGGACGAGCTGCGGACCGTTGTCGACCGCCGCGACGACCTCGAAGTCGTGCGCCTGGAACAGCCGGATGAGCCCGTCGCGCAGCAGGGTCAGATCCTCGGCGAGCACGATGCGCAGCCGGCTCACTGCAGGCGGCCCGGACCGTGGGGCACGGTGATCGTGATGACGGTGGGCCCGCCCGGCGGGCTGTCGAGGTCGAGACGGCCGTCGAACGTCTCGAGCCGACGCCTGACGCCGCGTAGCCCCAGCCCCGCCGCGGGGTCGGCGCCGCCGATCCCGTCGTCGGTGACGACGATCCGCAGAACGGCCCCGTCATGCCGCAGGCTGATCCCGCCGGCCGTGGCCTGGCTGTGCTTGACGGCGTTGGCGAGACACTCGGCGGTGGCGAAGTAGGCGGCCGACTGCACCGCCGCGGGCAACTGCGCCGGGGCGTCGCCGTCGACGGTCACCGGCAGCGCGAGGTCCAGGGCGAGGGCCCGAAGCGCGCCGGCAAGGCCGCGGTCGGCGAGCACCGCGGGGTGGATGCTGTGCATGACGGTACGCAGGTCGTCCAGGGCGCTGACCGCGGTGGACCGCGCCTCTCGCAGCAGCCGCGCGGTCGCCTCGGGGTCCGCGCGGACCAGGTCCTCCGCCATGCCGAGGCTGAGCGCGAGGGAGACCATGCGTGCCTGGGCACCGTCATGCAGATCCCGTTCGACCCTTGCGAGTTCGGCGGCCTGCCCGTCCAGCACCGCGCGCCTGGTGTGCGCCAGGACGGCGACCCTGGTGGTGAGCTCCTGCTCCCGCCTGTCCGGCAGGCGGCTGACCACCCAGACATACCCGCCGAAGAGGATCGACCACGCGGTGATGCTCCACAGCGGCCAGAAGTACCCACCCCCGGACAGCGCCCACACCGTCACGTCGACCGGCACGATGAGCGCCAACACTGCTCGCCCGGCCNCGAGTCGGCGCCGCCGGCCCGGCGGGTGGCGCCGTGTCCAACCCAGGAGGAACGCGGCGGCAGCGGTGGTGGCGACCCCGAACCAGACCCATCGAGGCCAGAAGTAGCCGCCGCCGGCCACCGCCCACGCGATCGCGACCGCCGCGCACACCACCGCGGCGACCACGGCGACAACGGCGACCACGGACACCGCGGCCACCGCCGGGGCGGTCGGGACCCGCGGGTCGGCCGTCGACCGCCTTGCCGTCCCGCTCACCTCACACCGCCCGGTGCGCGGGACGGGCGGGGCGCGCGCGGACGCCATAGGCGATGCGGCGCAGCACCGTCTCGGCCGGCCCCCGGCGGCCGCGCCGATCCATCGCCCAGGCCCACCCCACCGACCCGGTCCAGACGAGCAGGCCGGCGAGGGTGGCGACGTAGGTGGAACCGCCGAGGTCGAGCGCCCACCGGGAGAACAGTGCCAGCCACACTACCGACTGGGCCAGGTAGGACGTCAGCGACTGCCGTCCCAGGGCCGCCACGGCGTCCACGCAGCGCACGGCCCGATCCGAGCGTGGGTGCCGCGGCCGGGCCAGTCGTGCCGCCGCGAGGCCGAACAGGGCCACGTAACCGGGGCCGGCATACTCGCCCGTGACCGCGTGGAGCCACGACATGCGGTGCACTGTACCCGCGTCGACATGCGCGATACCGGCCGAAACGAAGGCGTACGGCAGCGCGCCGACGATGGCGACACCCAGGCCGGCGCAGGCGACCCGACGCAGGAGCGGCCGGTGCGCGGCCGGGTCTTCGAGGATGCGCCGCCGCGCCGCCCAGATGCCCAGCCAGACGATGACGATGAAGGGAATCACGGTCGCGGTGTGGACGGGCCACTCGGCGAGCCGGTCGAGGACCGAGCGCCCGTAGGACGACGCCGCCAGCGACGGGTCGGCCGCGTTGGTCAGCGTCGCAGGTCCCCGTCGCCACCGCAGGACGACCGCCACCGCGACGGCCGCCGCCTCCAGCGTCTGGAGCCCCCAGAGCCAGAGCACGAGCCGGTGGAAGCGGTCGCCTCGCGGGAGCAGGACGAGTGTCGCGACGATGCCGACGATGCCGTAGGCACCGAGGAAGTCGCCGAAGTAGAGCAGCGTCGCGTGCACGAAGCCGAATCCGATGAGGCAGGCGTTGCGGCGCAGCAGGACACCGCGCCCGCCGTCGGGGTCGGTTGCCCGGCGGCGGGCCAGTTGGACGAGGCTGTAGCCGAACATGACCGCGAACACCGGGTACGCCCGGCTGTTCACCAGCGTGATCATCAGGAAGTCCACGACCCGCTCCGCGCCGTGCGGCGTGCTGTCGATGCCGGGCTGGCCGGCGAAGGCGCAGTTCCCGGCGTTGGCGAGCGCGATGAACAGCAGCATCGCGCCGCGGGCCAGGTCGGGGGCCAGCGCGCGCTGCGGGGAGTGCCGGGGTCCGGGCGGGGCGGCCGTCGCGGGAGGCGTCTGCGTCATGACCCTCAGACTCATGGCGCCCGGCCACCGCCACGAGGGGCCTGGACACCCTCTTCGGCGGGGGGCCTGAACCCCCTGCGCACTCGGACAGGTCCATCCGTGATGCGCGCATCCGGCGTGACATCCGGTGCCAGGACGCTCATGATGACCTTTCGCGATGAAGCGGGGAGGTCGGGTTGTCTGCATCCGGCGACGGGCACGGNGAGTGGATAACCGGCTGGTTGGAACGTGAGGTGGGCGGGAAGGTCGTGCGCGTCGAGCGGCAGGCGCGGTGGCGCCCGGCCTGGTGGGTCGATGTCGAACCGGTGCCGGCGAGGATCCCGGCGCGGTGGGTCTGCGGCACTTCGAGGAGTCCGCCTACCGGAAGTTGAAGAAGCGGCCCGACCCCTTCCAGGAGTTCGTGCTGGGGTGGCTGTCGCGGCACCGTCCCGACTCGCGCGGCCGCGAGTCGGCCATCGTCTGGGACGCCGGGCAGCTCCTGCACTCCGGCGGACGCATCACCGCGCTGCTCGATCTGGAGTTCGGGCACGTCGGCGACCCCCTGCAGGATCTCGGGGGAATGTGGGTCCGCAGCCCGTTCGTCGCCCTGGGCGACCTCGCCCCTCTCATGCGCCGCTATGAGGAACGCAGCGGCACCGCGGTGGACCTCCAGGCCGTTCATTACCACTACATTC
>NZ_LJJX01000117.1:0-4350 GCF_001421075.1 Frankia sp. CpI1-P | reverse complement strand
CCCGCTCGCCGAGGGCCGCCGGCACCGGTGGATGTGACTGTCTGTGGTGTTGTGCAGTGGCGTGCACGGTCGGGGGTGTGTGGGTGCCTATGCGCGCAGGCGCGCACGCGCGCGCGTAGGGCCGTGCATGCACACCGGTGTGCACAGCGTTGCACGATCGTTTGCACACCGGTGTGCACGGCGTTTTCGTGACTGTGGGTCATGGCTGGTCCGGGGTGGCGTGCCAGCGTCCGGGTGCGCCCTGATGCACCTTGCCGGTTTCCTGGAGTTGCTGAAGGGCGTAGTAGACCCAACGGCGCGACCGGCCGGTCGCGGTCACCAGGTCGGGCACGCTGGCACCGTCGTCGGACGTGAGTGCCGTCCACAGTGCATCGTCGGGATCAGCGGAATGGTCCGCGTGCGGTTCGTCCTTCCGGTCGGGTAGAGCTACCGGCGCGGGAAAGCGGTCGGTGATGGCCGTGACGGTGTCGTCTTCCACGAGGTAGGCCCGGTTGGGTATGGGCGTCGTGTGGTCGGAGTCGAGGACAAGGAAGACACCGGGAAGAGAAAAGACGTCTGTTCGCCATCCGCTTTTATAGGCTCCGGCGCCGAGAATGAGGTCTGTGTCGGCGCGTTCCCGAACCCGTAGGGCAATCCGAATGTCCATCTGACTACGAATGGCGCCGTTTCCCATAGATTCCTGGGTGGGTCGTTGCGTAGCAGCTATGAGGGTGACCGCGACCGCGCGGCCGAGACGGGCCAGGGAATCCGCCAGATCCAATGCTTCCGGGGGAAGCTCGGCGAATTCATCGCAGAGGATCACGAGTGCCTTACGCTGACGGGTGGGATTCCACGTGCGTTCCCCGCGGTCGGCCTGTTCGGAAGCGCGCCGGTTGAGTTCGGCTAGGGCGTCCGTGAAGAGTGTGACCGCATCGTCCATTCCGGTGGCCAGGCGTCCGAGGGATTTTCTCCATGGGCCAAGTTCCATCCCTCCTTTCAGGTCAACGCCCCACACGATCACATCGTCCGCAGGTATGAGGGCAGCCAAGATGGCGTTCACGATGCCTGATTTTCCGGAGCCGACGACGCCGCCTATAAGAACATTCCGGCGGAGTAGGAGAACGGTTGTCGTCGTGCCATCCTCAGCGGTTCCGATGGCAATCGGTTTGGTGATCGTGACGGGTTCGTTNCTGTGTCCGGGCCATGGGTTCGGGCGTGCCAGCGGATCAGTCTCTGTCACGCGGACAATGACGTGATCTTCCCGGTCCGGATCGGCAGTCACCCGGACGGAGTTCGGGCGGACGCCTAGCATGCTCGCGATTTCGTCGGCTCGGGCGATGGCGCTACGGGCGGACATTCCACGTCGTAGTGCCACCCGTGCGGTATAGCCCCATGCGTCCACCACCGCGGACATCACCCGCGAGCCGGAAAGTCCGGCGTCTTCCGCGAGAACAGGCCACGCCCGAATGGTCCGCTCCACCCGGACTCGTTCCCGCCGGCGCCGGTGCGCCCACCACGGAACAGCGGCCACCGTCCCGACAGTCACGAGCAGAGCGGGAAGAGGCCAGTGTCCAGGACCAAGAATCCCAGCGGCCAACCACCATCCCGAGCCAAGAAAAATCACGGTCAAGGCATAGGCGCGTTCGATTTGCCGCGCCAACCTGCGAGCAAACAGACCCGCTGTGACCAGGCAGAACAGGGCCACCAGCACCACGCCACCGGTGCCCCACGCCCGGTGAGCCACCGTGGCGGACACCGTCAAGAAAAGACCGGTGTAGAGCGGGAGAAGTTCACTGCGATACCGCCAAAAGAAACCGGCGATACTGGCCACGATTCCCGGACCGGACCGATTTTCCCGGAGTTTTCTTCGTGTCGACCGGCGCATGTGACGGNGCATTCGGCGCATTTCCCGAGCCACCCTACGCTGATCGTTTGTGCGGGTTCGTGCCACGATCTTTTCTCCTCCCGGAGAAAGCGGGGGTGTCCGTGCACCGGACACCCCCGCACGGTCTACAGGTGGACTGAGGAAAAGATCCCGAGAAGCTGGGTGAGCAGGTTCTGGAACGTGTCCGCGAAACTGGAATGCGCCACGTAGAAACCGAGCGCGACGCAGATAAAAGCCTGTCCCGCGCTCAGGTCAAAAGCTCGGATCATGACGATGACCACGATCAGGAGAAAGAAGAGAATGGAGATGGAAAACATCAGTGATCAATCCCGTCCTCGTCGTCGTCAACGTCGGCGCCGTAGGCCATGTCGGATGCGAACAGCCACAGGTCCTGGGCGGTCTTCCACTCTTTCTTGGTCTTCTCCCGGTGGGCGCGCAACAGGGTCTGTACGTACCGGATGGCTTCGATGCCCTGCGGGTCCTGGCTCAAAATGTCCATGAAAATGTCGTGAAGGACGCTGCTTGCCGTGAAACCGTCCATGTGGGTGTCGAAGGCGTCGCCGGCGCGCCGTTCCAGGTCTGACAGCTCACGGTCATCGAACATTGCAGGCACCTCGCGGAATGTCGAAGGGAGAGAAGGAAAAGGCGTTTTCCACGCGCGGGGATTCGTTCGGGCATGCCCGCGGCCGGACGTCCGGCCGCAATTCGTGGCCGACAGCCACCCCCACCAGGAACAGGAAAAGAAGCCAGACGATCACAGCGGCCCAGAGGAAGATGTGAATCCTGACCTTCACGGCTTGTTGACCCACCTCGACACGGCGCGCACGGCCAGTAGCAGGAAGAGAAGNGCGACGAAGTATCCGCCGTAGACGTGCGGGTTTTCGGCGACCCAATGAACCGCGTACAGCGCCAACGAGACCTGCACGAAGACCGCGAGGAAGCGGAACAGAGACGCGGCGAGAGCGAACAGAAAAAAGAAGAGAATGAATAGCAGCACGGGTGCTCCCGAGAAGTGGTGAACGGGCCGCGAGGACGCTTTATACGGCCCCGTCGAACACCGCTAATGCTTCCCGGGAAAGAGCCTCGGCGCAGGTATCAGACTGGNAAATACGAGGGTCATTCCTGGAAGCACCCGGAATTCAGCGGGACCGGACCCGGACCAGACCCGGACCGATCATCAGCGCACGGACACCCCGGACCCAACCCGGACTAAACCCGGATGCGTATACGCCCGGTCACTGTCAGGATGGGCGCTGTTACGGATGCAAGGGCGTGTGCACGAACGAGAGGACCCGTGATGATCGAGGGCAGCCACGAACAGGATCTTCTAGAGGATCTTGGTCGCCTGGCGGACCGTGGCGCGCGCGGACCCGAAGATGTCCTGGAGGCCGCGCCCCACTTGTTGGCTCTCGTCACAGCACCGGGAGGCAGGTGGGCGCGCGCCACTGCCGTCTATCGGCTCCTACACGCGGCCACGCAAGCACTCGGTCACCCGCGCGGCACGGCGCTCCGCGAACTGCTCGCACTCAACCCCGTACCCCCCGGGCGAGTGCCCTTGACGAAGACTGAACGGCGAGAGAAAGCCTCCGAGCATTATCGCGTCGAAGGCGACAGTTTCCGTAAGACCCATGAAAAAAAACTGTTGCAAGCCCTCGCAATGGAAATTGACCGTAGGCTCCGCAGCGGAAACGACACGACGCACGGGAAACCGAAAGGATGGGTGCCGTTCGTACCGCCCGCACCACCCCCACCCGCCGACACCTTCCGGCCCGTATCACAACCCCCGTCCAGGCCGCGCCCCGATGGAAAATGAGCGCCTAGAAAAACTCCTTCAGGAAAAGCTGCGATCAGCGAAAGGAATCCGCGCCGTCCGCACGGCAGAAGAGGCAGAGTGGGCCGTGCGACCTGCGGGTATCGTCATAGAGACGGGTTGGGGAACGGTGTACGTGGCAGCATTCCACTACCCCGGGCTCGCGGGAGGAAGGGAGACNGGACCACCTCTGGCGCCCCTCATGTCCGCCACCGCCGAAGAGGATTCCCTCACCTACATCTGCGCGCTGCTGGTAGACGCCACCTACAACGCGGAATCCCCTGAGATAAAAGCCGTCACGCTTGCCGACGAAATCGCCCCATGGGCGTACCGGTACGGCATATTCGTGGAGTATTACAACGGCGCCCGCACATATTTGATAATCACAGATCAGCAGGTGCTGTAGAAACCCCACCGCCCCACAGAAGGAGTCTTATCAATGTCTTCATGGGACTGGGATTCCGACAAAATCCCCTGGTATTTCATCGCCGTACTCGTCGTCTTCGTCGCCGTGCCGTGCGTCGTGGCGGGCGCGTGGCTCGGCTGGATCAGCCGCTAGCCACTCCGCGCGGGGGTCAGGTAGCCTCGCGGGCGCCCCCCGGCGCCGAGCCTCGCGGGCGCCCCCCGGCGCCGAGCCTCGCGGGCGCCCCCCGGCGCCGAGCCTCGCGGGCGCCCC
>NZ_LJJX01000116.1:0-4488 GCF_001421075.1 Frankia sp. CpI1-P | reverse complement strand
ATCCCGTTCATCGTCGACACGACCGCACCATCCGCCCCGACCGGACTGAGTTCGGCGGCGTGGGCGTCCGGTGGCTGGGCGTCGGCGACCTCGGGCACGTTCACCTGGACCTCGCCCGGCGGGGACACCCAGTCGTTCCTCTACGGCCTCGACCAGCCGTCCCCGGCGACGGAGACGACGGCCACGACGACCCCGTCGCTGACCACGACCGCCGGCCTGCACACCTTCTCCGTGCGGACGAAGGACAAGGCGGGCAACCTGTCGCCGGTCGTCTCCTACGGCTTCGGGGTGGGTGCGGGGGCGCTGGCGCAGCCGGCGGACGGCGCCCGCGTCCAGCGGTTCACGACGTTGGAGGGGCAGGCGCCGTCGGCGCAGACCCAGGTGACGTTCCAGTACCGGCTGGGTACGAACACCGCCACCGGCTGGACGGACGTGCCGACCGGCGCCGTGACCGTCGCGGGCACGTCGACGCATCCGTCGTGGCCGATGGCCCGCAACGGCTCGGGCCTGTTCGACAGACTGACCTGGGACCTCGCCGCCACGATGACCACCGCGGGCGCCGCGGACGGCCCGGTGCAGGTGCAGGCCTGCTTCCGGGACGCGGCGAACACGGTGACCTGCGTGCCGGCGCACACGATCCAGTACACCCGGCACGCGTTCGCCGACGCCGAGGCCACCCACGCCGTCGGGCCGGGCTCGGTGGCCCTGCTGACCGGCGACTACGCGGTGTCCGCCACCGACGCGTCGATGCCGAGCTACACCGGCGACATCACCGTCGGGCGCACCTTCACCACCCTCGGCGTGAACGCCCCCGCCGGCGCCGCCCTCACGGTCGATCCGTCGACGCCGCCGGCGGTCGGCTGGAACGGCAACGGCTGCACGTCGGCGGGTAACGCGGTGACCGCGTCGTTCACGGCGCCGGCGAACGCGCTGCTGCTCGCCCTCGCCGACACCGGTTCGACCGGATCCGGCGCCAGCACCATCCCGGCGATCTCCGACTCGGGTGGGCTGTCCTGGATCCGGGTCGCCGGGTCCGGGGCGAACGACACCAAGGACGAGGCGGTCGCCTGGTGGGCGCGGACGTCGAGCTCCGCCGCACGCACCGTCACCCTGACCTCGTCGACGAATACCTGCTCGAAGTTCCTGCAGGTCCTCGTGGTGATGAACGCGAACCTGGCGACGCCGATCGGCGCGACGAACATCGGCCCGCCCGACGACACGACCGCAGGGGTGTTCAACCAGTCGGTGACGTCGACCGCGGCCGGGTCGATGGCCTTCGCCGCGGTCGCCGACTGGAACGCCGCGGCGGTCCCGACCCCCGGTTCCGGGGTGACGCTGCAGGGCAGCTACCACCAGTCGGACCTGACCGGTGCGGCGCTGTACAAGACGGCGGCGTCCTCCGCTCCCGGTCAGGCGCTGACCATCACCACCACCGCACCGTCCACGGCGACGAACTCGTGGTCGATGTTCGAGGTGCTGCCCGCGGGTGCGTCGAACACGATCTTCGGGNCGGGGTGGACGGCGAGCATGCCCGGCCCTGATGCCGGTGCCGCGGACGAGACGCTGGCGGACAGCACCGATTCCGGTGGCTATGTCACCTTCACCGACGACACCGGCGTCCAGGACGTCTACACCCGCGCCGGTACCGGCGGCTATCCGTACGCCTACACCGGCGTCGGCGACGACGCCGTCGACGGCAGCACCCTGACCAAGGACTCCGCGACCCAGTTCACCCACACCGACGTCGACGGCACGAAGACCGTCTTCACCGCTCAGGTCGTCGGGGGTGTGACGACCTGGCATGCCAGTCAGGTCATCGAGCCCGGCTCGAACACCACGTCGACCTACACCACCGACTCCGCGGGCCGGGTCACCCGCATCCTCGCCCCCGTCCCCGCCGGGGTGTCGTGCACGACGCTCGGCGCCGGCTGCCGCGCGCTGACCCTGACGTACGCGACGTCGACCACCGCGACCGGCACCGGCACCGACCCGGCGACCTGGGGCGACTACACCGGCCGGGTCAGCGGGATCGNGATGGCGCTCAACGGCGCCGCGCCGGTGAACGTGGCCGCCTACGCCTACGACTCCGCCGGCCGGCTGCGTTCGGCGAAGGACCCCCGCACCAACCTGATCACCACCTACAGCTACGACACGGCCGGCCGGCTCGCCCAGATCACCCCGCCCGGCCAGGCCACCTGGACGCTGGCCTACGACAGTTCCGGGCGGATCTCGACGGTGTCCCGCCCGACCCCCGGCGGGTCGACGGCGACGCAGACGGTCGCCTACGACATCGCGGTCACCGGCGGCACCGCCCCGATCGACCTGTCGGCCGGGGCGGTCGCCGCCTGGGCGCAGCAGGACCTGCCGCTCTACGGCGCCGGCGTGTTCACCGCCGATCATGTGCCGCCGTCACCGCCGTCGCCACAGGACTGGCCGTACGCCGACCTGACCTACCTGAACAGCGACGGCCGGCAGGTCAACAGCGCCTCCTACGGCAACGGCGCCTGGCAGATCACCACCACCGAACACGACACCAAGGGCAACACCATCCGCACGCTGTCCGCGGAGAACCGCAACCAGGCACTGACCCCGACCGCGGACACCGACCCGACCGTGGCGGCACTGACCAGCTCCGCGGCCCGTTCCCAGCGGCTCGACGAGCAGACCGCGTACACCGCGGACGGGGTGTCGGTGGCCGACACGTACGGCCCGACGCATCAGATCGTGGACAACGGCGGCGCCCGCTACTCGGGTCGCGAGCACGTCCACACCGACTACGACCAGGGCGCCCCGTCGTCGCCGACCCCCTACCGGCTGGCGACGACGGTGACCACGACGATTCGCCTGGCCGACGGCAGCGACGCCGACCCGCGCAAGACCGTCAACGGCTACGAGGCGAAGAGCGGCGCGGACGCGGCAACATCCGGGTGGNACCTGCGCAAGCCGACGACGGTGACGACCTGGATGGGCGGCGGCTCCACCCCGGACATCGTCCGCACGACCTACTACAACGCGGCCGGCAACGTCGTAGAGTCCCGCCAGCCGAAGGCGAGCAGCTCCGGTGGCGACGCCTACACGACGCTGACCTCGTACTTCACCGCGACCGGGTCGGGAAGCTGCGTCAACGCCTCCTGGACCGGCCTGGCGTGCACGGAGGGTCCGGCGGCGCAGCCGTCGTCGGGGAATCCACTGCCGGTGTCGGCATACACGTACAACGACCTGAACGAGGTGCTGACCAACGTCGAGACGGTCAACTCGACGACCCGGACCACGACCTACACCTACGACAGCGCCGGCCGGAAGACCTCCGAGGCCGTGGCGGCGAGCCCGGCGGCCGATGGCGGGAGCACGATCCCGACGGCCACCTACGCCTTCGACGCGTCGACGGGTCTGCCGACGACGACCACGGCGGACAGCGTCACGCTTACCACCGGCTACGACTCGTGGGGCCAGGTGACCTCGCAGACCGACGCCGACGGCAACACCGCGGCGACCACCTACGACATCGACGGCCGGGTCGCGACGGTGAACGACGGCAAGGGCACGTACACCTACACCTACGACGGTGGTTCGGGGGAGCACCGTGGCCTGCTGACGAGTCTCGATGTCGGCGCCGGCAGCGCGCCGTCGACGTTCACCGCGGGTTACAACGCCGATGGGAAGCTGACGTCGCAGACGTATCCGAACGGCCTGGTCGCGGCGACGCGGTATGACGACAACGGTGAGCCGACCGCGCTGAACTACACCAAGGATGGCACTCCGTGGCTGGCATTCGCCCAGGCCAACTCGATTTACGGCCAGATCCGGTTGGACGCGACGCCGGCATCGACGAAGTCGTTGGGTTATGACTTGTCGGGCCGGTTGACGTCGGTGGCGGATACGGTGAGTTATGGCGGTCCGGCGTCGTGCACGACGCGGTCGTATGGGTATGACGCGGATTCGAATCGGTTGTCGTTGACGAGCTACCCCGATGGTGGGGGTAGTGATGCGGGTACCTGCTCGACGTCAACATCGCCCAGCGGTTATTCTTTCGGCTATGACCAGGCTGATCGGCTCACGAACAGCGGGTATACCTATGATCTGTTCGGTCGGACGACGACGGACCCGTACCCGCCGGCCGGGTCGTCGGCGAGTCTCGGGTACTTCGTGAACGATCTGGTGGCGAGCGAGACCGTGGGTTCGTCGACGAGGACGTATGCGTTGGATCCGGCTCGGCGGGTTCGGTCGTGGTCGGACGGGTCGACCACGTCGGTGAACCATTACACGTCGGGGTCGGGGGACAGCCCGGCGTGGATCGGGGTCGGTTCGTCCTGGTCGCGGAACGTCAGCGGTATCGGCGGCGATCTGGCCGCGGTCCAGACCGATGGTGGTGCGGTGACGTTGCAGTTGGCGAACCTGCACGGTGATGTGGTCGCGACCGTCGACGACGCGACCTCGGCCGGTTCGCCGGCGAGCTATGCGGAGTCCACCGAGTTCGGCAGCCCCTAC
>NZ_LJJX01000115.1:0-4726 GCF_001421075.1 Frankia sp. CpI1-P | reverse complement strand
ACTGGACCCGCCACATCCGCCACACCGTCCGCTACGCCCACGGCATCACCACCCTGCTCGGCCAGGGCGTCACCACCTACCTCGAACTCGGACCCGACACCACCCTCACGGCACTGACCACCCAAACCCTCACCCACCTCGACAGCACCAGCGGCGACAGCACCAGCGACAGCAACGACCGACCCCGCTTCACCGCCACCCCCNCCCTCCACCGCACCAAGCCCCCCGCCACCACCCTCGCCACCGCCCTGGCCACCCTCCACACCGAAGGCCACACCCCCACACCCCCCACCACCACAAGCCCCACCGCCAGCGACCACAGCGCCAGCCCCGGCGGCGACAGCACCACCAGCGAAAACGCCGCCAGCAGTGGCACCGGGACGGGCCCGATCCACCTCGCCGCGGTCCTCCCCACCTACCCCTTCCAGCGCCAGCGCTACTGGCTGGAGGACCCGGCACCTGCCACGTCCGATCGGCAGGGGAGCCCGCTCAACGCGGTCGACACCGGTTTCTGGGACGCCGTCCAGCACNCCGACGCGAGCACCCTCGCCGACACCCTGGGGATCTCCGACCCGACGGATCACGACGCGCTGGCCACCGTGCTGCCCGCGCTGAACTCGTGGTGGACGCGCCGGGTCACCGAGTCGCAGGCGGACTCGTGGCGGTACCGGATCGCCTGGCGCCCGGTCCCGCAGAGCGCGTCGGCGTCGCCCGCCTCCGATGGCGACTGGCTTCTGGTGGTCGCGCCGGAGTATGTCGATCATCCCCGGGTCGCCGCGGCGGTGCGGGCGCTGGAGGACGCGGGCGCCGCCGTGCGCCGGCTGGTCGTCCCCGCGGCCGCGGATCGCCGCACCCTGGCAACCGAGCTGACCCGCCTGCTCGCGGCCCCCATCGGGGCAGCCCACAACGGCACGGCACCCAACGGCACGGCACCGAACGGCACGGCACCGAACGGCACGATCCCGTCGGGCCTCGCCGATGGACCGGCGGTGGCCGGCGTGCTGTCCCTGCTGGCCCTGGACGAGTCGGCGCATCCGGACGCCGCCGCCACGCCGCTCGGCCTCGCGGGGACCGTCGCACTGCTCCAGGCCCTGGACGACACGGGCCTCGACGCCCGGCTGTGGATCGCCACCAGCGGCGCCGTGTCGACCTCGGCGGCGGATCCCGTCACCCGACCGGCCGACGCGTTGCTCTGGGGCCTCGGCGCGATCTGCGCCGTCGAGTATCCGGGCCGCTGGGGCGGAATCGTCGATCTCCCCGACCAGGTGGACGAGGAGGCCGCGCGGCTCCTGGCGACGGCGCTGCGAGCCGGCCACGGCGAGGCGGAGCTCGTGGTGCGGTCGGGTGGCCTGCTGGCCCGCCGGCTGGTGCCGGCCCCGACCGAAGCCCGGCCTGCGCAGGAGCCGGGTTCGGTCGCCGACTGGGCGGCAGAGGGCACCGTCCTCATCACCGGGGGCACCGGGGCGCTCGGCGGGCACGTCGCCCGCTGGCTGGCCCGGGAGGGTGCCGCCCACCTGCTGCTGACGAGCCGGCGGGGCGAGCGGGCGCCCGGCGCCGGCGAACTCGCCGAGGAGCTGCGCGCGCTGGGCGCCCGGGTCACGATCGCCGCGGTCGACGTGGGGGATCGTGACGCGCTCGCGGAGGTGATCGGCGGGATTCCCGCGGAGCTGCCGCTGCGTGCGGTCGTCCATACCGCCGCGGTCCTCGACGACGGCCTGGTCTCGGAGCTGACCCTGGAGCAGATCGACCGGGTGCTGCGGGTCAAGGTCGGCGGGGCGCTGAACCTGCACGAGCTGACCCGCGACGCGGATCTGGCCGCGTTCGTCCTGTTCTCCTCGATCGCCGGGACGGCGGGGATCACCGGCCAGGGCAACTACGCCCCCGGGAACGCGTACCTCGACGCCTTTGCCGCCTACCGGCGCGCCGCCGGGCTGGTCGCCACCTCCATCGCCTGGGGCCAGTGGGACGGCGCGGGACTCGCCGAACCGGATGTGGAACGCATCCTCGGCCGCTACGGGCTGCTGGCGATGGACCCGCAACCGGCGGTGCGGGCGCTGGCCGGCGCGTTGGCCAGCGACGAGACCCACCTGGCGATCGTGGCCGCCGACTGGCCGGTGTTCTACCGGAGCCGGCCGCATCCCCTCGTCCACGAGCTGCCCGAGGTCGCCGCCGAGCGCAGCGCCCTCGCCGAGCGGTCGGGTCGACCGGCGGGCGCGACCGGTGACGGCGATGGCCCGGTGCTGGCGGCCCGGCTGGCCGAGCTCGACGGGCCGGCACGCCGGGAGGCGCTGCTCGCGATCGTCCGCGATCATGTCGCCGCCGTGCAGGGACATGCCTCGCCGGACGCGGTCGACGTCGACCGCGGGTTCCGCGACCAGGGATTCGACTCCCTCGCCGCGGTGAACCTGCGCAACCGGCTGATCGCCGAGACGGGCCTGTCGCTGCCGGTCAGCCTGGTGTTCGACTACCCCACGGCCGCGGCGCTGACCGACCACCTGCTCGGCGAACTGGTGCCGGACGAACCGGCCGGGCTGCCAGCCGTGCTGGCCGAGATCGACCGGCTGGAGTCGGCGCTGGCCGACGTGGCCGACGCGGACCGGGAGGCCGCGGCCGACCGGCTGCGGGACCTGCTCACCCGACTGGGCGGACCGGCGGCGGACGGAGCGGCCGTCGCGGCCGAGCTGTCCGCGGCCAGCGACGCCGAGCTCATCGACTTCATCGGCAAGACCCTCGGGATCTCCTGACCCCGCATCGCGAAAGAAGGTGGAACATGAGCGACGACCAGATTCGGTACCTCCTCAAGAGGGTGACCGCCGAGCTGCACGAAACCCGTGAACGGNTGNGGGACGAGCGGGACGCCCGGGGCGAGCCGATCGCGATCGTCGGGATGGCCTGCCGGTTTCCGGGCGGGGTCGGCTCCGCGCAGGAGCTGTGGGAGCTGGTCGCCGAGGGCCGGGACGCGATCGGCGAGTTCCCGACGGACCGCGGCTGGGACGTCGAGGAGCTGTTCGACCCCGACCCGGACGCGACGGGGAAGTCGTACACGAGGCACGGCGGGTTCCTGACCGACGCCGCCGGTTTCGACGCCGAGTTCTTCGGCATCTCCCCGCGCGAGGCGCTCGCCCTGGACCCGCAGCAACGGCTGTTGCTGGAAACCACCTGGGAGGCGTTCGAGCAGGCCGGGATCGACCCGACGGCGCTGCGCGGCAGCCGCACCGCGGTGTTCGCCGGAA
The DNA here is from genome assembly GCF_001421075.1 of Frankia sp. CpI1-P. Taxonomy (NCBI): domain Bacteria; kingdom Bacillati; phylum Actinomycetota; class Actinomycetes; order Frankiales; family Frankiaceae; genus Frankia; species Frankia sp. CpI1-P. The sequence continues at coordinate 1,493 of NZ_LJJX01000115.1, read as the reverse complement.
CGAACGGGCAGGACTACGGCGACACGGTGCGTCAGCCGCCGCCGGAGCTGGAGGCCTATCTCGGGCTGGGGACGCTCGGCAGCGTGCTGTCCGGGCGGATCTCCTACACGTTCGGCTTCGAGGGGCCGTCGGTCACCGTCGACACGGCCTGCTCGTCCGCCCTGGTCGCCCTGCACCTGGCCGCGCAGGCGCTCCGCAACGGCGAGACCGACCTCGCCGTCGCCAGTGGCGTGACGGTGATGGCCTCCCCGGCCGCCTTCGTCGAGTTCTCCCGCCAGCGGGGCCTGGCCTCCGACGGGCGGTGCAAGGCCTTCGCCGACGCTGCCGACGGCACTGGGTGGGGCGAGGGGGCCGGCGTCCTGCTCGTCGAACGGCTCTCCGACGCCCAACGCCTCGGCCACCCCATCCTCGCCCTCGTCCGCGGCAGCGCGGTCAACTCCGACGGCGCGAGCAACGGCCTGACCGCGCCGAACGGCCCGTCGCAGCAGCGGGTCATCCGCGCGGCGCTGGCCGGCGCCCGGCTCACCCCCGCCGACATCGACGCGGTCGAGGCCCACGGCACCGGCACCGCCCTCGGCGACCCGATCGAGGCCCACGCGCTGCTGACCGTCTACGGTCGCAACCGCCCGGCCGACCGGCCGCTCTACCTCGGCTCGGTGAAGTCGAACATCGGCCACACCCAGGCCGCCGCCGGCGCCGCCGGAGTCATCAAGATCGTGCAGGCGATTCGCGCGGGCCTGCTGCCGCCGACCCTGCACGTCGACGCGCCGTCCACGCAGGTGGACTGGTCGGTCGGCGGGGTCGAGGTGCTCACCGAGGCCCGCGCGTGGCCCGCGACCGGCGCCCCCCGCCGGGCCGGGGTCTCGGCCTTCGGGGTCAGCGGCACCAACGCCCACGTCATCATCGAACAGGCCCCGGCCGACCCGAACGCCCCCGGCGTCGGTCCGGCGCCGGCCGACGCGGACAGCGCGGAGGCGGGCCGTCCCACCACCGAGACAGGCGATCCGGATGCCGATGGAGCTGTGGTCGGGGCGCTGCCGGTGCTGGCGCCACTGTCCGCGCGCAGCCCCGAGGCCCTGCAGGCACAGGCCCGCCGGCTAGCTACCCACCTGCGCGCCAGCGGCGAGAGCGACACCGGTCGCGCACCCCTGCCGGCGCTGGCCCGGGCGCTGGCGACGCGCACCGTGTTCCCACACCGCGCGATCACCCTCGCGACCAGCACCAAAAGCCTGCTCGNCAGCCTCGACCGCCTCGCCGACGGCCAACCCGACCCATCCGTCATCACCGGATTGGCCGGGACGGGCAAGCTCGCCTTCGCCTTCTCCGGCCAGGGCAGCCAGTACCCCCGCATGGGCCACGCGTTGTACACCACCCACCCCGTCTACCGCCAAGCCCTCCACGACGCCGCCGACGCCCTGGATCCCCACCTCGACCAGCCCCTGCTCGACATCCTCCACGCCGACCCCGACAGCCCCCAGGCATCGACCATCCAC
>NZ_LJJX01000114.1:0-5380 GCF_001421075.1 Frankia sp. CpI1-P | reverse complement strand
CTGGGAAGCCATCGAACGCGCCGGCATCGACCCCACCACCCTGCGCGGCAGCACCACCGGCGTCTTCGCCGGCGTCATGTACCACGACTACTCCCAGCGCATCCACGCCGTGCCGCGGGCCCTGGAGGGGTACCTCGGCAACGGCAACGCCGGGTCGATCGCGACCGGCCGGATCTCCTACACGTTCGGCTTCGAGGGACCGTCGGTCACCATCGACACCGCCTGCTCGTCGTCCCTGGTCGCCCTGCACCTCGCCGCCCAGGCGCTGCGCAGCGGCGANNCCGACCTGGCGCTGGCCGGCGGNGTNGCNNTGATGGCNNCNCCNNCNGNGTTCNTCGAGTTCTCCCGNCAGCGCGGNCTNNCNCNCGACGGGCGGTGCAAGGCCTTCGCCGCCGNCGCCGACGGCGTCGGCTGGGCCGAGGGCGCCACCATGCTCCTCGTCGAACGGCTCTCCGACGCCCAACGCCACGGCCACCCGATCCACGCCGTGATCCGCGGCAGCGCCGTCAACCAGGACGGCGCCTCCAACGGCCTCACCGCCCCGAACGGCCCCTCCCAGCAGCGGGTCATCCGCGCCGCCCTCGCCGCCGCCCACCTCAACCCCACCGACATCGACGCCCTCGAGGCCCACGGCACCGGCACCCCGCTCGGCGACCCCATCGAGGCCCAGGCCATCCTCGCCACCTACGGCCAGAACCGCACCCGACCGCTGTGGCTCGGCAGCCTCAAGTCCAACATCGGCCACACCCAGGCCGCCGCCGGCGCCGCCGGCATCATCAAGACCGTCCTCGCCCTCCAGCACGGCCTACTGCCCCGCACCCTGCACGTCGACGCCCCCAGCCCCCACGTCGACTGGACCGACGGGGACGTCGCGCTCCTCACCGAACCCACCCCCTGGCCCGACACCGACCGGCCGCGTCGCGCCGCCGTCTCCTCCTTCGGCATCAGCGGCACCAACGCCCACGTCATCATCGAACAGGCCCCGGCGGATCAGAACGTCCTCGCGGCCCGCGGCACCCTGCCGGCCGAGCCGGGCGGGACCGAGACCGCCGGGCCGGCGAGGTCGGGCGGCGATCCGGTGCTGCCGTGGATCCTGTCGGCCCGTACCTCGGACGCGCTGCGGGCGCAGGCGGACCGGCTCGGGGCCTTCGTCCGGTCGGACGCCGGCGCCGGGCTCGATCCGACGGACGTCGCCGACGCCCTGGTCGCGGCGCGGACGGTCTTCGAGCAGCGGGCCGTGGTGCTCGGCGCCGACCGCACCGACCTGCTGGGCGCGGTGGACGCGCTGGCCGGTGGGACGGCCAGCGCCCGCGTCGTACGGGGCGCCGCCGACACCACCGCCACCACCGTGTTCGTCTTCCCCGGCCAGGGCAGCCAGTGGCCCGGGATGGCCCGTGAGCTGCTCGCCACCAGCCTGGTCTTCGCCGGGTACCTCGACACCGTCGCCGCCGCCCTGGCCCCGTACATCGACTGGAACCTGCTCGACGTCCTGCACGAACGGCCCGACGCNCCCNCCCTCGACCGGGTCGACGTCGTGCAGCCCACGCTGTTCGCCGTCCTGGTCGCCCTCGCCCGCCTCTGGCAGCACCACGGGGTGCACCCGCACGCCGTCGTCGGGCACAGCCAGGGCGAGATCGCCGCCGCGCACATCGCCGGCGCCCTCACCCTCGACGACGCCGCCCGCGTGGTCGCCCTGCGTGGACAGATCCTCGGCGCGCTGCCCGATCCGGGGGCGGTGGTGTGGGTGAACCTGCCCGCCGACCAGGTCCGCGAGCGGCTCGCCCGCTTCCGCGACGGGGCCGCCCCGGTGTCCGTCGCCGTCCTCAACAGCCCCACCAGCACCGCCATCGCCGGCAGCGACGAGGCGCTGGCCGAGTTCGTCGCCGGCCTGCGGGCCGAGGGCATCCGCACCAGAGACGTCCCGGTGGGCTACGCCTCGCACTCGGCGTGGGTCGAGGCGGTCCGCGACGAACTGCTCACCGCGCTCGCCCCCATCCGCCCCCAGCCGGCCACCATCCCCATCCTGTCCACCGTCACCGCCGACTGGATCGACCCCACCACCCTCACCGCCGACTACTGGTACACCAACCTGCGCCAACCCGTCCTGTTCGANNCNGCCACCCGCGCCCTGCTCNNNGNCGGCCACGACCTGTTCATCGAGATCAGCCCCCACCCCGTCCTCACCACCGCCCTCGCCGAAACCCTCGACACCACCCCCGACCTTCCCGGCCCCGTCGCCATCACCGAAACCCTGCGCCGCGACACCGGCGACCTCACCAAGATCCGCGCCGCGCTGGCGGAGGCCTGGGTACGCGGGGCCAAGGTGAACTGGCGGGTCGTGCTCGGTGCGACCGTCGCCGATCCGGGCACCGGCAGCCCCGCCGCCGCCGGCGGCCCCAGCACCGCCGGCGGCCCCAGCACCGTGGACGGCCCCAGCACCGTGGACGGCCCCAGCACCGTGGACGGCCCCAGCACCGTGGACGGCTCGGAGCGGCGCCGGCGGTGGGTGAGCCTGCCGACGTACGCGTTCCAGCGGCGGCGCTACTGGCTGGATCCCACCCCGGTCCGGCTCGTCGACGGCGAGCTCGTCGCCGACGGGCCGGGCAGCGACGGCGCGCTGGCCGGGCTGTCCGCGGCCCCGAGCGGACCGAGCCTGGCCGAGCGGTTCGCCGCCCTCGCCCCGAGCGAGCGCGACGAGCTGCTGCTGAACCTGGTTCGCGCGGAGGCGGCGGTGGTCCTCGGCCACGACAGCCCGGCAACGGTCGGGGCCACCCGGGCGTTCCGCGAGCTGGGCCTCACCTCGCTGACCGCCGTCGACCTGCGCAACCGACTGAACGCGGCGACCGGGCTCACCCTGCCGGCCACGCTCGTGTTCGACTATCCGACCCCCGTGGCGATCGCCGACTTCCTGGCGGGCGAGCTGGGCTCCGCCGGGACCACGGACACCTCCTCGCCGCTGCGCGTCCTGGACCGGTTGGAGGCGGTGCTGGAGGCGACCGGCGGCGACAACGCCGACACCGCCGAGGCGGTCACCCGGCTGCGGGCGCTGGTCGCCCGGTGGGCGGACGTCGTCCNCGCGGACCCGGCCGACGACGAGATCGACCTCGACTCCGCCACCGACGACGAGTTGTTCGCCCTGCTGGACGACAACGTCGAGTCCTCCTGACCCCGTCGCAGTTCATCCTGAGGGAGCCACCGACCATGTCCAATGACGCCAAGCTCCGCGAGTACCTCAAGCGCGCGGTCAGCGACGCCCGGACGGCGCAGAAGCGCCTGCGGGAGGTCGAGTCGAGCCGCCGGGAACCGATCGCGATCGTGGNCATGGCCTGCCGGCTGCCGGGCGGGGTCACCACGCCGGAGGGACTGTGGGAGCTGGTCGCCGACGGCCGGGACGCGATCAGCGAGTTCCCGACGGACCGGGACTGGAACGTCGAGGAGCTGTTCGACCCCGACCCGGACGCGGCGGGCAAGTCCTACACCCGCCACGGCGGCTTCCTGCACGACGCCGCCGACTTCGACGCCGAGTTCTTCGGCATCNCCCCCCGCGAAGCCCTCGCCACCGACCCCCAGCAACGGCTGCTGCTGGAGACGGCGTGGGAGGCGTTCGAACGGGCGGGCATCGACCCGACGACGCTGCGGGGCAGCCGGACCGCGGTGTTCGCCGGGATCGCCGGGCAGGACTACGCGGCCCGCCTGCACGAGATACCCGACGAGCTGGAGGCGTACATCGGCCTGGGGACGCTCGGCAGCGTGCTGTCCGGGCGGATCTCCTACACGTTCGGCTTCGAGGGACCGTCGGTCACCGTCGACACGGCCTGCTCGTCGTCCCTGGTCGCCCTGCACCTGGCCAGCCAGGCGCTGCGGGGCGGCGAGGCCGACCTGGCGCTGGCCGGCGGGGTCGCGGTGATGTCGTCGCCGGCGGCGTTCATCGAGTTCTCCCGCCAGCGCGGGCTGTCACCCGACGGCCGGTGCAAGGCGTTCGCCGACGCCGCCGACGGCACGGGCTGGGCCGAGGGGGTCGGCATCCTGCTCCTGGAACGCCTCTCCGACGCCCGCCGCAACAACCACCCCGTCCTGGCCGTGGTGCGGGGCAGCGCGGTGAACTCCGACGGCGCCAGCAACGGTCTGACCGCGCCGAACGGCCCGTCCCAGCAACGGGTCATCCGCGCCGCGCTGGCCAGCGCCCGCCTCTCCGCCGCCGACGTCGACGCCGTCGAGGCTCACGGCACCGGCACCCCGCTCGGCGACCCCATCGAGGCCCAGGCCATCCTCGCCACCTACGGCCAGAATCGCCCCACCGACCGACCGCTCTGGCTCGGCAGCCTCAAGTCCAACATCGGCCACACCCAGGCCGCCGCCGGCGCTGCCGGTGTCATCAAGACCGTCCTCGCCCTCCAGCACGGCCTACTGCCCCGCACCCTGCACGTCGACGCGCCGTCCACGCAGGTGAACTGGTCGACGGGAGCGGTCGAGCTGCTCACCGAGGCCCGCTCCTGGCCCGAGACCGGCGCCCCCCGCCGGGCCGGGGTGTCGGCGTTCGGCGTCAGCGGCACCAACGCCCACGTCATCATCGAACAGGCCCCGGCGGACGACGGCGCGACCGAAGGGAACGCCGACGGCCAGGAAGGCAACGCCGACGCGCAGGAAGGCAACGCCGTCGGGCGGAAAGACAGCGCCGACGGGCGGAAAGACAGCGCCGACGCGCAGGACGATGCGGCGGCGGGACGGGAAGCGCTGCCGGTGCTGGTGCCGTTGTCCGCGCGCAGCCCCGAGGCGCTACGCGACCAGGCCCGCCGCCTGGCCACCCACCTGCGCGCCGCCGACTCCGCCGACGTCAATGCCGACGCCGGCGCTGGCGACACCGGCGGTACCGCCCGTGTGCCGCTGCCGACACTGGCCCGGGCGCTGGCGACGCGCACCGTGTTCCCACACCGCGCGGTCGCCCTCGCCACCACCACCCCGGAGCTACTGGACCGTCTCGACCAGCTTGCCGACAGCGGCTCCGGCCCGTCCGTCATCACCGGATTGGCCGGGACGGGCAAGCTCGCCTTCGCCTTCTCCGGCCAGGGCAGCCAGTACCCCCGCATGGGCCACGCGTTGTACACCACCCACCCCGTCTACCGCCAAGCCCTCCACGACGCCGCCGACGCCCTGGATCCCCACCTCGACCAGCCCCTGCTCGACATCCTCCACGCCGACCCCGACAGCCCCCAGGCATCGACCATCCACCACACCGCCTGGACCCAACCCACCCTGTTCGCCCTCCAGACCGCCCTCTACCGCCTCATCACGTCTCACGGCATCACCCCCGACTACCTCATCGGCCACAGCCTCGGCGAAATCACCGCCGCCCACCTCGCCGGCATCCTCACCCTCGACG
>NZ_LJJX01000113.1:0-5920 GCF_001421075.1 Frankia sp. CpI1-P | reverse complement strand
CCCCCCGGCGCCGAGCCTCGCGGGCTTAGCGGCGTGGCGTGGTCGACCGGATCAGGTCCGCGAGAACCATGACTGTGATCGGGTCGCATCGTGTGATCCACTGGATGAGTCGCGCGCCGCTGGGACCGGGCGGCGCCGCTGAGGCGATCGTGTGTACCGCTTCCTGGTGCGGTGTCCATCCGTCGACCGGTGCACTCTCCGGCGGTTGTGGTGTCCATGCCGCCGGCACGTAGACCCCGCGTGGCAGGAAGCGGAAGGTCAGGAGCACGTCCGGGCTGTCGGGAGCGACCGGGCGGTGATCCGTGTAAGCGGCTGAGGGGAGAGCGAGCGTCGCGGACAGGAGATCAAGGATGGTTGCTCCTCCGAGGAGAGCGACCGTGTAGCCGTCGTCGGACGGGGTCACGCGGACGAGGTCGTGAGCGGCGGGCTCGGGGGGGATAGTGGTCATGGTTCACCGCTTCCTGTGCATCCGTGGGGCAGCGGTGGCCGAAGGTCCGGAGAGGTGATGCCACACCGCTCCGGACCGCTATACGACACCGCTTGGGGTTGGCCAACCCCAAGCATACGGGCCTGGTTCGTCGTGGCACTAGGATTCGCCCATGAGCGGGGAACTGTGGACGACGGGCGACATCGCCCGGCGCCTTGGCGTCACCTCCGAGCGGGCGCGTCAGCTCACCCATCGACCGACCTTCCCCGCTCCTCGGCAGCAAGCGGCCCACATTCGTCTGTGGGATGCCGACGATGTGGAACAGTGGATCACTGCATTTCGGCCGGAGAACGCCGAGCCTCCGCGCGGAACCACCGGTGCCTGAACGGTCTTCGGGACATGAAAAGACCCCAGGTCGGAGGGCTGGCGTCATCCGACCTGGGGTCATGGGGACCGGCGGGCGGCATTCCCGAGCTACCGCCGGTCCGTCTGGGAGGGGAGGTCCCGACCCCCGGCAAAGGGGGGGTTTCGCTCGGGGGTGGGACCTCCCCAAGGTGACGGCATACCGTCACCGGCCAGGAATGGTGGTCAGGGCCGAATTTCAGCCCGAAGGTCATCCGAACTCCGGTAGATTACCCGCCGAAGCTCCCATATCTCTACGCTTTCCGCCGATCCGTTCCGGGCGACGATCTGCACATCATGGATCATACGGGTATAGCCATGCAGCGCGGAAAGGTCCGGCGCTCCGGTGCTGGCCGCGCCGGTAATGATCGGTCCGTTGATGTGCGGGAACGGATTTTCGTGGAACAGCCGGTTTGCGGCCGCAACTGCCGCGCCGGTGTGGTGAAGATTCGTTCCCCGAGGATACAGCGTGCACGTAGTGATCTCGGTATNCCGGACGACGGCCGCCGCAACCATTTCCAGGGAGGCGGAGTCCACATCGGCTATCCGTATCCGCTGAAATACCACGGGCGCCCCTTCATGTATCCCGGGCGAGTGGTAACACAGTACGACCCCGTCACGGTCGGGGGCCCACGGACCTACCGCCGGCAGTTCATCGGCAGACAGCCGCCGGTCCCACGGTGCGTAGAGTACCGGCGGGGGAACACGTCCGGCCGGACGGGCGCGGCGGCTCACGGGCAGCCTGCTGCCAGCCACGCCGTGTACCGGTCAGGGGACATGAACTCCCACACCGGCTGCACCTGATGCTCGCCACCCACACCGGTAAGCAGCACCGTCAGTGGAATCCCCCGCCAGCCATCCGCATACGGAGGGACCTCACAAGCAGAGGTCACCACAGGACCAGGAAGGATTGCGGTCCGCTCATGCTCCAATAACTGTCGACCCGCCAGAAAGGCAACGGCAGTGCTCCGGTTCCCTGCCACCCGCGGGCGAATCACCAAACTCTGCCGCGCCAACTCCGGCCGCACTGCGACCCGCCGGGCATGNAGGGTCGACCCGTCCACCGTTGGCAGGAACTCCAGGCATACCCGCACGCGATCGCCTTTGGCCTCGCCCGGACCCNAGATAATCAGCCCGTTGGAAGGCGGAAGGTCGAATTCTGGAAGATCGTCTTCGTTGAGCTGGATAATCAATCCCCTCATCCTCCCACCAGCCAGAACAGACCGAAAAGGATCACCGCCACCACCGCCAGCGGAAAAACACCACCGTGGGGAACATGAACGCCGCCAGAAGGCACGCCCCACCGACCACGAACAGCCTTTTCAGGACATACCAGCGGGACCGCCCCAGGTAGACACTGCGGCGCATTNCCTCCCCCTCTCGCGCGTCGACCGTCAGGCCGAACGATTGTGTTAGCTCATTAGGGTTAGATACCAAAGCAGGCCGGAGAGCGTAAATGCGTCTGTAATTTCACCCGCTTGGATGAGGGCTCGTATCTCCGCAGATGTGCACCAGCGGAGACAAACGGATTCGTCGGTATCGACAGGGCTACCGCGCTGGTCGGATTTCCGTGCCAGGAACAGATGAGAAACCTGATCGGTCAATCCGGGACTAGTGTTCATCGATAGCAAGTGTTGGAGATCTTGCGGCTCCCAGCCGGTTTCTTCGAGGGCTTCACGGCGAGCAGTTTCGGCCGGTNCTTCGCCTTTCTCGACTTTTCCTGCCGGGATCTCCCAACCGAAGCGGGAGACAATGAATCGGTACCGGAATAGCAAGAGAATATGCCCGTCGGTGTTGACCATGATGGTTCCGGCGCCCGAAGCAGGTACCCGAACGAGATGATGCGGGATCCGGGCGCCGGAAGGTGCTTCAACGTCCGCGAGATGTATGCTCACCCATGGGCTTGCGTAGATGACGTCTTCACGGTGTACGGTCCAACGATCGCTCATTCACCGGATGATAGCGGGGCCACCTCNCCGGGCATTGCAACGACTCGGTGAATTTCGCCGTCGAGCGCTTCGGTGCGCATGACGTCGGTAAGCTCAAATCCAGCTTGGGCGAGCAGGAGTCGATACTCCTCCTCGGACCGTTCCCGCCCGCCGGTCATTACCAGCAAGTTAAGGGCTGACATGACCGTCCGTCGACTCACCTCATCGTCATAAACTTCGGTCCGGATTTTGTCAAAGATGACAAGAGTTCCTTCGTCCNGAATGGCCTTGCGTACAGAGCGCAGGATCTTCAGCGCGTCATCGTCAGGGAAGTCGCATAGGACCATTTTGATCAGGTAGAGGTCGGCGTTCTCCGGAACGCTCTGACGAGCATCTCCCNAGATGAGTTTAAGTCTATCGGTGAGGATGCGTGGCGGGAGTGCTCGGGCGGCATCTGCCACGACGTGCGGAAGGTCCAGGATAGACCCTCTCAGCGAAGGATTCCGGTGCAGAATCTCCGCCATGAAGACCCCGAGTCCGCCGCCAATCTCAACCACCTGAGAATGGCGGGTGAAGTCGTAGGACCCAATGAGTTGATCGACCATGGAGTTGGTGAGAGCTGCCATTGCACCGTTGAACGGAGCCGCAGCACCGGGATGCTCCGCATAAAAATCGTGCAGTGCCACACCGTTCTGGGCCGAAAATACAGGACGCCCCGAACGTACGGTCTGTAGAAGTGAGCCCCAGGACTGGTAACGTTCCTTTCCCGTGGCAATCACGGTCGGGCGCAGGCTGTCGGGTCGGTCTTTTTCCAAGAGTCGCCCGACCTCGGTCGTAACGTAGAGATCTCCACTACGTTGCAAAACCCCGTAGCCGACCAATGCTCGGACCAGGAAGTGAAGGGCTTCATGATCGGCGCCCGTCGCTTTGGCGAGAGCGTCGATCGTCACNGGCTGGATTAGATGGTCGGCGAGATGTAAGCGCGCTGCAACGTAAAGAGCCTGCGTGATCTGGTAACCGACCAGTAGCTCACGCAGCAGACCAGCGGCGATGCGATGTCCATAGGGCGCACTGTGGGGGGTAGTCATTCTGGCTCCCGAGGGTCAGGGACCGATCAAGTCCAGGGACGAACCTGGGCACTCCTATCCTTTCTGCGCGGATTGCGCGTGNTGGGATGAGCGGACCACGCCCTTCTGTCTCGCTGCAATATCGCGATAGTCGCATTTACTCGCAGCTTCGCCTCTTTCTGTCTCTTCTTGGTCTCGTCTCGTGATATGATCATGGCAAGGAGAAAAACCGAGAAGAGTGGAGAAAGCCTGTCGATGTCAGAGGAAAGAAGCACGACACTTAAGACGCTGTTGNGTCAGCGCCATTGGCAGAATTACACTACTTTTTGCCGTGAATATGACAGGTCGGCAAAGGTCATCGATGGTAGCCTAGTCGGCACCTGGCCGAGTCGCNCACAATTTCACCGCTGGCTCTCTGGAACGCTCATCTCACTTCCGTACCCGCACCACTGTCGAGTTCTGGAGAAAATGTTTGAAGGCTGGACGGCCGAACATCTCTTCAAGACGTGGAGCGGGGAATTGCCAACCACTCCTCCATCGGAACCTTCAAAGGATCAAGTTTCGGCACTAAGCGGCCATTTTGGCATGGGTGGCGTAGTCGCAGTATTTTCAACTCGATCGGAGTTCTCAAGTGCGATTCCCGCGCACGAACTGTTCGATAACGCAGAAAAGATTCGGGCTGCCGGCCTTTCGCTTAACTTGGTCTGCCAGCAATATCCTACTCGCTCCCTTCGGCGCAAGATAGCCGATGGCGGACATGGGTGTTTCCTTTTTCTAGATCCTCGCGGCAGATATATCGGGGAGCGCGAGAAGGAGGAAGGCTTTCCGCTAGGCGACCTCGCCGCGTTGACTCGCATCAATATTGAGTTGCTTTTAAAGCTTAGAGATAATCTTGGAAGCAATTCCGGCAATCTCCGTATTGGCGTTTACGATGAACCGCTGCGGTACAACATTATAATTGTTGACGATAGTAAATGCGTTTTCCAGCCGTACCTACCGGAAACCCGAGGGGTTGAATCCCCGACTCTGGTCGCAATGCGTGAAGCGGAGGACGGGGCAATCTTCAAAACATTTGATGAAGTACTATCTTCCCTGGAAGAGCGGAGCTCGTTTCTGTGAACCAACTAGACACTCTTCTTGCCGTTGCGCACGAAGCTATAGATATCGCCGTCGAGACTATAATGAGCACTCCACCCGGCGAAGNTCNCGAGAAAGAGGAGCGCGATTTTGTTAGCGAAGTTGACCTAGCGGTTGAAAGAGAGGTCAGAAGGTTCCTTGAGCGGCGTACGCCGCATCTCGCCTTTTTGGGCGAAGAGGGCACTGGCGAGGTAGTTCTGAATAGTAAGAACACCTGGGCTCTTGATCCGCTAGATGGAACCTCTAACTTTCTTCATGGGATACCGCTATGCGGTGTTTCGCTGGGGCTTATCAGTGAGGGGCGGCCTATAGTGGGAGTGATCGCCCTGCCCTTCCTGAATGAAAGGTACTCCGCAGCGGAGGGGCACGGGTCTTTTGTGGGCACACGGAAAATCNCAGTAACCAGACCGGGCCGACTTTCTAATGCGATAGTCTCAATCGGAGACTATGCCGTGGGTAGTAAATCTGAAGAGAAGAATCGTGCCCGACTTGCGCTGTCACGATTTCTTGCACCGAAAGTGGAGCGGGTCCGCATGTTTGGATCGGCGGCCGTTGACCTGGCATGGCTGTCCGCCGGGCGAACGGATGCAAGTATCGCACTTGGAAATAAGCCGTGGGATATGGCGGCCGGAGTTGTGATAGCTAGAGAGGCTGGAGCGGCAGTTTTTGATCGAGACGGCTCCGACCACACGACGAATTCGCGCGTGACGGCTGCTAGCTCCAAGGAATTGGTAGGTCCAATTCTGGAAGTCCTCTCGGAAACGTATCGAGAGGCGGAATCATCTGCTACCTCATGAAACGTCCCACGCGCTGCCGAGAGCACCGATGGGCAACGACAGACCGTACCCCTGTGAGGGAAACCATGCCGGTGTGGATAGCCTCACGGGCGCCGAGGGCACCGCGCCTCACGGGCGCCGAGGGCACCGCGCCTCACGGGCGCCGAGGGCACCGCGCCTCAC
>NZ_LJJX01000112.1:0-6283 GCF_001421075.1 Frankia sp. CpI1-P | reverse complement strand
TCGAAGACCTCCTCGACCGCCCAGGCCGCCGCCCAGTCGGCGACCCGGACCATCGCGGTCGGGCAGGTCAACCGGTTGGCGATGAGGACCTCGATGACCTGGCCGTGGGTCAGCCGGGCGTCCTCGCGGACCGGGCAGAGTCGGTCGACGACGCTGGCCACCCCAAGCCGGCGCAGGAAGTCCCGCACGACCGGCAGCGCGCCGAGCATCTTCTCCACGCTCGGAGGTCCATAACCCNCCACGACCGTCACAGGCGGGAACCGTGCCAGGCCCACCACTCCACCCCGCGGCAAACCCGACACGGAACAACCAAAAGATCACGGAACTGTCACATCGCACGAACGTGCGAAGGACAGGGCTAGCCGAGGCTGCGGACCTTCGTCTTCGAGAGGTCGCGACCGCGATCCGTTCCGCCGCCGACCAGGGTCTCGGTGGCGTCACACCGACCGAGGTCGACCGCTGGTGGAGCGACCTGGAAGCGGCCGACGCGGCCGACGAATTCCTCTTCAGCGAGACCGCCTACATCGTCACCGCGCGCCTGCCCGGCTGAGGGGCCGCCCGAAGGTTCCCCGACGCGGCATCGATGATCAGGACACGGCCCGCNCCTCCTCCGCAGGTGCTCCGAAGGCGCGCGTGAGAACGAGTCCGGCTGCGCTAATATTTGACTCCGCGAATGGGGGACGCCGGTAGCGCTGTGCCGTCTCCGGGTTGGCGCGCCGCAGGAGTGCCTCCCCGGCCGCATGGGACCCCGCGTTGATCCTGCCCCGAACTGCCCGTGTCCGCATGGAGGTCTGCGTGAGCAACCGGATCGAGACGCTTGAATTTCAGGCCGAGGCCCGTCAACTTCTGCAGTTGATGGTCCATTCGATCTACTCGGACAAGGACATCTTCCTGCGCGAGCTGATCTCCAACGCGTCCGACGCCCTCGACAAGCTTCGTCTCGAGTCGCTGGTCAACAAAGAACTGCAGGCTGACACGTCCGACCTGCACATCGACATCGAGGTCGACCGGGAGACGCGCACTCTCACGGTGCGCGACAACGGTGTCGGCATGTCCCGGGACGACGTCGTCGAGCTGATCGGCACCATCGCGAAGTCGGGAACGGCCGAGGTGCTCCGCAAGCTGAAGGAGTCGAAGGACGCCGCCGCGTCACAGGACCTCATCGGGCAGTTCGGCGTCGGCTTCTACTCCACGTTCATGGTGGCGGACACGGTCACGCTGCTGACCCGGCGGGCCGGCACGAGCGGCGGCACGCGGTGGGAGTCCAGCGGCGAGGGCACCTACGTCATCGCCGACGTCGACGACGCGCCGCAGGGCACCGCGGTCACCGTGCACCTCAAGCCCGAGGACACCGAGGACCATCTGTTCGACTACACCGCCGAATGGAAGATCCGCGAGATCGTCAAGAAGTACTCCGACTTCATCGCGTGGCCCATCCGGATGGCCGTCGAGCGCACGAACGAGGCCGGCACGAACGATGCCAGCACAGGCGAGGCCGGCGCGGCCACGACCGAAATCCAGACCCTCAACTCGATGAAGGCGTTGTGGGCGCGCCCGCGCGACGAGGTCGACCAGGCCGAGTACCACGAGCTCTACCGCCACCTCAGCCACGACTGGACCGACCCGCTCGAGACCATCCACATGAAGGGCGAGGGGCTCTTCGAGTACGAGGCGCTGCTGTTCCTCCCGTCCCACGCACCGCTCGACCTGTTCGCGCAGGACGGCCGGCGCGGCGTCCAGCTCTACGTCAAGCGCGTGTTCATCATGGACGACTGCCAGGCGCTCATGCCGAACTATCTGCGCTTCGTCAAGGGCGTCGTCGACGCGCACGACCTGTCGCTGAACATCTCGCGTGAGATCCTCCAGCAGGACCGTCAGATCCAGCAGGTTCGCCGCCGGCTGGTCAAGAAGGTNCTCTCCACCGTCAGGCAGTTGCAGACCGACGACGCCGAGCGCTATCGGACCTTCTGGAAGGAGTTCGGCCCCGTCGTCAAGGAAGGGCTGCTCGACGACGTCGACAACCAGGAGGCGATCCTGGACATCGTCTCCGTCGCGTCGACGCGTGACCCGGAGCAGACGACGACCCTGCGGGAATACGTCGAGCGGATGAAGGACGGCCAGGACGACATCTACTACATGACCGGCGAGTCGCGGTTGATGGTCGAGAAGTCGCCCCACATGGAGGCGTTCCAGGCCCGCGGCTACGAGGTCCTGATCCTGACGGACCCGGTCGACGAGGTGTGGGTCGAGCGGGTGGCGCAGTTCGACGGAAAGCCGCTGCGCTCAATCGCCAAGGGCCAGGTCGATCTCGGCACGGCGGACGAGAAGGAGAGCGCCGAACCCGAGCGGGAACAGCAGCAGAAGGATTTCGCCGAGCTGCTGTCCTGGCTGGCAAAGACCCTGCAGGAGCAGGTGAAGGAGGTTCGTCTGTCGTCGCGCCTCACGACGTCACCGGCCTGCCTCGTGGGCGACACCTACGACATCACCCCGACCCTGGAGAAGATGTACCGCGCCATGGGGCAGAACGTGCCGCATCCCAAGCGCATCCTGGAGCTCAATCCCACTCATCCCCTGGTGTCGGGGTTGCGGAAGGCCCATGAGCAGCAGGACGCGGACTCCGACGTTCTCGGCGAGACGGCCGAGCTGCTGTACGGCATGGCCCTGCTCGCCGAGGGCGGNGAACTCCCCGACCCGTCCCGCTTCACTCGCATCCTCGCCGACCGGCTCGCGAACACCCTGTAGCGGGAGGCGCAGAGGTCAGGGCCTGCGGGTGGAAGCCGGACCGACCCAGCGGTGGTAGGCGTCCACGTCGACGTTGCTGCCGCACACGATGGTGACGACATGGCGGCCGGCGAAGCGGTCACGGTCTTCGAGGATTGCCGCGATGCCGAGCGCGGCCGACGGTTCGACGACGAGGCCGGCGTGGTCGAGCAGCATCCGCATCCCGGCGATGATCGACGCCTCCTGGACCAGGACGGCATCGTCCGCGACCAGGAGCAGGTCGGCCAGGACGGCCGGGATCGGACGCCGGCCGGCGACGCCGTCCGCGATGGTGTTCGTCGCGTCGGTGGTGACGACGCGCCGCCCGCGCCACGAGAGGGTCATCGCCGGTGCGCCCAGCGGCTGGACGCAGATCACCTCGACGCCGGGCGCCAGGGCCTTCACCACATGACCCACCCCGGTGGCCAGCGCCCCGCCGCCGAGAGCAATCAGGACGGCGTCGAACGACGGCGCGGTGTCCACCGGTTCCGGGCCCACCAGTTCCGGGCCCACCAGTTCCAGGCCGATGGTCGCCGCGCCCTCGCAGGTCTCGAGGTCCAGGCTGTCCTCGACCAGCCGGATGCCGTCGTGCCGCGCGACGGCCGCCGCCCGCTCCCGAGCCAGGTCGAAGTCGCCGTCCACCAGCTCCACCCTGGCGTCCAGGGCGCGGATGCGATCAAGCTTGGCCGCAGGGGCGAAGCGGGAGGCCACGACGGTGACGTCGAGCCCCCGGCCGCGACCGGACCAGGCGAGGGCCTGGCCAAGGTTGCCCGCGCTGGCGCACACCACGGCTCGCGAGCCATGCTCGGCAAGCTGGCTCGCGACCACCTCGGTACCGCGGGCCTTGAAGCTGCGGACCGGGTTCGCCGTTTCGAGCTTGATGCTCACCGCGCACCCGAGGGCGGGCTCCAGCGCCTCGCAGCGGTACAGCGGCGTGTCGAGAAAAACCGGGTCGATCACCCGGCGAGCCGCCCGGATCCGAGCAGTGTCGAGACGCGTCCCCTGCACGACACAGCAGCGTAGCGCCGCCGGCGATGTTCGGTTTGGGTGAACCCGATCAGCGCGGCCGACGGCGGCAAGTTCGCCGAGCAACGCGCCGGCGAAATCGAGCGAGCCCGCAAGCGGCACGCCGTGAGAAATTGTCAATACCTGTGGATTGAGGGCGGGGAGGGCGGTTAGCCGGTTCCTGAGGGTTGGGGTGCGTCGTTGATAACCATGTCTACGAAGGTCAGCGCTTCGGTCCGTCGGGTGAGGGGGTTGCGGTAGAGGGACCGACGATGATCGGCACGTCGTATGCGTAGGCATTCGTCGATGATGCGATGCCACCGTGGTCCGAAGGTTGAAGCGTAGCTGTTCAGCTTGGTTGAGCGGCTGTCTTGCGGATCTTGTCTGGTGATCGGTCTCGTGGTTGCCTGCCGGCGGGTCAAGATCGGTTAGGTTGTGGGGGTGGAGTCCGTCGGCCGGCCGAGCTATGAGGAGCTCGTGCGCCTGGTCGCGGAACAGGCCGCGGTGATCGAGCGGCTGACGGCACGGGTCGCCGAGCTCGAACGCAGGCTTGGCGCGGACAGTTCGACGTCGTCGCGTCCGCCGTCGTCGGACAGCCCGTTCACGAAGGCACCGAAGCGGTCGTCGCGGTCGTCGTCGGGCCGTCCGCGTGGGAAGCAGCCCGGTGAGCCCGGCCAGACCCGGAACATGGTCGCTGACCCGGACGAGGTCGTCACGCTCGACCCGTCGTCGTGCGCGGGGTGCGGTGGTTCTCTGGCGGGGGCGCCGGTGTTCGGGGTGCGCCGTCATCAGGTGTTCGACGTCCCGCCTCCGCCGCCGAGGCCGTATGTGACCGAGTATCGGGTCGTGGCGCGGGTCTGCCCGTGCTGTACGGCGACCACCAGCGCGGACGCCCCGGCGGGGGTGACCGGCCGGGTCGGCTACGGGCCGGGCCTGCTTGCGCGGGCGGTCTGGCTGGTGTGCGCCCAGCACCTCCCGGTCCGCCGGGCCGGCCGGGTGCTCGCCGTCCTGGCCGGCGCCGCGGTCTCGACGGGCTGGGTCGCCACCGTGCGGGGCCGGGCCGCCCGCCTGCTGGAGGTCACGTTCCTGCCCCGGGTGCGGGCGCTCGTCGCCGCCGCGCCGGTCGCGCACGCGGACGAGACCACCGCCCGCGCCGACGGCGCCCTGCGTTACCTGCACGTCGCGTGCACCGACTACCTGACCGTGATGCACGTCGGGGACCGCTCAGCCGCCACGATCGACGCCGGCGGGGTCTGGCCCGCCTTCACCGGGGTGCTGGTCCGGGACGGCTACAGCGGCTACGCCCATCTGGCCGGGGCCTTGCACGCCTGGTGCGGCGCCCACCTGCTGCGGGACCTGCGCCAGGTCCACGACGGTGACCCGCCCGGGCAGGTCTGGGCCGACGCACTGGCCACCACCCTGCTCGACGCCCACCACGCCGCGACCGCCGCCCGCGCGGCCGGCCACCATGCCCTCGACCCGGCTATCTTCGCCGAGATCCGCAACCACCACCTCGGCGCGCTCGCCCGCGGTGAGACCGACAACCAGGGGAAACGAAGCCCCCTCGCGCAGGACGCCCGGACTCTGATCCGCCGGTTCCGCCGCTACGAGGACATGATCCTCCGGTTCGCGACCGACCTGACGGTCCCCTTCTCGAACAATCTCGCGGAACGTGACGTCCGACCAGTCAAGATCCAACAACGGGTCTCCGGTGGCTGCTGGCGAACCCTGACCGGCCTCGCGGACTTCGCCATCGTGCAGTCCTACCTGTCCACCGCCAGCAAATGGGGCGTCGACACCCTCGACGCCCTCGTCCAACTGTTCACCACGGGCCCCTGGCTCCCACCCGCCGCACACCCGGCCTGAACAGCACATTCAGCCTCGACCTCAGCTGAACAGCTACGTTGAAGCCACCGCCCACAACCTCGGGGTCAGCCTGAACGAGCTTGGCGAGCACAGCACAGCACGCGCCCTGCGCGACGACGCCCTCACCCGCCAACNCACCGCCCTCGGCTCCGACCACCCCCACACCCTCGCCACCACCCGCGCGCTCAGGTGGACCTTGGACCAACTTGGAAAGCGGCCCTCAGAGCCACAGCGATCGCCCAGATGGCGCAGAGCGTGGGACAGGCGGTGAACAGCCACGCTGGTGCAGTAACGCTCTTTCGCGCTTCGTCCAGTCAACTTGAGGAATTGTCAAGACCTGTGGATGGTGATCGTTAAGCGGCTTGGTTGACGGGTGTGGTGGNGGGTCGTTCGACGAGCTGGNCGGCTTCGAAGACGGCGCCGGCGCGGACGAGGGCGACGAGGTGGGGTGCGTTGACCGCNCGCCAGCGGGCCTGGGCGGCCTCGATGAGCNTGAACGCCATCGCCAGCCCGGCGGCTCGTGATCCCGGTCCCTTGGTGACGCGGGTGCGGTGGCGCACGGTCGCGAACGTGGACTCGATCGGGTTCGTGGTCCGCAGGTGCACCCAGTGCTCGGCGGGGTAGTCGTAGAACGCCAGCAGCACGTCCAGAT
>NZ_LJJX01000111.1:901-6279 GCF_001421075.1 Frankia sp. CpI1-P | reverse complement strand
GCCGTGCGGCGCGCTCCGGGCAGTATCGTGCGCTGTCGGCCTGGCAGGTGCTGGCGCCGGTGCTGGCCCGGCGGCTGGCAGCGGTCGGTCTGCCGGCCGCTGCGGTCGCCCACGAGACGCATACGCGAGGTGCCGGAGTCACGTCCTCGCCGATGCAGGCCGACGAGGCCGCTGCCCGAGGTGAGGCGGAGGACCAACGTCGGGTGGCGATCTGGCTGGACGAGGACCCGACGGTCCGCCCGCCGGTCATCCCGGCGCCAGAGCCTGCGGCGCTGCTCCCAGAGCCTGCGGCGTCGCCTTCGGAGGCTGCGGGGTTGAAGGTCGAGTCCGTCCCACCGGCGGTGGCGACGTCGGTGGCACCGCCGGCTTCTCCGCCGCTTGAGCCGCCGCGTCTGTTCGACGATTCGGCCGCCGATTCCGCGCGCGGCGAGGAAAGTTCGCCCGGGGTCGGCGTGGAGGCGGCCGCACCGGCATCCCCGATTGCCGGCTCATCCGTGTACGAGTCCGATGCCGGGGAATCCGAGCCGGTGGGTGGCACGGGTTCCGGGCTGCTGGCCGGCCCGGACGCCTATCGGTTCGCGGTGGACGATGCCGACGCCGTCATGGCCGGTTCGGACTCGTCGGACTCCCGCTCTGAGTATTCGGACCATTCTGACGACTCCGACTCCGACTCCCGCGAACGCGATGAGCCGGTACCCGCCGAATGGTTGGACGACTTCGACGTCCGGGTCGATGCGGAACGTGGACTGGTCGTCGCGGGTGGAATGAACAGGTTTGCGGACGAGTTGCGGGGCCAGCCGCATGTGACAACGATTGTCCTACCGCGGATGGACGACGGCGCGCTGGGCATCCGCTGGCGGGATGGCGGCGTGGAGCGGCTGGGGCCGGAACTGCTGGAGGACCTGCTGGCGGTGGCGGGTTGGCGGGGCGGTCCGGTTCAGGTGTGGGCGCCGAGGGAAGCGGCGGGGGGCTGGGCCGATCAGGGCGACGAGAAGGCCGAACACGACACGTTGCGCGGGCAGCTGCAGGCTTTCTCGACGCATCTGCGGACCGAGTTCTGGCTGCCGGTGCTGGGCGTCGACCCGCAGGTGGTGGACGGCCGACTGGTCGCCCGCGACGACCGGACGGGGCACGGGTGGAGCGCCGCCCTGCGACCCGAGGAGGCGGACGGCCGCAATCTGTTGAGGCCGCCGGTATGGCTGTCCCCCGCGCAGGACGGCTCCCTGGTGCCGGGCGAGATCGGCGGCCCGGTGCTCTGGAACAACGGGATGGCGTCCCTGACGCTGCCGGAATATCTCGCTGAGATTGACTTCCTGCGCGCGTTGGCGGCCGCCGAAGCCGGGCCCTTCGAGTTGGTGCTGCCGGCGCACGAGGGCGGCATCGGCCTGACGATGCCCGATGGCCACCGGCTCCGCTTCCGGGAGGACTTCGAGGATGCGCCGCCGGCGGGGGGCGAGCATCCCTCCTTCGTGTCGTTTCTCCAGGACAACGGCTGGTCGAACCACGCCATGCACTACGTGGACCTGCGCCTGTGGGTCGCCGGGGGGCCGGGTCGGTCGCAGCAGATGCTGCACCGGTTCGCCGCCGCCGAGGGCGTGGAGATGCTGGTGCTCGACGGGAGCAGCCACGGCGAGTTCGACGATGCGGGCGGCGGCCCGCGGGCGGTGGACGCCGCGGGGCAGCGGACGCCGTGGCAGGTGCTCGGACCGCTGGCTGAGCAGGACGCGAGCAAGTGGGACACCGCGGATGGCGGGGCGTGGCTTCGCTCCGAGGACGCGGTGGTTCGCACGGCCACCGGATTGATCGCGACCAACCTATATGACTACCTGTCCACGGTCCGTGACGCCGCGGAGCTTGCGGCCCGGGATGATGTCTACGAGGTGTCGGGATTCGAGGTCGAGCGAGACGATGCCGGAGAGCCCCAGTTCGTGATCAGACGGCTGGACGGAAGGTCCACCACCCTGGCGCCGTCGGAGATGCCCGCCTACCTCGAGGACCGGGGGTGGCAGCGAGATCGGCCTCTCGCCGTCATCTATGAGGACGCGGAACCAGCTGAGGCCGACCTGCACCGGGAGGCCTGGCGGCAGGTCGGCCTCGCGGCGGACGCGACCGTGTTCGCCGCGGGCTTCGATTCCGTCATCTTCATGGGTCGCCGATGGAGCGTCATGCCGCCCCATCGATGGGAGATCCTGCACGAACCGGCCGACCGGCCGGCTGCCCTGGTGACCGACCCGGCGGGTCGGCTGGGGGCGCCGGATGCCCCGGCCTGGTTGTCGATGGACAGCAACGGCCTGGCGGCGCCCACCGAGGACCTCGTCGCACTGAACGGGACGCGGTACCAGGAGCCTGATGCCGGCTTTCCGTCGGGCTCGTTCTCGCTTGATCTTCCCCTCCTGCCGGATGGGCGTATTGGTGTGACGTTCGGTGACGGAAGTGTGCGTCCCCTGGCGGAGGTGGGGGCGGACACGGTTGCCGCCGCCGCGCAGGCCGAGCGACGCGATCCGTTCGGGACGGTGGTGCTGTGGACGGAGCCGCCGGCGGACGAAGCCGAATTCCAGGCCTTCGCCCGGGACACCGAGCTTCTCGCGGCCGCGTTCGCCATGCCGATCTTCCGGGCCCGCCGGGGCGTCGATCCGGTCGCGAGGCTGGAGCTCGTGGCTTCGCCCGGCGAGGCGGAGCGGCCCCCGGGCTACCTGTCACTGAACGCCGACGGTCGGCTCGTTGCCGACAACGACAGGAACATCCAGGCGTACGAGAGCGGCGCCCTGCTGCTCGGTACCGGCAGCGATCAGGAAGGGGTCCGGCGGGCCCTGGAGGAATGGCACAGCTCGCTGCTNGCCATGCCGCCGGTCGCCGGCGCTCTGCCGCTGGTGGTCGTGAACACGCTGTCGACGGGCGAGCCGTCGTGGCGCGCCGACCGGCCGGTGCCGCTCACGGCCCANGCGGTGGTCGATGCTCTGAACGGGGCCTTCGGGAGTTCAGGCCAGTCCCCCCGGAGATCCCCGATCCGGCTGGTCGCCACCCGCAGCGTGCAGAACGAGGGTCCGCTCGAGGCGCTGGCCGCGGAGATATCGGCGCTGCTCGGCGGCGAGCCGGTGTATGTCGGCCATGACGCCGCCTATGTCTCCGATCTGGGGGATGTTCTCGCGCCGAGCTGGGTTCCCGTCGTCGCGCCGGCCGGGACCGCCTCCGCCGTGGCGCGGCTGGAGCACGTCCGGGACAGTCTGACGGGTGCGCTTGTTCCGCTCGATCACGGTTTCGAGCTGTCGGGGTCGGAGACGTCGGAGTGGTACCTGGCGGGGGCGTCGATCGCGGATCTCCTGGCGGTGCCGTTGGTCGACGATCAGGGGATCTTCGGAGTCGATCTGTCCGGTCGGCTGTCCGACGATCGGCTGCCGC
This sequence comes from Frankia sp. CpI1-P, assembly GCF_001421075.1. Classification (NCBI taxonomy): domain Bacteria; kingdom Bacillati; phylum Actinomycetota; class Actinomycetes; order Frankiales; family Frankiaceae; genus Frankia; species Frankia sp. CpI1-P. The sequence goes on along the minus strand of NZ_LJJX01000111.1, from coordinate 2,880 downwards.
CCGGGATCAGCCTGTCCGACGAGCCCGACGCTGCGCCCGCGCCGCCGTCCGAGGCGCCGTCGGCGCCGAACAGACCGGTGCGGCGTCCCGGTGGGTTCGTGGTGGTGGCCGACGGCGATCTGGATGCGGTGTACGGCCAGCATCCCTCGTTGGGCGGGGTGCGGATTCCGCCTGACCAGTTGGCCGCGATCGTGTTGGCTCATGCGCCACGAGACTTCGCCGGGCCGGTCCATCTGGGCGTCGGGTTCCTGGAGCAGGACCCAGGGTCGCTGGCGCCCAGGCTCGGGAACGTGGGGTATGCGGCGTCGCTGCGGGCCGAGCTCGGTACACCCGTGTACGCGACCCATCAGCGGGAGCCGGACTACAGCGAGGCCGGTGTCTGGCACGAGGCCCCACCTCCCCCTTCGGGTGAGACGGGCGCCGTCGGCCCCCATGCCGCGCTGGATCTCGCCGGGCCGGAATATCTCGACGCCGCGCTGGTCGCCCCGGTGGATCAGGCCGTGCAGCAGGGATTCCTGCCCGTCGTCGTCGCCACCACGCCCGATGGTCGGGCGGCCGTGCGCATCGAGAACGAGTTCGAGTCGACGACGCCACGCCGCCTCGCCCGGCACATTCAGCTCATCGTGGCCGGTGGCCCCGCGCGTGACCTTCCCGTCAGAATCTTCACGATCCCCCCCGAGGATGCTCTCGGTGAACCCCGCCAGGCCGGCTACGAGGCCCGGCGGAGCCGCTTTCTGAGCGAGGTACACACCCAGCTGAAGACCGTGCCGCCCGAGGTGAGGACCGAGCTGGTCCGCGAGACGCCGCCGTATCCGGGACCGGGGCTCGTCCTGCGGTTGGGGTCGGCCGGGCATGGACGGGTGGTGCCGGTGCCGCGTGCTGTCCCGCATGACGAGGAGGGTCTGCTCACGGCCGTTCTGCAGAGTGTGGCCTCGCAGCGGCCGGGGACTGATCTGGCGGACCTGTATGTGTTGCTCCGGTCGGCGCCGGGGCCGGTGGCCCGGATGGTCAGGGCCGAGCTCGGCGTGGTCCTGGCGGATGCGCTGGCTGCTGGCGGTCGTGGGTTCGGTACCGGCCCGGCGACCGCCGCCCTCGTTGATCTGCTGTCCGACGACGAGGTGGAGCGGCTGGTTGCCGGGCAGGAGCGGGACGGCGCACAGCCCCGCGAGGTCGTCGGGGAGGCGTTGTCCGCGGGGCCGGATCACCCGATGTGGGATCGGGTGGCGGGTCTGCCATCCGAATCGCCGCGGGAACGCCGCCGGGCCGTGGTGGCGGCGGCGGTGTGGGACGCGGCGCGAGGTTTGGGGCGGGTGCCGTCGGCAGGGGAGATGGTGGCGGCGGCCTTGCGGGGGGATGGGCCGTATGACGGCGGGCTGCTGGCGGTGTTCGGTCGGGATGTGGTTCCCGACCTGTTGGGTGTCGGGGTGGAGTGGGTGTCCNCTCGGTCCGGCGGGGCGGGGGAGGCGCCGACGGAGGCGGTGCGGGTGTACGAGCATCCCGACTGGGACACGGCGCTGAATCGCTATCACGCGGTGGAGCCGCTGGGGCTGGGTTCGACGGTTCCGCCGATGGAGGACACGAATCCGTCCGTGTCGGAGGAGGCCGTTCGGGACGCCGTGCTGGGGGCCTGGCGGATTCTGCGGAATCGGGTGTGGAACCCTCCGCCCTACTCCTCGTTGGAGCCGCCCAGTACCTCCGCCGACCCGTCGGAGGCGAGCCGACCCACCGGCACGGGGCAGCCACCGGGCCCCGCGGTTCCGCGTGACTCTCCGGCCGGGCGGCTGGTTCCGACCGCGGGTCCGGTGCTCGGCACCGTGCGGGTCGATGGCGGCGATTTCCAGGTTCTTCGGGTTCCCGGGGACGGCGTGTGTTACTTCACCTCGGTGATCGTCGGAGCCCGGGATCAGGTGCCGGATTCCCCGGTGGCCCGCATGACGGTGGAGGAACTGACCAGCGGAGTGCATGAGCTGTTCACCGGG
>NZ_LJJX01000111.1:0-706 GCF_001421075.1 Frankia sp. CpI1-P | reverse complement strand
GATCCGACCGGTGCGCAGTGGAACCGTCTGCTGCGGCTGTCGCCGGCTCTGGCGAGCGTGGGTCAGCGGGAACGGCTCGCCGGTTTGGGGGTGAGTGATCTGGTTGCCCGTGCGATCCGTGATCCTGCCGCCTGGCGGCGGACGCCGTTCTTCGACCGGGTTCCGGAGATTGTCGCGCTGGCCACCGACCTGGACGTGGTGACCGTGACGACCGGGGATGCCGGCGAGGTGGGGACATACCATTTCCATCCCTCGTCGGCGGGGGCCCCGCGGGCCAGCGTGTATGTGCACTACAACGGCGTGGATCACTACCAGGCCATGGTGACCGTCCCGGGCGCGGCGCCGGCTTCCGCCGGTCATCCGTTGCCGCGCGGTGCGGGAGGCCCGTTCGGTGCGGGAGGGCCGAGCGAGGAAGAGGATCTCCTGCGGTGGGTGCGGGGGAGGCTGCCGGTCGACTCGGTGTATCGGGAACGCCCTGACGAGATTCTGGCGGTGTATCGACGGTTGCGGTCGCAGCCGCAGAACAGGCGGCGGCTGACGAGAACGCTGGCCCCCGACGTGGCTGCGGTTCTTCACGGCGGCCCGGTCGGGCGGCTTCTTGGGGCCGGTCCCACCGATTCGCCCGGGGAGCCGGCCGACCCGTGGCGGGCCATCCAGTTGGAGCTGGACCCTCCCGACGGGTTGCGGGTCTTTGGGCCTGCGGATC
>NZ_LJJX01000110.1:0-6313 GCF_001421075.1 Frankia sp. CpI1-P | reverse complement strand
CCCTTCACCCGCCCCGAGAACACCCCGCAGCCCGGACACGCCCGCGCCGCCTCGTCTGCGGTCACCAGCCACGCCACCCGCGACCCGTCGGCCAACCGCTCGACCCGCTCCACCGCCATCCCGTCGAGGTCCAGCAACAACGTCGCGTCACTCGTATGATCGTCCAAGCCCGTANCCCCACGGTGTCCTGATTGCGTCAGAACAACCAAGATCACCAGGGGTTGCGGGTCTTTTCACGCCACGACACGCCAGCGTCCTACACCCAGGCCACACCAGACCAGCATCACGCACAGCCACCAAGCCGGACGCGAGCCCCACACCTCACCCCGGTCAACTTCGAAGACCCGGACTTCTTCGACCACTACAACAATCATCACCGTCATTCCGGGATCGGCCTGCTCACCCCGACGGCCGTCCACCACGGCCAGGCCGCCGCGGTCCACCAGGCCCGCGCCGCCGTCCTCGACAACGCCACCCACCCCGAACGGTTCGTCCGCCGACCCCCGACCCCACCCGCACTCCCGCAACCCGCGTGGATCAACCGGCCCCCCGACCCCGAAGACCAACCAGACACGACCACCGGCTAATTACTGCACCATCCTGCCTCAAACAGGTTGACAGGTTCCGTGGCCGCGCTGGTGCTCGGCGCCGGCTCGATCGCCGACCTCGTCGGGCACCGCCGCGCCTACATCGGCGGGCTCGCGGTCTTCGCGGCCTCCTCGCTGATGTGTGGTCTGGCCCCCGACCCGGGTGTGCTGATCGCCATGCGCGCGGTCCAGGGCGTCGGCGCGGCGGCGATGTTCGCAACCACCTTCGCCCTGCTCAACAGCGCCTACACCGGCCGCGACCGGGGTAGCGCCTACGGCGTCTGGGGCGCGGTGGCGGGCGGCTCGGCCGCGGTGGGCCCGATCCTGGGCGGACTTCTCACCGAGGGCGCGTCCTGGCGCTGGATCTTCTTCGTCAACCTGCCGGTCAGCGCCGTCGCCATCCTGCTGTGCTCTACCACGCTCGTCGACGCGCACGCACCGGCCCGCGCCAGGGTGGACCTCGGGGGCATGACCAGCTTCACCGCCGCGGCGGNCGGTGCCACCTACGCGCTCATCCGCGCGAACGAGCACGGCTGGTCCGACCCCGGCATCTGGGGGCTGCTGGCGGCGGCGGTGGTACTGCTGGCCGTGTTCACCGCGGTCGAGGCGCATACGCAGCACCCCATGCTCGACCTCGCGCTGCTGCGCAACCGCTCGTTCGTCGGGGTGCTGCTCGCCGGACTCCTGCTGACCTTCGCGGCCTTCGCCGCGTTCACCTACACCTCGATCTGGTTGCAGTCCGTACTGGGACTCAGCCCGATCGAGGCGGGACTCACCGGCCTGCCCATGTCGATCATGGCATTCGGTGTCTCGGCGGGGCTGGGCCGGGTGCTGCACGGCCGGCGGCCCGATCTGGTCATCGGGGTGGGGCTGCTGTTCATCGGGCTCGGCGGACTGCTCACCGCCGCGCTCGTCCACGGATCGGCCGGATGGCCGCAGCTCGTGCCGGGCTTCGCCGTGATCGGTATCGGGGTCGGCCTGGTGACGCCGGTCCTCGGCTCGGTTTCGATGTCCCTCGTGCCCGCCGAGCGGGGCGGCATGGCCGCCGGCGCGGTCAACACCACCCNCCAGCTCGGCTTCGCCTTCGGCATCGCCGTGCTGGGCAGTGTCTTCACCGCCCGCGCGCAGGGCAGCCTGTCCGCCCGCGGCGTCCCGGACGCGGCACAGCTCGCCCACGCCATCGCCGGGGGAGAGACACCGGCCCTGCTGCTGACCGCTCCGTCCGCCGGGCGGCGGTTCCTCGACAGCGCGGCGCACGGTGCGGCGGTGACCGGCATACAAGCGACCTTCGTCGTCGCCGGAGCCATCGGCATCCTCGCCGGCCTGCTCGTCATCGTCCTCATGCGGCCCGCCGACGCTCACGCCGCCGGACCGGACGACAACCCGCCCATAGCGGAGAGTAGTTCGAGAACGGTGAACGTGGCCTGAACGTCTCCGCCGGGCCGATGGCTGTGGAGACCGGGCAGTCGCCCCTCTGGTGGATGCGGTCAGCGGGACGGCAGGCCGAGGTTCGCCAGCGCCTCCCGCAACCGGTGCCGGCCGGAGAGCGACTGCGGGCCGGCCAGCCGGGCCAGCACGCGCTCGCTCCACGAACCGGGCAGGCCGTGCCGGGCGTTGTACGCACCCAGCCGCTCGTCGTAGGCGGGGATGTGCGCGTCGGCCGTGGCGGCGTCGTACCGCTCGTGGTGCAGGACGGCGGCCTGCGGCAGCCGCGGCTTGATCCCGGCGTGCTCGGCCGGGTCGGGCGTGNCGACCGCGAGCCCGAACGCCGCCGCCGCGTGCGGTGGCAGGCCCAGCTCGGCCGCGATCTGTTCGGGATGGTTGCGGACCGCCCCGACGAACACCGTGCCCAGGCCGAGCGACTCGGCCGCGACGACGGCGTTCTGCGCCGCGAGGGCGGCGTCGACGAAGCCGAGGATCGTCGACTCCAGATAGTCGGTGCCCTCCGGCACCCTGCCTGCGCCCGCGCCGTCGGCGAGTCGATGCGCCCGGCTCAGGTCGGCGATCCAGATCAGGAACAGCGGTGCCTCGCTGATGAACCGCTGGTTGCCCGCCAGCGCCGCGAGCCGGTCCTTGCGCTGCGGATCCCGCACGGCGACCACGCTCCACGCCTGCAGGTTGGACGACGTCGACGCGGACTGGGCGGCCGCGACCAGCGCCGCCAGCTCGTCGTCGGTGACCGGCCGGGGCGTGAACCTGCGCACCGACCGATGCGCGAGCTGCAGCGTCACGGTCTCGCTGGTGACGTGGAGCGTCGCCGCCGGATCCGCGTACCGCGCGGTGATCGTCATAGATGTCCTCTCGTGATGGCCCAGGGGAAGGCCGGCGACCAGGGGCGCCCGGCCGGGTATCGGTGGTTTCCTACCGGATTGCCGCGTCCAGCTCGTCGCGGGTGATGAGGGAGACGGCGCGGCCGTCCCGCAGGACGACGGCGGCGGCGTGGCGCGGGCCGAGCGCGGAGCGGGCCTCGGAGATCGTCTGGCCGCCGCCGACGGCCGGGAGCGGGTCGCCGAGGTGATCCAGCACCGGGCTGTCCGGGGAGATCCTGCCCGCGGCGATCGCCGCCCCGAGCGCGGCGGGTTCGACCCAGCCGAGGATCTCGGTGGCGGACAGTCCGTGCCGGCGCTCGGCGCGGGGAAGAACGACCGGGACGGCCACCGCCGACCCGGGCAGACCGGCCACGACAGCGCCGGCGCTGGCCCGCGAGGAGACCGCGACCAGGCGGTCGGCCCAGCCGGGGAGGCGGTCGAGGAGCTGACGCACGGTGCCGTCGGTGCCGTCGGCGTTGTCGGGGCCGTTGCCGGCGGGGTCGTCCAGGAACCCCCACCGCCGCAGCCAGTCGTCGCTGAAGACGGTCGACAGGTAGGACCGGCCCGAGTCGGGCAGCAGGACCACGACGAGATCATCCGGGCCGAGAGCGCGGGCGACCCGCAGCGCGGCGGCGGCGGCCGTACCCGACGACGGGCCGGCGAGCAGCCCCTCCTCGCTGGCCAGCCGCCGCGCGGTCAGCAGGGACTCCCGATCCGGTATCCGCTCGAACCGATCGACCGCCTCGCGGTGGTAGGACTGCGGCCAGACGTCCTCCGCGGTGTCGGGGTGCAGGAAATGGCCGATGCTCTCGACGTAGTAGGCGCTGCCGTCACCGCCGGAGTAGACCGACGTCTCAGGGTCGGCCCCGACGACCGTGACCGTCCCCCCCGACGCCTGTCGGAGGAACTCGCCCGTGCCGCTGATGGTGCCTCCGGTGCCGACGCCGGCCACGAAATGCGTCACCCGTCCGCCCGTCTGCCGCCAGATCTCCGGGCCCGTCGTGCGCAGGTGGGCCGCGGGGTTCGCCGGGTTGTCGTACTGGTTCGCCAGCCAGGCGCCCGGAATCTCGTCCACCAGGCGGCGCACGACGTGGAAGAGGTGATCCGGATGCTGTCTGGCGAGCCTGGTGGGGGCGAGCACGACCTCGGCGCCGTAGGCCCGCAGAATGTCGACCTTCTCCCGGGCCGATCGGTCCGACACCCCGACGATCACCCGGTAACCTCGTTGCCGGCCGATGATCGCCAGGCCGATCCCGGTGTTGCCGGACGAGGCCTCGACGATCGTCCCACCCGGTCGCAGCAGCCCGTCGCGTTCGGCCTGGAGCACCATCGACAACGCGGCCCGGTCCTTCACGCTGCCCCCGATGTTGAGGAACTCCGCCTTCGCGTAGAGGGGGGTCGCGATCCCGCGGCCGAGCCGCGTGAGCCGGAGCAGCGGAGTCTCGCCGATCGCGTCGAGGACCGACTCGTGGACCGTCATGACACGTGCGCGTCCGCACCGGCGAGGATCTTCTGGAAACAGCGGGAGTGGGTCAGCGCCTCGTACGGGGGGAAGATCGGGATGCGGGTGTAACCGGTTCTGGCGTACACGCGCTCCGCGTCCGGCTGCCGGTCCCCGGTCTGCAGCACGATCCGTCCCGCGCCCAGGTGCCGCGCCGCGTGTTCCACCGCCGTCAGCAGCGCGGCCGACACCCCGCGGCCGCGGTGGGCGGGCAGGACGTACAGGCGCTTGAGTTCCAGGTCGTCACCCAGCCAGCGCAACGCGGCATGCCCGACGGGCAGCCGGTCGGCGGTGTAGGCGACACCGGTGTAGGCGACCGTCTCGGCCTCGATGCCCCGGTCAGGGGTCGGCGGCCGGGTGGCCAGCCGGTCGGCATAGCGCAGCCGCATCTCCGCGGCCANCGCGTCGCGCAGTGTCACCGCCACCGGGTCGTCCCACTCGACGCTCTCAATGTGGATCATTGATGTGTGGATCATGGATGTGTGGACCATCGATTCGGGTGCCACGCCTGCTNCAGATCGACGAGGGGCGGCGCACNGGCCGCACGAGGAGGATCGGTGTGCCCAGTATTCTCCACCTTCTCGGTCGACAGATGGGGAATGCGCGCGGCTGCCGCCGATGCGTTCAAGATAATCAACGGTGGTGACGACATCCCCGGAGAAATCGATCAAGAACTGATCGGACCCCCGCGCGGTCGGCGACCGCGTCCCCGGCGTTCACCGGCCCTCGGCCGAGTCGGTGCCGGGGTCGCTGCCGTGTCGGCTTCGTCCTACGGCTTCGACAACTGTTGCTGTCTCGCCAGCGGCTGTGGGAACGTCGGTCCCGTGCGAGTGATGAGCAGGTGAGCGGGCATTCCGTCGCCCAGACCCTCGAGCAGGCGTTGCAGATCGTTCGGGTCGGCGAGGATGACTTCCAGTCGGTGAGCCTGGTCGATACCGGTGGCTACCCGCTCTACGGCGGCCAGATCCTCGCCCTGGCTCTGCGTGCGGCGGCGATGACGATCGAGCCCGACCGCCGGCCGCACTCGCTGCACGGCTACTTCCTGCGGGCCGGACGGCTCGACGCTCCGGTCGCGCTGCACGTCGACCGCGACCGCGACGGCCGCTCCTTCTCGGCGCGCCGGGTCGTCGCCCTCCAGGACGACAAGGTGATCTTCTCGATGGTCACGTCGTTCACCCGGGGCACGGGTGACTTCGTCCTCGACGCGGTGNCGCGGCTGGGGCGCACCTACACCGAGCCGCCGGACAAGCACCGGATGCTCCTGCTCGACCTGTGCGAGTTCACCCCCCGCCACCAGCAGGGCGACCGGTTCTTCTTCCCGGACCACGCCNAGATCCTCCCCGTCGGCCCGCTGTCGGACGACTGGCTGACCCACACCTGCGCCATCGCCTACATGTCCGACATCGGCACCGGCTTCGGCCAACTCGCCGATCCCGGCATCGCCAGCACGGAATCCAGCGTCAGCCACTCGATCTGGTTCCACGCCCCGGCGCGGGCCGACGACGGGATGACCCTGGAGATGTGGCCCAGCAGCGCCGCCAGCGGGCTCGGGCTGTACTCCGGCTCGGTCCGGGACGCCGCGGGGAATCTGATCCTCGCGATCGCGCAGGAACAGCTCATCCGCTCGCGCAGGCCGGCCGCCGACGCGTCCTAGGGCTCGCGGCGCGTCCTAGGAGACCACTGAAAATCTTGCGGGTCCGGGTTCTGGTGTGGTGGTCGACGCCAGTGTTGTGATCATGCAGGGTGAGTGGGTGGGCGAGCTGATCGGGCCGGACGTGTGGGAGACCTGCCGGGAGTTGATCCCGGNGGGGAGTGTGTTCGCGTTCCTGGCCGAGCATCGGGAGGCGCTGTTCCCGGCGGAGATGTTCACCGACATGTACCCGTCGTCCAACGGACGGCCGAGCATGCCACCGCAG
>NZ_LJJX01000109.1:0-7604 GCF_001421075.1 Frankia sp. CpI1-P | reverse complement strand
CTTCCCCGAACCGCACTGGCGCAAGATCTGGTCCAACAACCCGCTGGAACGGCTCAACCGGGAGGTCAAGCGCCGCACCGACGTGGTCGGGATCTTCCCGAACCGGGAAGCGCTGCTCCGCCTCGCGACCGCTGTTCTCATGGAGACTCACGACGAGTGGCAGGTCTCCGACCGGCGTTACCTGTCCGAGGAATCCATGCGGCAGATAGCCGGGGAAAACACCACCACAACAGTCCCTGAAATTACCCCGATCGCTCTCGACGCGACCGAGTTCCAAGCCGCATAATATCGAAAGAAGCAGAGCGAAACGCGAACCGATCTACACCACTCCACGGGGCACTATCGAGAAACCGGAACCGGTGGCTGCGCTCCTCGAGATCCATCAGCAGGTTCCGTGCCCGCTGGGTGACCCACGCTGCGGTCGGCTGCTTCGTGACCCCGAGAACATGAACACGGCGGGTGGCGTGTTCGACGACGAAGAACACGTAGATCCGCTGCAGGAACACGGTGTCCACCGTGAAGAAATCGCAGGCCAGCAGGCCGGACGCCTGGGCGCACAGAAACGTCCGCCCAAAGGCGTCGGCCCGCCGCGGTGCAGGATCCGTGGGTCTGTTGCGTTACGGGATGGCAGGGCATGACTGACCCTGCCGACCAGTTGATCAGATCGCCCTGGATCCGGCGGTGGCCCCAGATCGGGTTCTCCCGTGCGAGACGCAGGACCAACTCGCGGATCTCCCTGCAAACCGGCGGCCGACCGGGCGACTTCCGTGGCTAGGTCCATTTGCGTGCGAGGAGGTCGCGGTGCCAGCGCAGCAGGGTGGCTGGGGTGACGAAGAACGAACCCCAGCGGGCTCGGGAGAGCAGTCGGGACAGGGCTGCGAGGATCACCCGATCCGCCGGTTCCAGCGTCGGACGATTCACCTGCCGTCGTAACACTGCCACCTGGTGTCGCAGGATGAGGAGCTCCACGTCTTTCGCGGTGTCGCCGCGCACCCGGAGCAACATCAGTCCGAGAGTGTTGCGTGTCAGGGCGTAGAGCAGCGACCACACCATGACCATCCAGCCTGCCCGACACAGGCCCCGTCCGGCGGGCAAACGTGCAGGTCACCGCCCAAATCGGGGTTCTGGAGCCCCACAGGGCCTCTAACGAGGCGGCAGGCTTCGCTTCATGCTACGGACCGTCCAGTCGCTCCCCCTTGCAGGGCTTTTGACACTGGGCTTCGACCCGGCCAGTTACCCGACCAAGCCGCCAGTCTGCTACCGGGCCTTCNTGGCAGCTACCCGGACCGGACTCACACCGGCAAGCGACGACGAGCTTACGAATGGTGGATCATCCGCTACACGGCGTCACCTCCAGTCTGCTGGGCGCACGAAAGCCCGAGGCTAGTGATGCCAGGTCAGCACGAGAAGGGGTTCCTCCTCCGTGGACTCCCAGAGTCCGGCTGTCAACGCCGATCCCCTCGCCGCGTGAGATGGATCGCTGGTAACGGAGGAGCGATGCGCTTTCCAGGCCGACAGCGCGTCCGTGCCATCGAACCACTCCACGCGAGTCTTGTCGGGCAGGACCCCGGGCCAGTAGACGAGCAACGGACAACCGCTGGCTGCAAAAGCTGCAGCTTGTTTCCGCTTCATGCGCGTGCCGCGCCTCACGTACCTACGGCCGTCCGGCCCCACGACTGCACCGGCTTCGATGGCTTGCCACTGGTCGCGAGCCAGATCGTAATGCATGTTCGGACACTACGCCGCGCCCAGGAGTGAACCGTTCCGGGTCCGGTGGAGACCGGGATGCTTACGCTTCGGTGACTATATCAGCTTCGTCTTGGATGTAGAACAGTGATTCTGAATCCGCCCCGGGCCTCCTGGAGGCCCGGGGCGGATTCAGTCGTCGCACTACGATCAACTTGCCATTTCCCTAAACCACTTTCACGCGCGTCGAGACCGTCGCCTATTCGGCCCACCTGCTAGATGACGAGATTCCCATTCGACAGGGCCCCACACCCTTCTTGAGGCAGAATAGGCGGTCCCATCAATCTCAAACAGTGCCTTCAAGACCCGGTATCCTTTATCGGATAGGGCATCTTTAGCACACCCAGGGCTGCAGCCGCATAAGGACAGCGGTCATCGAATTGCATACCTCTGCAGGCGAGCAAGCGATTCGACCAGGGCCATGTCAGGGAGGTCAGCGAGATCCAGATAGGCCGGCTCGTATCGCGCGAGGAATGCATGGGCCCGGCCCCTCAGGGCGTCCCCATCGCCGTCGTCCGCAAGTCGAGCCTGCCAACCTCCTCCCTCTGCGTTCACAGTCACCATCCGCGCAAGGGAATCGAAACAGCCGTTCGATTCTTCTTGCATGAGAGGCTCGTACCATTCAAGTAGTGCGTGGACCGACGAGAAACTATAGAGGAAGTCATCCACATCGAACAAGACGATGGGCGGCTGGACGCCGACAGAGTTGGCACTCATGTTCCGGACTACCACCCTTCCCAAGGACGGTGGCGACCGATGCCCGGTCTGCGGTGGTAGTGGATCGAGAAGGGCAGCCGCCTGCCAGGCAAGCGGTGCGAATGGATGGCGAACTTTCTCGATCCGTTCCAGAGGAAGTCGGTGCCACGCCCTCCTTTGCTGCTGAAGCGAACTCCCAGCCCAGAAGCGTTCTTGGAGCCGAAGCGCCAACCGATTCGGCTCGTAGCTCCGCCCCAGGTCAGACCCGATAGCCCACCAATGCCCGTAGCCAGTCCAGCACCGCGCCAACTCCACGAGCTAGTCCCGGCATGGCCGGCGCTGTACATCGCGAGGCCCGCTGCAGCGCCCACGGCCACACCACAGACCACGCTCGCACCGCAAGCGAGGCCCCCGACCACAGCGGTTACGGCTAGGGCGCCCTTCGCCCACTTGCGCCAGCCCCATTGTCCACTGAGGTCGAAGTCGTTGATGGGGTCCTGCTGGGCGTAGTCGTAGGGGTTGTCGGAGCCGCCGGGGACGGGGTCGGTCTGGAGGAAGCGGNCGAGGCTGGGATCGTAGAGGCGGACGCCCATCAACGTGAGGCCGGAGAGGGTGTCGCGGGAGCGTTCCTTGGCGCCGAGCCAGCCGTAGCGGGGGTAGGCGGTGGAGGGGAAGTAGGGGCTGCCGAACTCGGTGGATTCGGCGTAGCTGGCCGGGGAGGTGGCGGAGGTGTTGTCGTCGACGGTGGCGACGACGTCGCCGTGGAGGTTGGCCAGTTGCAGGGTGACGGTGCCGGTGTCGGTCTGGGTGGCGGCGAGGTCGCCGCCGATCCCGGTGATGTTACGGGTCCAGGCCGTGCCGACGCCGATCCACGCCGGGCTGTCCCCGGAGCTGGTCGCGTAATGGTTGACGCTGGTCGTCGAGCCGTCGGCCCAGGAGCGGATACGCCGGGCCGGGTCAAGAGCGTAGGTCCGGGTCGCGGAGCCCACGGTTTCGGAGGCGACGAGGTCGTTCACGTAGTAGCCGAGACTCGCCGAGCTGCCCGCCGGCGGATACGGATCGATGGTGGTGCGGCCGAACAGATCATAGGCGTAGCCGGTGTTCGTGAGCCTGTCGGCCTGATCATAGGAGAAGGAATATACCGTCGGCGACGTCGACGTGGAACAGGTTCCCGCGTCGCTGCCCCCGGCGTCGGGGTAGCTCGACAGACTGTTGCGGTTCGATTCGGCGTCGTAGGCGTAGACCCGGGTGGTGCACTGCGCTGGACCACCGTAACTCACCGTGTCCGCCACCGACGTCAGGCGGCCCGACAGGTCATAGCCCAACGCCTTCGACGATGCCGGGGTCGAGTCGATCCGGACCTGGCCGTAGACCGAGTTCGCCTGGGCGAACGCCAACCATGGGTTGCCGGCCATCGCATAGGTGAGCGTGGTCGGTTCGCCGTTGTCGTCGTAGCGGGTCGCCGCGACCAGACCGTTCGGATACGTCTCCGACGTCACCTTCCCATCCGCGTTGTNCCCCGCCGTGAACGTCGACGGAGCCGAACCGGCGCCGACGTTCAGGCTGGTGACCAGGCCGNGGTGCTCGCCGGTGGTGCCGTCATAGGTGTAGGTATAAGTGCCCTTGCCATCCCCCGTCGTGGCGATCCGGCCGTCAATGTCGTAGGTCGTGGACGCGGTGTTGCCGTCAGCGTCAGTCTGCGAGGTCGTCCGACCCCACGAGTCATACCCGCTGGTCAAGGTGATGCTGTTCGCGGTCGTCGTGGTCGGCAGGCCGGTCGACGAGTCGTAGCCGTAGGTCGCCGTCGGCAGCGTCGTGCCGCCGTCGGCGGCCGGACTCGCAGTGATGGCCTCCGAGGTCTTCCGGCCGGCGGTGTCGTAGGTGAAGGTGGTGGTGCGGGTGGTGGTGTTGACGGTTTCGACCTCGGTCAGGGTCTGGTTGAGGTCGTTGTAGGTGTAGGTCGACACCGGCAGCGGGTTGCCTGTCGACGGCTGCGCCGCCGGGCCGGAGGTGCAGGCCAGGCCCGTCCAGGAGGCGTTCACACACCCACCGGTGCCCGTCGCCGTGAAGTACGACGTCACCGTCGTGAACGCATCGGTGCCGGCGCTGTTCGCCTTCGGCTGGCGCGACTCCACCGTGTTGCCGGCCGCGTTGTAGTAGGTGGTCCGCACGATGTCCGGCGTTGACCCGCCGCCCATCCACGTCGTCACCGTCGTCGGCTTGCGCAGGTTCCACCCGGATGTTGCCGCGTCCGCGCCGCTCTTCGCCTCGTAGCCGTTGACGGTCTTGCGCGGGTCGGCGTCGCTGCCGTCGGGCAGGCGGACCGTGGTCGTCACCGTCGTCGGCAACCGGTACGGCGTCGGTGACGACGGGGCGCCCTGGTCGTAGTCGGTGTGCACATGCTCGCGGGCGGAGTAGCGGGAACCGCCGTTGTCCACGATCCGATGCGTCGGGCCGTAGGTGTCGGTGACCGACACCNCATCGGCCGTGTAGACGGTGCGGGTGTCGAGCAGCTGGGAACGCGCCGCCGACGTCGTCAGCGAGGTGACCAGCGGATCGGTGTCCGCGGTCGGGGCCAAGGCCTGGTTGCGGTTCTCCGCGGTCAGGGTGCGGATCGTGTTGCCGTTGGTGTCATGCTCGGTGGTGGTGATCTGCCAGGCGCCGTTGCCGTAGGAGGCGCTGTTGACCTGTCGGCCGTCGGTGTTGAGGTAGGTGAGGTCGGCGTACGGCCAGTCCGACGATGTCGGCGTCGCGGCCGGCACGTGGTCGGCGGGGAACACCCCGGCGCCGTAGAGCGGCAGGTCCTGCTGCGCCCAGCCGGCCACCGCACCCGAGGACAGGTCGATCGGCGCGCCGCTGCCCGACACGGGAATGTCGTAGGCGATCGTCTGCGTCGCCGTCGGCCCCGCCGGCGTCGGACGCGACACCGTCGAGATCCGGCCCGACCCGTCGTAGGCCAGCGTCCAGGTCGCCTGGCCGGGTGGGGTGAGCGTGGACAGGCGGCCGGCCGTGTCGTAGCTGTAGGTGGTGGTCAGGCCGGTGCGGGGGTCCTTCGCCGAACGCAGCCGGCCGTTGGCGTCGTAGGCGTAGACGGCCACGTTCACCGGGGTGTTGCCGTTGAGGGCCATCGCGATGCCGCTGACCCGGCCGGTGTAGTCACCCCAGGTCGCCGGGTCGGTGCCGGTGCCGGTCGCCGTCGTCGACGTCGCGTAGGTCAGGTTCAGCGCCCGGCAGCCGGCCACCAGCGTCGTGCACGACACCCCGGCCGGTACCGGCCCGAGGATGCGGGTGGTGCGGCCGGCGGAGTCGGTGGTGAAGGTCGAGGTGGTGTTCGAGCCGGGTTCGACGACCTGGCTGGGATGCCACACCGTGGTGCCGCCGACGGTCTGCGCGACGAAGACGGTCTTCGAGCCGTCGACGTCGGTGTGGGTGAACTGGGTGGCGGAGTCCTTGGTCAGGGTGCTGCCGTCGACGGCGTCGTCACCGACACCGGTGTAGGCGTACGGGTAGCCGCCGGTGCCACTGCGGGCGTAGACGTCCTGGACACCGGTGTCGTCAGTGAAGGTGACATACCCACCGGAGTCGGTGCTGTCGGTGAGGGTCTCGTCGGCGGCGCCGGCGTCGGGGCCGGGCATGCTCGCCGTCCACCCCGGACCGAAGATCCCGTTCGACGCACCGGCGGGCAGCACCTCGAACATCGCCCACGAGTTCGTCGCCCCGGACGGCGCCGTGGTGGCGACGGTCAGCGCCTGGCCGGGGGCGGTGGACGCCGCCGTCTTGTACAGGGCGGCGCCGGTGAGGTCGTACTGGTTGTAGGTGCCCTGCAGGGTGACCCCGGCGGCCGGGGTCGGGGCGCCGGCGGCGTTCCAGTCCGCGACCGCGGCGACCGCCATCGACCCGGCCACCGTCGAGGTCACCGACTGGTTGAACACCCCGGCGGTCGTGTTCCCCGACGGGCCGATGTTCGTCGCGCCGATCGGCGTGGTCAGGTTCGCGTTCATCACCACCAGGACCTGCAGGAACTTCGAGCAGGTGTTCGTCGACGACGTCAACGTCACCGTCCGGGCGGCCGAACTCGACGTCTTCGCCCACCAGGCGAGCGCCTCGTCCTTGGTACCGTTCGCCCCCGAACTGCCGATCCGGGTCCAGGTCAGCCCGCCCGAGTCCGACACCGACGGGCCGGTGCTCGCACCGGAACCCGTCGAACCGGTGTCGGCGAGCGCGAGCAGCAGCGCGTTCGCCGGCGCGGTGAACGACGCGGTCACCGCGTTACCCGCGGACGTGCAGCCGTTACCGAACCAGCCGGCCGCCGCCGGGGTCGACGGGTCGACCGTCAGCCCGGCGCCGGCCGGCGCGTTCGCCGACAGGGTGGTGAACGTGCGCCCGACGGTGAGGCTGCCGGTGTACGTCGGCATCGACACATCCGTGGCGGACACCGAGTAGTCGCCGGTCAGCAGGGCCACCGAGCCCGGCCCGACCGCCTGGGTGGCCTCGGCGTCGGCGAACGCGCGCCGGGTGTACTGGATCGTGTGCGCCGGCACGCAGGTCACCGTGTTGGAGGCGTCCCGGAAGCAGGCCTGCACCTGCACCGGCCCGTCGGGGGCGCCCGCGGCGGTCATCGTCGCGGCGAGGTCCCAGGTCAGCTTGTCGAACAGGCCGGAGCCGTTGCGGACCATCGGCCACGACGGATGCGTCGACGTACCCGCCACGACAACGGCGCCGGTGGGAACATCCGTCCAGCCGGTGGCGGTGTTCGTACCCAGCCGGTACTGGAACGTCACCTGGGTCTGCGCCGACGGCGCCTGCCCCTCCAACGTCGTGAACCGCTGGACGCGGGCGCCGTCCGCCGGCTGCGCCAGCGCCCCCGCACCCACCCCGAANCCGTAGGAGACGACCGGCGACAGGTTGCCCGCCTTGTCCTTCGTCCGCACGGAGAAGGTGTGCAGGCCGGCGGTCGTGGTCAGCGACGGGGTCGTCGTGGCCGTCGTCTCCGTCGCCGGGGACGGCTGGTCGAGGCCGTAGAGGAACGACTGGGTGTCCCCGCCGGGCGAGGTCCAGGTGAACGTGCCCGAGGTCGCCGACGCCCAGCCACCGGACGCCCACGCCGCCGAACTCAGTCCGGTCGGGGCGGATGGTGCGGTCGTGTCGACGATGAACGGGAT
>NZ_LJJX01000108.1:0-8263 GCF_001421075.1 Frankia sp. CpI1-P | reverse complement strand
GGCCGGGATGTGCCCGGGGCTGGTGGGCTACCGGACGTGGTAGCGGGCGGGCAGGACGGTCAGATACGGGCCGTAGGCGCCGGCAGGCCGGCGGCCGTGGGGCTGGTGGATGACCTCGACATGCCAGCCGCCGTACTCGGGCACCAGGGCGATGCCGACGGTCTGGGCCAGCCAGCTGGCGTCCGCGGCGGCCTGGACGCGGGCGAGGCGGTCGGTGAGCAGCGGGCGCAGCGCCTCGGTCACCGCGGCGACGCCGGCCTCGGTGGGCCCGGCAGCGGTGGCGGTGGACCAGGCCAGCCCGCGGGCCTCCAGCGCGGTCAGGGTGCGGTGGTGGACGTCGCGGCGGGCCACGGCGGCGAGCTCCGGGTCCACGTACGGACCGGTCAGCCGGNTCAGGGCGTGAGCCTGGGGCCGGGTCAGACCNCTGATCGTGATGTCCACGGCCCACACCATACGCAACACCGGTGTTGGGCACAACACCGGTGTTGCATCCGTGTGACCAAACACCGGTGTTGGTACGGTCGGACGGTGGACGTGGACGAGGTACGCACGCCGGCGACNGCGGTGGCCGTCGCCGTGCAGACGGCTCTGGAGCAGGTCGAGCGGCTGCCGCCGGCACGGCGCACCGCGGCCGCGACGCTGCTGGGCCAGGCGCTNCTGGCCGCGCAGGCCGCCGCCGCGGCCGCGCGCGGCGACGGGCTGGCCGCGCTGGTGGCCGCGCAGGGCACCTACGCCGCGGCCGCGGCCGCCCTCGCCGAGATCGGCGTGGCGCTCGACGACGCGCAGCTGGCCGCGACGACACCCGAGGCGGTCGGGCAGAGCGTCCGCCGGTCCCGTACTGGAGGGCCCGCGGGTGCGTGACGATCCGATGATCTGCCTGCCGCTGGCGGTCGCGGGGGTGGCGCCGGTGCTGGCCCTGTCCCCGGGCCGCGGTGCGTACACCGTGCAGGGCGGCGACAGCGTGGACCTGGGCGTGGCCACGTTGCTCACCCTCGGCTGNGAGCTGGTGGGCGTGNTGGACGGCGCCGCGCTGACGGGCCTGCCGGTGCTGGCCGGCTGGACCGTGNGTCTGGCCGCCGGCGGCCAGACCATCCGCCTGGCCCGCCCGGCCGGCGGCGGGCTGCTCTACGACGGGTCCCTCGGCGTGCCGCCGGCGGGCTGGCTCGCCGGGCTGCACCGCCACCGCCGGGTGCACACGCTCGTCGCGTCCGGCGCGGACCTCACCGGCCCGGACATGTACGAGGCCCTCACCGGCGCGGCCGCCGCCGGCACCCTGGTCGGNGCCACCATCACCCTGCCCACCCGCCCGGCCGCGCCCCGCTGACCATCCCCGCGACCTGCCCGCGGCGCACCGCCGGCGGGCCGCTCACAGCGCCGCCGGGTCACCAAATCGCGAAGGCACATATGAAGGTCCTGCCAGACGGCAGGACCATCCAGGGCGTCCGCCCGGCCAGCGTGCACCCGACCGGCGGGGGCTCAGCGCGACGGTCCTGGGTCGTCTGGCGGGCGGGGAGCACCGGGGACCACGCCGACCCGGTAGCGGCGGAGCCGGCCTGACCGGCCCGGGCTGGACGCGCCGCGCACCGCCGGCCCACGATCATCCTCAAACCTTCCCGGACCCTCCCACCCATAAAAACAGATTTCTGTTTCCGGAAATCTGTTTTTAGAGTAGGGTGGGGATCATGACGACCCCCGTGCAGGATCCCGTCGCTGTCCCCGCCGACCCGGGCCCCGACCCCGTCACACCGCCGGCGGCGGAGACGTTGCCGTGCGCCTGGTGCTNCCGGCCCGTGGAGCAGCGCGCCAGCGGCTCGGGGCGGCGGCGGCGGTACTGCCCGGACCGGGACTGCCAGGACCAGGCCAAGCGGGCCCGCGCGTCGCGCCGGGCCGCCGGCGGCATCGGCGGCGACGTCGCCGCCGCCGAGGACCTCCTGGACCGCCTGGAGACCTACATCGGCCGGCTCGGCGACGGGCTGGCCGCCGAGCTCACCCCCGCCGGCGTCCAGTCGGCGGTGAGCCGGGCGGAGGCCGGCGCGGCCGCCCGCATCGCCGCGGCCGCCGCCGAGGCTGAGGCGTCGCGGCGCACCGCGGCGGAGGAGGTGGCCCGCGCGGCGGCCGAGCGGGACGCCGCGCTCGCCGAGGCGCAGGCGGCGCGCACCACGGCGGCCGCCGCCGATGAGACCGCCGCGGCCGCCCGCGCCCAGGCCGACGCCGACCGGGCCGCGGCCGCCGACGCCCAGCGCCGCGCCGACACCGCGCAGGCGGAGCGCGAGGCCGCCCAGGACGCCGCCCGCACCGCCGGCGCCGACCGGGNCCAGGCCCGCGCCGACGCGGCGGCCGCCGCCGCCGACCGCGACACGGCCGTGGGCCGCGCCGAGCAGGCGGAGACCGAGCGGGCCGCGGCCCGCGACGCCGAGCAGGCCGCGCTCGCCCGCGCCGAGGCCGCCGACCGGGCACGCCTGGCCGCCGAACTCGAGCGCACCGCCGCCGAACAGGCCCGCGACGCGGCGACGGCACGCGCCGACCGGGCGGATGAGGGCTGGCGGGCCGCCGAGCAGGCCCGGGTCACCGCGCAGGCCGAACGCGACGCCGCCCAGCGCGCCGAGCAGGCCGCCGTCCAGGCCCGCGACGCCGCGGTGGCCGACGCCGCCCGGGCATGGGAGCAGGCCGCCGACGCCGACCGGGCCCGCCAGGCCGCCGAGGCCGACGCCGCCCGCGCCCAGGCCGACCGTGACGCCGCCCGGGCGGCCGCCGACGCCGCGACCAGCCGGGCCGCCGCCAGCGAGCAGTCCTGGCGCGACGCCGTCGCCGAGGCCGCCCGCGCCGACGCGCAGCGCACCGCGGCCCTCGAGACCGCCCGCAACGCCGAGGCCGCCCGCGACACCGCACAGGCCGACGCCGGCCGGCTCGCCGCCGACCTCGCCGAGCTGCGCGTGCAGCACGCCACCGAGGCGGCCCGCGCCGCCCGCGCCGAAGCCGACCGCGACCGGCTCACCACCGAGGCCGCGCAGCTACGCCAGCAGGCCGCCAGCCGGTCCGCGGCCCGCAAGCGCACCCCCCGCAAGCCGCCGGCCGACGACACGGGCACCGGCGCCTGACCGGCCCCGGCCAGGCGGTTACTGCCTGTGGGCGTACCCGACCGCGTACCCGTCGGAGAGCCTGACCGCGGCCCTCCTTGGTGGGCAGGAGGACAGCNCACACCNGGTGCCCCCGGCCCTTCCCCGCACCGTTCCCCGCCGCGCGCCCACCGGCCCGCTCGCCCGCCCGCCCACCGGGGGGCCCACCGGCCCACCCGTCTACAACGGGTGGGCGAGACGTCGGACGCTGGTGCAGGTCAGCGGGCCGCTGGGCACCTCCCAGGCACTCCGCGACATAAGAGAGGCGTACGCCGNCCTACAGCNCGCNCCCCGCCACGACGACGCCGGCGACGCCGACCAGGGCCACGAACACCGCGAGTGNGGCCCCACCACCGGTGAGCAGTGCGGCGTAGAACGAAGCGCCGGCCGCGCGGCGTAGCACGGCGGCGAGGACGCCGGCGAGCCCGGCGAGGGCGCCGGCGGCGAGCAGGGACAGGGCGATGAGGGCGACCGTGAGGCCGGTGGACACGGGTGCTCCGTACCGCGCTCCGGGGACTCCCGACCTTCCCCAGGACGCTCGGTAGGAACGCCGTCATGAGGTGTGCCACCGGGTCGGGGCCAGCAGCACGCGGACGCACCGAAGTGCGCCGTGCTGCTTGGTCCCCCGGTACCGCCCCCCCGACCCGGTGGAGCAAGCTGTCGTCTGACAAGCCGTGAGCTGATCAGACAGCTCACGAAAGCGGCCTGATCACAGTACCGCCTCATGACCATCGGCAGTAGGCCCGGGGCTGTCAGCCCCTCTGACGCCCGATAAGTTTCTTTCCCGGGCGTCAGAAACGGGACAAACAGGACAGGCTCCGAGCATGATCCAAGAGGTATTTCTTTACTCGGGCACACCGTGCACCGTGCACGTCATCCCCAGCGGGTGCGCGCCTCGGCGACCGGCACGCCGGCGCGGGCCGCGATCGATGCCCAGCTCTCCCCNCNGTCACGGCAGCCCTGGACCAGCACCCGCGCGTCCACCTCGGTGAGGGGGTATCCGGGCACGAGCTCCAGNGGCGCGTAGGTCTGCGCCCCGGGTGAGGTGTCCCGGCGCCACGCCTGCACCCACCGCGCGCAGGCCGGCCGGGACGGCTGCGGCGGGCCCACCGTCCGGGCCCCGTCCGCGTACAGCCGGGCCGTGAGCGCCTCGACGTCGCCGTCGTCGAGCGCGGTCCGCTCCCGCCCGGCAGCGTCCACCCACGGCAGCCACCGGGTCTGCCCGCGGCTGCGGGCACGGGCCAGCAGCCGCCCGGTGAGGTCCTCGACCACACGGACTCCGGTCGGGTCGGGACGCCCGCCGGCGTCGAGCACCGCGGCGAGCTCCCGCACCTGCGCCAGCAGCGGCGCGACGGACGGCGGATCCGCCGGCGTCGTGGGAGCGACGGGACGCCGCCGGCGGTGGGCGCGTTGCCGGCACGCCGGGGAGGCGTAGAGCGGCGCCCGTCCGCCGCCGGCCGGCGCTGCCGGCAACGCCTCGCCGCAGCCGCACCGGCAGACGGTCGTGACGTCACGATCGTCTGTGCCGTGCACGGTGCACGGTGTGCGGTGCACGTCAGTCCTCCACCGGCTGGGTGAGCTCGGCGTCGATCCACCGGTGCCCGCGGCCGGCCAGCGGCTGGACNTGGAGCTGCGGGCGGCCGTAGGACATGCGGGCGTCGTGCACGCGGACGCCGACGAGCACCTTGCCGGTGGTGCCGGGGACGAGCCACAGCCGGTCGGTGCCGATCANGGCGCGGGCGTCGGTGAGGGTCACGAGGTCTCTCCCAGGTCAGGGTCGTCGGTGGTCTCGAACGGCGCCTCGCAGGCGCCGCACAGGATCGGGGCCAGCTCGTGCTGGCGGGGGGTGACCGACAGCCGCCGCGGCGGCTCGCAGCCGCAGGCGATCGACAGCCGGGACCCGGCGCGCCCGGCGCCAGGTCGCCGGGGCGGGGGTGNCACGACCGGGCCGGTCGGCGCGGCGCCGCCCTGGCCGTCCCCGTCGTCGTCCGTGCCGGGGATGGCCGGACCACCGGCGCCGATGAGGACCGGGGTCGGGACGTACACCCACGGGTCACGCATGTAGGGCAGGGTGGCGTCGGCGAGGGCGGCCAGGGCCTCGGCGTAGTGGACGGCGGTCGCCGCCGTCAGGGTGCACTCCGACCAGCCGCGGCCGTCCGGCTCCACCGGGGGGACGAGACCCAGCTCGGTGGCGAGCGCGGCGTAGCGGCGGTTGTGGTAGCGGTTGCCCGACCTGGAGGTGTCCTTGATTCCGCGGACGTGGGCCAGGCCGTGCGCGGCCTCGTGCAGCAGGGTCTGCAGCGCCCGGTGCCCGACCGNCTGCCCGTCCACCTGGTGCAGCAGCTCNCCGGCGAGGAACAGCTCGGGTACCGGGGCCTGCGCGGAGGTCCACAGGTCCGGCCCGAAGTGGCCGTTCTCCCGGGCGTACAGGGACGCACCGCGCTGCTGATGCGCCGACCCGGTGATCATGACGACGGCCGGCACGTCCGGGTGCCGGGCCTGCNCCGCCCNCCACAGGCCCTCCAACGCCCCGACCACCCGACTCCCGTGATCCACGATGCTCTCCCGTTCCCAGAGTTGGCGTGTACACGCCAATCATAGCGGAAGGGTGCACCGTCTACCGTGNACGGTGTGCAGTCCCGGCCGGACTCCTCCGACCGGGACNAGGGCGTCGGCTACGACCGGCCCCCGGCGAGTTCGGCGGCGATCGCCGGATGCGCGCGCAGCGCCTCCTGGACGAGGCTGGCCTGGCTCTGCCCGGTCGCCGCGGCGGCGGNCACGATCGCCTCCACCAGCTCGCGGGGCAGCCAGACGGTGCGCCGCTGGTGGGTCTCGTCCCAGCGGGTACCGGTGTCGCTGTCGTGCACGGTAGACGGTGCACCTCCTCCTGTCGGCGGGTCGTCTAAGAAGGCCCGCTGACCGGCGCCGGTGCCGGCGGGGGCGGGGTCACTCATGCTGGGCCGGTGTCGGCGCGTCGGGGACGAGGGCACGGCGGGCCACCTCCTGGGCGAGAGCGGTCACGGCGACGGTGATGTCGCCGTGCGGGTCGTACAGGCTGATCGGCAGGCCAGCGAGGCCGGCCTCCTTGACCGAGACGCGGGCCGGGAGGCCGGGCAGGATCCACGGCTCGTAGAGCTCACGCAGCCGCCCATAGGCGTCGCGCTGGTGCAGGGTCCGCAGGTCCACCGAGTTCGGCACGATGCCGAGCAACCGCGGGGAGCCGCCGGCGGTGGTCACGACCTGGCGGACGGTGTCGAGCGCGTCGGGCAGGGCCCGGATCGACAGATGCTCCAGCTCGGTGACGACGGCGACGTGCGTTGCGGCGCCGAGCGCGAGCACGGGCAGCACCCCGAGCCCGGGCGGGGAGTCGATGAGGATGACGTCGGCGGCGCCGGCGGGGATGGTGGCCAGGGCGGCGGCGAGCGCCCGACGCCAGCCGGCCCGCCGGGGCAACTCGAGGTCGGCGGCGGCCAGATCGCGGGTCGCGGGCAGCANCAGCAGGCCGGGAGTGGACGACCGGACGACCGCGGCCGTGGCCGGCACGCCGCCGGTCAGCACCTCGTACAGCCCGGGAGGNTGCGGCGACGGCACCCCCAGCAGCGCGCCGAGCGCGCCCTGCGGGTCGGTGTCCACGGCCAGGACCCGATGCCCGGTCAGCGCCAGGGCGCCGGCGAGCGCCGCCGTCGTCGCCGACTTGCCGACGCCGCCCTTGTGCGCGGCGATGGTGATCCGGACGGCGGGCATGATCGGACCGTAGTCGGGTGCACCGTACACGTCCACGGACACGGTGCACGGTGCACCCAGACGTGGCGACGCCCCGCCGCTCCCGGGGACCGAGAAGGACGGGGCGTCGCCGGCGGGCGGGGCCGCAGCGTCAGCCGACGGCCACGCTGGCAGCGGTCCAGGCCGCAGGGCGGGCCCGCAGCATCCGACGCACCGCGGCCCGCAGCTCGTCCAGCGGGTAGTCGGCGGCGACGGCGTCCTGCAGCTCACCGCGGCGCAGCCGGGACGTGCCCCGACGGCGCCCCCGCTGCCACAGCAGCGTGCGGGCCTCCTCCCGCCACAGCAGGCGGACCAGCTCCGCCGGATCAACAGCCGGGTTGATCCCGGTCGGACGGACACAGACGAGACGGACATGACCGTCAGCGTCCTCGGCGCGGGTCAGCCCCCACCAGGCCGGCACGCGGGCCGCAGCGTGGTCCAGGTGGTGCCCGGTCGCGACCAGCGTCACCCGGTCCAGCACCGCGCTGTACGCCGCGGCCTGCCCGGCCAGNCGGCGCAGGTTGATCTCGTAGCCGGTCAGCTCGTGCTCGCCGATCAGNNCCACATCCACCCGNCATGCGGCGACGTCCAGCTCGTGGCGGACCCGGCCCGCCGGATCGGCGGCCGCCAGCGCGGCGACCAGCGCCACCCTGATCGCCCGGTCATCCAGAGTGCACGGTGCACCGTGCACGTCACCCACGCCCCTGGTCGCCCGGCCGGCGGGTCTCCAGGTCGACGTCCGGCGTCCGGTCCGCGTTCACCACCGTGACCACCACGGCGGTCCGTACGGCCAACTTCACCGCCTCGCGGCGGGTGACGGCCTTCTTGTCGGTCGGGTCGATCCTCTTCGCCATCTTTTGATCTCCGTTTCTCGGTTGGGTGCACGGCGCACCACCGTGCACGTCAGATGAAGTGAGGTGCACNGTGGGCGGTGCACCGTGCACTCCGATCAGGCGGNCGCCGCGGGGCGGTCCAGGTCGGCGGCAACGGTGTGCAGCAGGGTGGTCACCTGGTCGGCGGTCCGACCGTCCGCGTCGTTCCAGTCGGCGATGGCGGCGCCGGCGCCGGTGTCGAACAGGCCGAGGCCGACCTCGGNGTCCGGGTCCTCGTCGACGTCGGCGGGGATGCGCAGAGCGAGGTCGGCGAGGGCCGCACCCAGGAGGTCGTGGGCGTCCGGCTCCTCCGGTTCCCGGAGCGGGTGGGCGCCGGCGGCGGCGCGCAGCGCGCCTATCAGGCACACCTCGCCGTCGTCGCCGAGGTAGTCGTGCTGCCACCACCCGCGGGTGGTGATCTCGCCGGCGGCGGCGCGGAGCAGCGCGGGGATGGTGGTCGGGATGGTCACAGATCCTCCAGGTAGAGGGGGGCGGACGGTGTGCGTCAGGGAC
>NZ_LJJX01000107.1:0-9474 GCF_001421075.1 Frankia sp. CpI1-P | reverse complement strand
CCCCGTTGTTCGCCACGATCCCCACCGGATGACCATGCAACCGCGCCGTCCCGGTCACCAACGTCGACCCGTACTCCCGCTTGAACTCCGCGAACCGACTCCCGTCCACCACCCGCGCGATCACCTCCCGCACGTCATACGGCGTCCGCGAATCCGTCGGCACCGCCGCGTACAGGCCGGCCGGGTCCACGGCGGGCTCCTCGGCGGGCTCGACCGCCCACGGCCGGGGCGCGCGCGGCGCCAGGTTCGCCACGATCGACCGGACTATCCGCAGGGCATGCGCGTCGTCCTCGGCCAGGTGGTCCGTCACCCCCGAGGTGCGCGCATGCAGCAGGCCACCGCCGAGCTCCTCGGCCGTCACCACCTCCCCGGTCGCGGCCTTCACCAGCGGCGGGCCACCCAGGAAGATCGTCCCCTGGTCGCGGACGATGACCNCCTCGTCCGCCATCGCCGGGACGTAGGCGCCGCCGGCCGTGCAGGAACCCAGCACCGCGGCGATCTGGGCGATGCCGAGNGACGACATCCGCGCCTGGTTGAAGAAGATGCGCCCGAAATGCTCCCGGTCCGGAAACACCTGATCCTGCAGGGGCAGGAAGGCGCCGCCCGAGTCCACCAGATAGACGCAGGGCAGCCGGTTGTGCAGCGCGACCTCCTGGGCGCGCAGGTGCTTCTTCACCGTCAGCGGGTAATAGGTGCCGCCCTTCACGGTGGCGTCATTGGNGACGACCACGCATTCCCGGCCGGCAATCCGCCCGATCCCCGTGATGATGCCCGCCCCCGGCACCGGATCGTCGTACAGCCCGTTCGCGGCGAGCGGGGACAGCTCCAGGAAGGGACTGCCGCGGTCGAGCAACGCGTCGACACGGTCCCGGGGCAGCAGCTTGCCGCGGGCGACATGCCGCGCCCGGGCCTGCTCCGAACCGCCGACGGCCGCGACCGCCAGCCGCTCCTGCAGATCGGTCACGGCGTGCCAGTGCCCCTCGGCGTTGCGCCGGGCCTGCTCGCCGGTGGCATCCACCCGGCTGGCCAGGACCGGCATCGCCGAGGCGCGGNGCACCTCGGCGGACCGCTGCCCGGCGATGGATCCGGTTCGCACCGCCGTCACAATCACTCCCCACAAAGCTGAACACAAGGTTGCCAAACGCGACGTTTCCCCAGGTCGGCGCGTTCCCACCCGAGACGTCCGAGACGCACCGAGAACGCGGCCGCAGCATACGGACACGCCGGCTGCGCAATCGGACCAGCCGATAACGGTCTACCCGCTATCGAGCCGAAATGCACCGGTTGACCCCACTGCGGCTTACCTTAGCGGTGATAGCCGGATTCGGCGGTCCCTCGGTGCGATCCGGCCTGTCGCGTGCCGCGATCTGCGGCGCCCACCGTGAAGGACGCTCGCCGGCACACTAACGTTGCCTGCCGTGGCCGCGCTGTTCCTCCAAGCGTCGGGGCCTCCAAGCGTCGGGGCCTCCAGGCGTCGGGGCCTCCAGGCGTCGGGGCCGGCGCCGGTGCCGGCCGGGGGAACCGAGCCGGCCACGGAACCGGGCCGCCCGGGCGTTCCCGGGCGGCCCTCGCCTCACAGATACAGGCCGTGGCGGGTGTCGCCGCCGGTCGGGCGGGGCAGACCGCGGCCGTCGCGCAGGGCGAACAGCTCCGCGAGCGTCATCGTCGAGCCGACCCCGTCGGTCGAGCCGAGCCAGGACACGGCTTCGGCGTGGGGCAGGGCGCCCACCTCGATCTGGGCCAGGCACCGGCCCGGCCGCACGACGGCGGGATGCAGCCGGAACAGGTCCTCGTTGGTCGTCAGCGCGACGAGGACCTCCCGACCCTGGCCGACGAGCCCGTCGGTGAGGTTGAGCAGCCGGGACAGCTGCTGTCCGGCGGAACCGCGGCCGTCCCCGCGGATCAGCTCGTCGCAGTCCTCGATGACCAGCAGCCGCCAGCGGCGCACGGCGGGTTGGCCCATCCGGTCACCCTCGCCGCCGTCCCCGCCGCCGACGGCACCGCCCGCGGCGGCGTCGAAGTCGCCGGCACCGTCGGCGTCGGAGTCGCCGGCACCGTCGGAGTCGGAGTCGGAGTCGCCGGCGTCCGCGGAGTCGTTGTCGGGGTCGCCGTCGTCGTCGAAGCCGATCGCGACCTCCATCAGGTAGGCCGGGTCGGCGAACAGCGCCTCCGGATCGAGCACGCAGTCGACCTGGCACCAGGAGCGCCACTCGTTGGCCAGCGCGCGCAGCACCGTCGTCTTACCCGTCCCGGCCGGCCCGTGCAGCAGGATCAGCCGGCCGATCACGTTGTCGCGGCGAATGGCCATGAGCTTGTCGAGGGAGTCACGTGCCGCCGAGGCATAGTTGCCCCGGATCGACGACCACCTCGTCGTCGCGGTCCGCCGGCTGGTCCGGATCGGCCCACGTTGGCCGGACAGATACCAGAAACCCATGCTGACGGAGCTGTCCGAGCCGGTCTCGGCCGCGGACGAGCGCAGCACGTCCTCGAGCACACCCCGGGCGAGCTGCTCGCTGACCGCCGTCACGGTGACCTCGCCGCCGCCACCGCGCCAGCGAACGGACCGNACCGTCCAGCCCTCTCCCACGGCCAGCCGGGAGTCACGGGACTCTTCCACGACGGAGCGCAGTACCCGCGCTCCGGGCGGCAACAGGGTCGCTCCGGGGCGGAGCCGGTCCACCCGCGCACTGCGGGCCCACGGCTGTTCACCGGTCGTGAAGGGAGCGAGCGCGAGCGCGTCGACGACGTCGTAGGGGGTGTCCGAATCGTCGAGGCCGACGATGAACGGGAGCTTCATCCCCCCGCTCAGCGACTCGGAGACCGTCCAGGACTTGGGCAGCGACGCTTTCTGGCTCTGGCTGGGAACAGACACGCCTCCGATGGTCCCGGACTCGCCGCGTTTCGACCATCCCGTTACGCGATTTAGGCCGGCAGGTCACGCCGTTCGGGGCAGGTCACCTCGCCGCGGCCGCCGCCAGCAGGGCGTCCCGGACCTCCATCAGGGCGAAACCGAGCAGGTTGCGCCCGGGCCAGGCGCTCGGCCGGCCGGCCCGATCGTCGTCACGGTCGCAGCCGATCCCCCAGACGCGATCCCGCGGGCTGATGTCGGCGAGGACGAGGCCGGCGGTGCCGGCGAGGTAGGTGCGCAGGATGGCGTTCTGGGCGAACTTCGCGGAGTTCGCGGCGAGGGCGACGGCGTAGCGGTGACGGTCCCACACCGCCTCGTCGAAGCCGCGGATCCGTCGGCCGATGGCGGCCAGCGAGATCGGCGCCGGCAGCGCGAGCACCGCCTCCGCGGCGGCCTGGTCGCCGAACAGCCCGGCCTTGCGCGCCAGCACGTAATGCTGCGCGCTGGGGTAGTCGACCCCGTCGACCGCGAAGCGGGCCGGCCAGCGCAGGCTCAGGCAGCCCGCTCCCGTGCCGTCCGCGACGGCCTGACGCTGGCCCCAGAAGTACCGGAACCGAAGCGGCGCCGCCTGGTGTTCGAGACGCCGCAGGTCCTCGATGGAGCGCGGCGGACCGGAGGTCGAGAGCACACGCCGAGGTTGGCAGATCACAGCCCGCCGGATGCACCTTTCCGGGTTTTTATGCCAAATGACCACGCCTGCGGCAAAACCAGCGCAGGGACGGGGTGTTCCCACGAGAATCTCGGCGCGCCTACCCGGCGTCACGCCACGATCACTACAAGCTTCGGGCGGGAGGTGGTCGACGATGCTCNGTGGACGACTCATGCGGGGGCGGCGACGCGATGCCGCGCGAGCCGGCGGGTCCGGCCGGATCGGCGCCGCACGCGGGGACGCCGACCCACCGTCCGGGCCCGGCCCGGACTCTCCTGCCAGCCTGGACTCTCCTGCCAGCCCAAACTCTCCTGCCAGCCCAAACTCTCCTGCCGGCCCGGACGCCTCTGACGGGCCGGACGTCGCGGGACCTTACGACGCCGCCGCCCGGCCCGATGACGGCCGGCAGCGGGGGGACTTCGGCGCGCTGTTGATCCCACGCGTGACGGGTACGTGGATCCGGCTGTCGCTCGACGGGCCNGTGCCGGCGCTGGTCGCGACCGACGGTTCCTCCGCTCTGGAGCTGTCCGTGCTGGCCGCACCGCGGGGACAGGATCTGTGGGCCACGATCCGCGCGGACCTGCTCGCCGCGACGGCGCCGGACGACCCGGACGCCTGCCGGCCGGGGCCGCGCGGCCCCGAGCTGCACCTGCCGATCGACGTCGAGTCGGGTCCGGTTCCCGCCCGGATCGTCGGCGTCGACGGGCCGCGATGGTTCCTCTGCGCGGTCTTCACCGGGCCGGCGGCCACCGATCCGGCGGCGGCGCCCGCACTCGAGGAGCTGCTCGCCGCGACGGTCGTGGTGCGGGGGGACGCGCCGATGCCCGTCCGCGAGCCGATCCCGCTGGTCATGCCCGACCGGACGGGCAAGCGCATCGTCGAGGTCCCGGCCCAGCGACACGCTCCCGAGATCATGGCCCTCGGCCGNCCGCGGACACGCGCCTGATGTCCGGTCAGCGCAGCCCGATGAACTCGACGGTGGNCAGCGAGAGGCGCACGTAACGCTCGATCAGCTCGTCGGGCTGGACGGGGCCGGTATGGTCGTACCACTCCAGCGCGGCCGTGCCGGCCGCCTCGATGCTGCGCCGCGCGTCGGCCGGGAAGGGCGTGCGGAACACGCCCTCCCGCACCCCCTGCTGGATGATCTCGCCGAAAAGCTGGCTGGCGCCGCGCTCGACCACCTGCTCGCCGATCGAGAACCGCTCCCCCACCCGCCCGATCGTCCGATAACGGAGCAACAAGGCGGTCGTCTGGTAGCGAAGGTAGTAGCTCATGGTGCCGCGGACAAGAGCCGACAGTCTTTCCGCCGCCGACGGGCCCGCCGCCGCCAGAGCGCTGTTGATGACCCGGAAGAACTCGTCGACGAGCACGGAGAGAGGCACCTCCCACACGTCCCGCTCCAGTGTCCCGGCAAGGTAGTCCCGGACCGACTCCACCGGTTCCACCCCGGCGTGGGCCCCGATGTCCCGAAGGGAGATCTCGGCCAGGCCAAGATCGGCGAAGAGATCGGTGGCCGCCCGATAGAGTTCCGCCCTGCGCTGCTGGAGCGCGGCACGCGCGGCGACCCGGTCCACACCCCCGAGCGTATCCCGGAACCGGCCGCGCGACACCCCAGGATGGCCACATCAACGGCATTTCCAACGAGTTCGGGTGAACCTCTCCGAATCAGGCTGGAATCAGCGTTTCCGCGNCCGATCAGGTCAGCACCGATGGTAGGAGCTGGGCCCACACCGACTCGCCGAGAACCGGACCTTCGGCCATCACGCCATTCAGGGAGCGTTCGGCGGCTATCGTCGTCGAGGTCCGGCGGGCACCTCGAGGCGACGTCCGGGAGGCATAGCGTCAGGTTTCACCGAAAAGGCGCGCGAACGGGGATGAGAGGTCATCGGTGTCGGCTGCGCTCGCCCTGGGACTGCTGTTGCAGGGACTCGCCGTTCCTCTCCTCGTGTACCGGCGGTGGCAGCAGGCCAAAAGAAGCCTCGGTCTGCTTTTTGTCGGCACCGCCGCCGCCTATCACGGCGCGACCGAGATCTTCCAGGCCGTCGCGCCGGTGTACAGCGACAACCGACTTCTGACGTCCGATTCGGATATCGCCTCCTATACGGTTCTGGTCGGCGTCGCCCTTCTTTCCTTCGCCGGCGCCTATCGGGTGGCGACCCGCGGCGCACCGGACCGGGCATCCTTTCGGGCAGGCGTTCCGGATTTCTACGACTGGAGATTCCTGGTCGTCTTCGCCGTGGCCGCGGTTGCGGTGACCGCCGCCGGGCGAGCGGGGACAGCGGCTGGGACGGACCCCGGGACCGAGTCGGGCGGGCAGTACCTCGCCGGTGGATTCGCGACGCAGTTCCTCGTCGTGGGCCTCGCGCTGGCCAGCTTCGCGGTGCTGGTGCGGACGCGGGGACGCTGGCTCATCCCGGTGCTCACCGTCCAGTGCACCCTGCACACCCTCGCCGGTCAGCGGCTACCGGTGGCGATCTCCGCAGCGGTCGTGCTGTACCTGCTCGCCGTGACCGGGGTTCCCGTGCGGGGCCGGCAGCTCGCCTGGGTGGCGAGCCTGATCCTCCTGTCCTACCTCGTCATCTACGGCGCACGGGCCGACTCCGGCCGGCAGGTGTTCGGCGCCGGGGCCGGCGTCGGCGAACGAGTCACGGCGCTGGGCGGCGCACTCGCCCAACCGGAGCGGGGGATCAACCGGCACGGCATCGGCGACCTGGGGGTCCGCCTGGACGGCAACTCCTACCCGTCGATCATCCTGCACCAGCTCCGGGCCGGATCGCCACCGATTGGCCCGGTGACACTGCGCGACGACGTGATGATCGCCGTCCCGCGCTTCCTCGCCCCCGACAAGCTGAGNACCGCCCTGGAATCACGGTCGCTGAAGGTCCGCCTGTCCGGCACCTACGGCATCACCAGCGCCTTCGACCGGCTCCCCACCCAGCTCGGCGAGCTGCTGCCGGTCGGCGGTCCGGTCTGGATGGTCATTCTCGCCGGGTTGGGCGGCCTGCTCCTGGCCCGAACGGAGGGCGCGCTGTGGCGCCGGCGCCATCCGGCGGCCCTGCTGGGGCTGCTCGCCCTGGTCGCCGGCATCCTGCAGTACGAGGGCGGCCTCGTGCTGTACACGATCAGCGCCCGCGGCGCGCTCACCCTGGGCGTGGCGCTGCTGCTGTGGCAGCGGGTGGCTCGGGTCCTGCGCACCCGCCGAGCCGCGCGGGCCGGCGCCGGCGAGCCGGACGACATCGGCGAGCCAGACGACATCCGCGCGTGGGGAGACGTCGGCAGGGCGGGCCCACTCCGGCAGGGCCGCCCTACCCTGGCGAGACGGCCGGCGATCCGCAGATCCGCCGCGTCGGGGCTGCTAGCGTTGCCCGTTGTGCCGAACATCCCGCGGCAGCCCGCCGACACCGCGGGCCGCGCTCCCAGGGTCACCGTGTTCCCCGCGGCGGACGGCCACGGGGCCCGGGACGGCGAGCGCGGATGACCGTGCACTTCATCGGGGCGGGGCCGGGCGCCGCCGACCTCATCACCGTGCGCGGGCGGGACCTGATCGCCGCCTGCCCGGTCTGCCTGTACGCCGGCAGCCTCGTCCCCGCCGAGCTGCTGTCCCACTGCCCGCCCGGCGCGCGACTCGTCGACACGGCCCGGCTGACCCTCGACGCGATCACGGCCGAGCTGTGCGCCGCCGACGCCGCCGGCCAGGACGTCGCCCGCCTGCACTCGGGCGACCCGTCCCTCTACAGCGCCCTGGCCGAGCAGATGCGGCGGCTGGACGCGGCAGGCGTCCCCTACGATGTCACCCCCGGGGTTCCCGCGTTCGCCGCCGCCGCCGCGTCGCTGCGGCGGGAGCTGACGGTTCCCGGCGTCGCCCAGAGTGTCGTGCTGACCCGCACGGCCGTGCTGTCCAGCCCGATGCCACCCGGCGAGGATCTGGCGACGCTCGGCCGGTCCCGGGCGACGCTCGTGCTGCACCTGGCCGTGCACCGCATCGAGTCGCTGGTCGAGGAGCTCGTGCCCAGCTACGGCCCGGACTGTCCGGCGGCCGTGGTCGCGTGGGCCAGCCGGTCCGACGAGGTGGTGCTGCGCGGCACGCTCGCCGACATCGCCGCGCAGTCCCGGGCCGCCGGCCTCACGAAGACCGCTGTCATCATCGTCGGTCGGGCACTGGCCGCCGCGGGCTTCCGCGACAGCTTCCTCTACTCGCCGCAGCGCTTCGCCCCCGACGGCTGCCAGCCGGCGCCCGCCACGGGCTGGTCCTCGGTGCCCGGCGAGCTGGACCCGGCCGATCCACGGTGAACGGCACCGACCCCGCGGGATCCGTGCCGCCCGGGGAGGCCGGGGAGGCCGCCGGTGGCCCCACGGCGGCACCATCGACGCGCCCGGCACTATCCGCGCGCCCGGCACCCCCGGTGCCGCTGCGGGTGCTGCTGCTGGGGGGCACCGGCGAGGCCCGCCGGCTGGCCCTCGCCCTAACCGAGGCCGGTGGTTTCGACGTCGCCTACTCGCTGGCCGGGCGGGTGCGGGAGCCGCGGGTGCCGCCGTCCTGCCGGGTCCGCATCGGCGGGTTCGGCGGACCGGCCGGCCTCGCCGAGCAGCTGCGCTCCGAACGGATCGACGCCGTGGTCGACGCGACCCACCCGTTCGCCGCCCGGATGAGCGCCTCCGCCGCGACGGCCGCCGCGGCCACCGGCGTGCCGCTGCTGGTCCTGCGCCGCCCCGGCTGGACTGCCCAGCCCGGCGACGACTGGCGCCGGGTGCCGTCCCTGCCTACTCTGACGGACCTGATCGACCGGTTCGTCCCGCCCCGGCGCGGCACGGCGACCGATCCCTGCCCGCGGGTGTTCCTGACCACCGGTCGCAGCGACCTCGCGCTGTTCGCCGGGCTGCACCGCCCCTGGTTCCTGGCCCGCTGCGTCGAGGCCCCCACCGGCGCGCTGCCGCCGCGGCTCGAGGTGATTCTCGACCGGGGCCCGTTCGACGTGGCCGGGGAGACGGCGCTGCTGCGCCGATACGCCATCGACGTTCTCGTCACCAAGGACAGCGGCGGCGCGATGACCGCCGCCAAGCTCACCGCCGCCCGCGCCCTCGGCCTGCCCGTCATCATGGTGGACCGCCCGCCCCCGCCGGCCGGATTCCCGGTCGTGTCCGACATCGCCCCCGCAACACACTGGCTGACCGCCCTCGCCACCTGTCGCAACGCGGCTGCGGGCGCTAGCTCTGGTGCCGTAACGGCGTAGGTATTTTCTGTGNCGTAGCGGCGTAGGTATTTTCTGTGCCGTAGCGGCGTAGATCGGTACTTGAATGGGATTCGTCGCGGNCCGGGTTTCGTCCCAGCCGCGGGGCCGGTTCCGCGGAACCGGCCGAGCGTGGGGTCCGGGGTCGGGCTCGGCCGGAAACACCATGATTGCCAGAGCCAGAGCCAGAGCCAGAGTCGGAGTCGGGCCGGGGCCGGTTCCGCGGAACCCCACGAGTACCGGTGTCGGTGTCGGGATCGGGGTGTGGGGTGGGGTCGCGGGGTGGGGCCGGTTCCGCGGAACCCTACGAGCGTCGGATGTGGCATTCAAATCGCGGAATGTCATGCCCACCGGTGCCGGTGCCGGTTTGGAGTGGTGTTGTGTTCGGGTGGTGTGTGGTTGGGGTCGGGTGGTGTGTGGGTGGGGTCGGAAAAGTGTCGGTGGTGGGTGGGAGTGTGTCGGTGTCCGATGGTCCTCNACACCCCTGGCCTGGTGATCATGATGGTGGGTTCTGTAGCAACTCCGANGGCTGTATCCGCGCTGGTTGCGGACCTGGTCCCCGAGAAGGATCCGGTTTCTGGGGAAGAGGCGGTTCCCGGAGCGGATTCGGGTGCCGGGGGGGAGGCGGTTGTCGGGGAGGTGCCGGTGCGCGGGCCGGTTGCGGGCTGGGAGGGGGATCTGTTCGGGGG
>NZ_LJJX01000106.1:5221-9592 GCF_001421075.1 Frankia sp. CpI1-P | reverse complement strand
GTGAAGGACTGGGAGCTTGACAAGGATGGTCGGCTTCGGGTCAACCCGTTGTGGAGCAGGTTGGAGGATTTCTCGCCCAAGCATTTGGAGGCGAGTCCGGCGGGGGCGTTGTGGCAGTTCGCGGTGGGTGTGGACGGTCAGGTTTTTGTGGGTAGTGAGTCGGTGACGTCGATTGTTTCGGCGGCGGAGTTGGATGAGTTGTTTGCCTGGATGTCTCCGCATAATCCGGGGTTGACGCGGGATCAGTTGGAGAGCGATCTGATGATGCATGGGCATCCGACGATCGTGGTGGGTTTTGATCCGGTGTCGGGTCGGACGGTGACGGTGCCGGCTCGGGTGAGTGGTGAGCTGAGTCGTGGGTCTGATGGTCGTTGGGTGATCAACGACAAGTCGGGCCGGTATATGAGTAAGAAGGTGCGGGGTAATCCTTCGACGGCTGATCTGACGCGGTGGATGTCGAACGTGGCTGATCTGATGTCGGCGCATTTCGGTTTCCCGGTCGGATTCGAACTTCTCAAACACGCCGACCCTGCCCCCGCGGCTCTGCCCCCCGCAGCCCCGGTGCCGGCGGACCCCGTCCCGCCGCCGGCCTACGATCCCGCGGCGCCTGTCGACCCCGCGGCGCTCGGAGATCCAGCCGCACACGTCGATCCCGCTCCGCCGGTCGACCCTGTGGCTCCCGGGGATCCAGCTCTGCTCGTCGACCAGGCTGCGCCGGCCGGTTCCGCGGTGCGGGTTGATCCGCCGCCGCAACCCGGTGCCATTCCGCCGACCGATGATCCGATCCTTCCCGTGGTGGATGCGGCCACGACGACCGCGGACCCTGTCCAG
Organism: Frankia sp. CpI1-P; assembly: GCF_001421075.1. NCBI lineage: Bacteria > Bacillati > Actinomycetota > Actinomycetes > Frankiales > Frankiaceae > Frankia > Frankia sp. CpI1-P. The sequence continues at coordinate 8,761 of NZ_LJJX01000106.1, read as the reverse complement.
TCGTCGGCCGCGCCGTCGGCGGTCGACCCAACTCCGATACCGGGGAGCGAGGAGCCTGATCTGTTGGATTGGGTGCGTCTGGATCTGCAAGCCCGTCCTGCGAATCGGGAGATCGGCGTCGGCGAGATCCTGCGGGTCTACCGTGGCCTGCGCNCCGAGACGGCGAACCAGGGCAAGGCGACGAAGGTGCTCGCCGGCGATGTGGCTGCACTGCTGCGAGGCGAGCCGCTCGGACGGCTGCTCGGCGGCGCCCCGGGTAACGCGGCGGATCTGGGCCTCGGCACTCCTCTCGAACCGCCGGTTTCGACTCCGCCGGTTCCGCCGATGCCGTCGCGGCCGGCGCCGGGCCGCCCGCTGACCCTGGACCTTCCCGCGCTGGATCCGGACGGTGACCAGTCGGCCGAGCACACGATGGCCTCACTGGATGGCAGTCTGGCATCGGTCGAGCCGACGGCCCCCGACATCCGCGGCACCCGGAACACCCAGGACAGCCAGGGCCCCCAGGGCCCCCAGGACACCCAGGACACCCGGATCAACAATGCCCGCACCGCCGGTAATACCAGTAATGCCGGTGTCGCTGGTAATGCCAGTGGTGTAGGGAATATCGCCGACGGCGTCGCCGTCAGAGACTCCGCCTTCGAGCCCGGGAATCGACCGCTGGAAGAGCCGCCGCGCCAGGTGGACGCGCACGGAGGGCAGCCCGGCCTTCAGGTCCCGCCCCGAGGAATGGCCGCCCCTCAAGCCGAAGCTCTTCCGTCGGGCCCCGACCATCCGGCCGGGGGTCAGACGACCACCCCGCGGCCTTCCCCGACCCCGCCGTTGACGACCCCGCAGCCATCGGTGACGCCGGTGACGGCTCGGTCTGCGGACGCGAACACGGTGCGCCGGTCCGGTAATGTGGTCAGGCTGCCCGACGGCCGGTCGTTCCGGGTACGCAACGTCCCCGGGAAAGTCGGGGACTGTTTCCCCTGGGCGCTCAGGCTGAGCGCCCAGCAGCAGATTCAGCCCGGCGCCACGGCGTCGACGTCGCGGGCCCCCGCAGGCCTGTCGAGTTCCGTTCCGATCAGGAATTTCCGTTCCGAGCTGGCCCGGCGGTACCGGGAGGAGGTGCGCCAGGCCGCCCGCCGCGGTGAGACCCATCCGGACGCCGTCCGGGAGATCGTGCCGCTACTGCTCGGCGATCTTACGGACAATGCCGTCGTCGCCATTCTGCAGGATGCCGGGAGGAGCATTACCCCGACCCAGAGGCAGATCGATGTCTGGTCTCGGGAGGAGCAGCACCGGGCGGCCAGGAATCTGCTGGCCGACCGGCGGGCCGCTGCCGGAGAGGACCGGGCGCAGGCGTGGGACCGGGTGCGCGACCTTTCCATCGAGCTCGTCGAACAGGAGGTCGGCCGCCAGCCCGCGCCCGATCCCACGGGGTTCGCCTTGACCGACCCTCATCTACGCGCCCTGCGCGCGGACCTCGGAGACTGGTTGAGGGAGAGCCCCGCCACTCGGTTCCGGCTGATTCAGCCCTGGCTTCCCCGGCCCATGGCGCCCGTCGTCCCCTATGTCCGGGCCGCGCTCCTGCGAGACGGCCGGCTGCCCACGTTCACCGACCTGCTGGCGTCGGCCATCGAGGACCGCGATCTGTGGAACACCCCGATCGGCGAGGAGGTGCCGGGCGCGATCGCCCGTGTCGCCGACCTGGACATTCGCGTGTTGCAGGCGGGGCAGGAAGAGCTCGGGCTCAACGAGGCGGCCGTCGGCCGCCCCACCGTCTACCTGCTACGGAGCCATAACCACTACCTCGGGCTGGAGCCGATCGTGCGCCCGGGCGTCACCGGCCCGACAACTCCCTCGACAGCGCGCACGCCGACGGCTCCTGCGACGCCGGGCAAGCTCGGGGAGGGCAACGGACCGGACGTTCCGAGCCCGACCTCGCCGACGCCGGCATCGGATGCCGCCGGAGGGAAGAAGGCCGGCCCGTCGTCGCCGTCGTCGAAGTTCGAGCCGAAGCGCTGGCTGGAGAAGACCAGCGGCCGGCCGGGCGGTTCCACCTTCCCGCCGCCCGCGAGAATCTCCCGGCATGGCCGGCTGAGTGCCTCGGACACGGTGATCGGGCTGTATCCGGGGGAGAACGATGCCTACCGGTGGATCGAGCAGCAGCTGAAGGAGCCCCTGGGTGGGGCCTGGGCGGAGATCGAGCCGGATGTGCGGAACTTCGTCCAGGCCTCGGTGATCAAGGCGCGGATCGCCGGGATGTCCCGCGGTGATCGGCGTCGGCTCACGATCAACCAGCGGGGATGGACGGGCACCATCACCCTCGATGCCCTGGTCCGGGACTTCTCGCCCGTCCGTGAGGTGCAGAAGTTCGAGTTCGAGAGTGGCTCGGAGTCGCAGGGCACCGGAGGTGATCTTCATGAGTCGCGGTGGAGAACCAACGTCAATCTTCCGGTGCGGGCCACGACGCCGAAGTTCCAATGGACCGGCGTCCTCGGCCGGTACTGGGACTCCAGTCACGGGACCAACGAGACGAGCAGCGGGCGGACGGTCGCGAAATCCAAGGTGGTCGAGCCTGCCACGCTTTACGACGGTACGACTGATCTCGGCGTCACCATCGATCTCCGTCGCCTGAAGGTCGGGAAGAGTATCGCCCCGAAACGCCAGGTGTTCGCGATCGGCACGCGGATTGCGACGCCGAGCGCCGACAGCCCCGACGCCGACGGNAGTCCTCGGCTGCCCGAGACCCACTACACGGCTCCGCAACGGGTGCAGCGGGATCACCGCCTCGGGTCCACGGACGTCGTGCTGGACGTGCACCCGCTGATGCTGAAAGGGATGCGGTACATGCGGGACACCCGCGGCATCGAGGGGGTCCTCGACGACCTCGATCTGTCGGGCGCCACCGTCTACGGCTCGATGTGGCCGCGGGTNAAGNAGGAGATCCTCGCCGAGGTCGACCTGGACCNCATCCACCAGCACCTGAAGGGAATGATGTCCGGTGATCCGCTGGCGGTGAGACTGGAGTCGGTCGACGAGACGCTCGAGATCTCCGCGGAGCTGGTCGCNCTCAACCATGTGCGGGCGACGGCCCAGACGGAGTTCAACTCCGGCACCGAGACCTACCGCTTCACCTCCGACCAGCGCATCACCTCCGACGCTCTGCAGCTCCCCGCGGGCGGCCAGTTTCTCGGCACGGCGAAGACCNCCTTCGACATCACCGGCACCGGAACCGGGCAGATAGGCCGGGACACGGTCGTGCTGAGGGACTCGCTGACGAAGTCAGGCGTGGCGAACAAGACCAAGAACCCCAACGGGCAGAAGTTCGACGGCCGCATCAGACTGACCTTCCACCTGCGCAACAAGCCGGCCGTCGGCTCGGTGCGGACGGCCCAGCCGACGGCGGAACTCGGCATCACCACGGTGATCGAGACGGACGAGGCGCAGCGGGTGGACAAGCCGGACCACTGGGTGGCCATGCCGACGACGCCCGCCCCCCACCCGACCCGGCCGAGACGGGCCGCAACGGATCCGACCGCGCCGACCGCGCCGACC
>NZ_LJJX01000106.1:1114-5206 GCF_001421075.1 Frankia sp. CpI1-P | reverse complement strand
GCCGAGACGGGCCGCAACGGATCCGACCGCGCCGACCGCGCCGACCCCGCTGACCCCGCTGACCGCGCCGATCGCGCTGACCGATCTGACCGCGCCGGCGCCGACAACCCCAGGGGCGGCGGGCTCGACGACGTCGGCCGACGACGACACGCCCCCGCCGGTCGCGCCTCGCGACGTACTGGTGCCGCCGGCACGGATCTGGAGCAACGGTCCGGGAACGGGGCTGCGGGACACGGACACCGTCCGCGACCTTTATCACATGGAGCGTATCCGGGCCGCGCTCGATCAGCAGGGTCTGGCCTTCTTCGGTGAGCGCACCTGGAACGGGATCCGCCAGGAGGTCCTGACCTGGTTCAACCGGGATCGGCTCGCGGCCTACCTGGCCTCGATGACACGGGGAGCCGTCCTCGACGGCCCGGAGCTCAACCAGCGGGACGTGCCGCCGAGGGCGTTCATCCAGGCACGGGCGAAGGTCACGTCGACCACCTTCCGGCGGATAACGGGGACCGAACTGTCCCCGCAGGACGAGACGAGCGCGCAGTTCTCCCGGCGGCGGCTGAACTGGTGGAGCCAGCAGACGACCGCGGTGCTCGGCGGTGTCCCGACCTTCGCCGGTGGGGAGGTCGCACTGCAGGGTCTGGGGGGCAAGGAGTTCCGGCGCCGGACCGGCTGGCGCCTGCTCAGCTCCGGAAAGATCGTCGCCGGTGCGAAGTTCCCCACCCGGGTCGGGATCTTCGACAGCGACGTCGAGTTCACCTTCACCTTCGGCGCCCTCGCCAAGAATCATGTGTCGACCCCGGCGACGGTGCAGTCCGAGATCACGATTCCCGAAGGGGAGGGATTCCGCTTCCCGGACTCCATCCTCCCGGCGACCAGGATCACCGCGAACACCCACCCGGCGGAGCTGACCGCCCATCAGGCGGAGCTGGACGCCAAGCCGACGACGCGGACCGACAGCGACCCGGCACCCTCCCCGGTGCAGCCCAGCGGCTACATCGTCGGCAAGCCGTCCGCGTCGAGCGAGAGTGTCCACGCGCCCGCCAGGGTGACGGACGAGCGCCGGATCAGTCCGAGCGACATCGCGCTGAGCATGGGTGCCGACGACCGGGTCGTCATGCGGGCGGTGACCCGCGACCTGCAGCCGCTGCTCGGATTCCGCTGGCGGCGAAACGAGCGGCGGCTGAACCGACGTTACGAGGGCGACCCGCTGCGGGCGAGACTGTCGGAACTCTCCGGTGGGGAGGAGGTGACGACCAAGGTCAGGGGCTTTCTCGTCTGGGGCAAGGTGGCCGTGCGGGCCGAGATCGGCAACCTGGCCTACCACGAGCCCGTGCCCGGCATCGAGATGGAGAGCGGGACCGAGACGTCGCATTCCCTCGGCGGCAACATCGACTCCCGCAATCGGGACGTCGTGCTGTTCCCGGAGAAGGTGAAACTCGACGGCCCCCATCTGAATATCAACGCCACCGCCGCCTACAACCGGGACAAGGCGACCTCACANGCCGGTTTCGGCGGCGGACGTACCGTTGCCAAGGGCAAGACGGTGGAAACAGGGGCGCATTTCAAGGGACCCGTCCGCTTCGTCGTGAGCTACGACCTGCGTCGCCTGGGCTTCCCGCTGCGCCGGGGGCCGCGGACGGTCACCATTCCCGACGCCTCGGTCATCTTTCCGATGCGTGACACCCGGACCGGGACGGCCGGCCAGCCGCCGGTCGACCGGACCCCCGCCACCGCCTTCGCCCCGCCGCCGCGGATCCGGCAGACGCGCCGCCTCGGATCCTCCGACATCGTGCAGGACCTGCGCGGCCTGCCCGCCACTGCCGGCGATCGCCTGCGGGGCATGGACGACATCCTGCGCCACCGCGACGTCAACAAGGAGGGCCGCCGGGTGTTCGGGCACCGGTGGAACGCGGTCAAAGACAGGATCAAGAAAGAAGTGCCCCTGGTCCGTCTGCAGTACGACTTCCGGTCCATGACCGCGGGCGACCCGATCGAGGTCGCGGTGCCCGGCGGCCGCGTCCTGATCACCGCGTCCCTGCCGGCGGATCTGCCGCACGTGGGCAACACCGACCAGACCGAGTTCAACACCGGCACCGAACAGAGCAGCGCCACCGCGACGACGGACGGGGTCACCGCCTACGGCATCTCCCACAGCGTCACCACCACGACGCAGATCTTCTACACCACGGACCCCTTCGGAAAGTCGCCGTTCAAGGGNCGATTCGGCGGAAACGTGATTGCCCAGGCGGGCAAGGACGACATCNTGACCCAGTCGATCACGTCGCGCGCGGCGATGACGACGAAGACGAAGAAGCCGGGCGCGGTTTTCGACGGCCGGGTCCTGCTCCACTTCCGCATGGAGCGCAATCCCTGGTACGACAAGCCCAGAGTCGGGATTCCCGATGCCCACGCGCGGCTGCGTGTCCTGACGGAGCAGGCGGAGGCCGAGGCGCGGCCGGCTCCGGACCGTCCGCAACCGGCCAAACCGGCCAAACCAGCCGCCCCGATCCCACCGGCCGCGACTCCGGTTCCGCCGGCGCGGATCTGGAGCGATCAGGCCGACCGTGGTCTGCGGGACACCGACGTCGTGCGAAGCCTGCCCGAGACCGCCGGCCTGCATCAGGCTCTCGACCTCGCGGGCCGGGAGTTGTTCGGAAAGCGGACGTGGCAGAAGGTCGGTCCCGCCGTCCGGGCGGCGTTCAGCAACCCGAACCTGACCGCCTCGCTGACGGGGATGACCCGCGGCGAGCCCGTCACCGTTCCGCGGCTGCTGAACAACGTGATCTCCAGATCGACCTCCGTCTCGGCCACCGCCCGGATCCTGCACCTCCGTCACCTGCGAACCGACGAGGCCGCCGAGCTCAATCCGGTCAACGAGACCACCACCGCGGTGTCGCGACGAGGGCAGTACTGGACGGCCGGNGGCCTGCAACCCCAGGTCGGCTTCGTTGCCGCCGCTCCGGGGGCGGACGTGAGCCTCGACCTCGTCGCGGGTCCGACCTACCGGACGAGGAACACCGACGTCGCCGGCTCGGCCGGGCGGGTGCTGGGCAACGGCAAGTTCCTGAGCCCCACGGCGAACTACGAGGGATTCGTCGAAATCTCGATCACCCTCACCCATGGCAACACCACCCGCGTCGTCACCGGCGTCGTGCCGGTGGAGCTGGGCTTCCCGGTCGAGGAACTGTCGATCGACTTTGATCCGGGCACGGTCACCACCTTCGACCTTCCCGGGGACGACGGCGTTTCCGTCCAGTGGTACGGGCCGCGGGACATGGACCTTCCGGAGCCCCGCGTCCCGGCGCCGACGGCGCCTCCCGCAGAGGAGCCGGGGGAGTCGTGGCGGGCCATTGGGTTGGAGCTGGATATCCCGGAGGGCGTGCGGGTTTTTGGACCTGCGGATCTGCGGGTGTTCCAGCGTAACCATATTGATCAACTCGCCGACGAGATTGCGCGGGAGGCGGCGCGACGGGCTCGGGCGGGGGAGCCGGGCCTGGTCGTGCACCTGGAGGGTGGGGGTAGCGGTCAAGCGGTTGTTGTTGGCCGTGNGGTGCGGTCCGGGGGTTATCGTGCGCTGTCCGCCTGGCAGGTGCTGGCGCCGGTGCTGGCGCAGCGGCTGCAGGCGGTCGGCCTGCCGGCCGCGGCGGTCGGGCACGAGACGCACACGCGAGGTGCCGGTCCCACGTCCGCGCCGATGCAGGCCGACGAGGCAGCCGCTTCAGGGCAGACGCGGGAGCAACGTCGGGAGCGTCGTCGGGTATCGATCTGGCTGGCCGAGGACCCGACGGTCCGCCCGCCGGTCATCGGCCCACTGGCCACCTCGGCGCCGGCGCCGGAATCGGCCGACGCGAGCACGCCTGCCCCCACGCCGCGTCCCGGTCAGCAGCCCGCCCCGCCGCTGGTGGCGCCTGTCCCGCGGCCGGTCGAGCCGGTCTCGCCACCGGTGCAGACGGCGTCCCCGGAGCTCCCGGCCCCCGCAGCACTGCCGCCCGATTCCCCGACGCCGCCGGCCTCCGGTGCGCCGGCCGGCGGCCGTTCGCAGGAGCCGGGCCGGCCGGGGTCCTTCACGCGCGGCAAGCAACCGGTCGTTCC
>NZ_LJJX01000106.1:0-934 GCF_001421075.1 Frankia sp. CpI1-P | reverse complement strand
CGACGGACATCGTCGTTGCGACCTCCGCCGGCCGTCGCGCCCGAAGTTGCCCCGCAGACCTCGTCGTTGGGCTCTCCGCCGGCCGTCGCACCTGCTGTTCTCCAGCGGACCTCGTCGTTGAGTCCTTCACCGCCCGTCGGTCTCCCCTCGGTCCTGGAGGTCCCGGAGGAGGACCTTACGGAGGAGGGCCTCCCGCTGCAGGATCCCCAGTCGCGGCAGCCGCCCTCGTCTGGCGTCGCCCAGGACGATCAGTTGGCGATCTCCGAGCAGCCGAGGGACGGCGGTGCGACTCCGTCGGCGCCTGAGCCACTCGATCCGTCCGCTGTCCCGGCCNAAGGGAGTCCCCGGCGGGCTGTGGATGTCGACGCGATCACCGTCGCTGCGCCGGTTGCCGTGAGCGAGCTGGCTGTTCGGTCCTTGGCGCCGTCTCGTGCGGTGGATGAGGAACGGGAGCTCCTGCAGTCGGTGCGGGCGAGGTGGCCGGTCGGGTCGGCGCGTCAGGAGCCTGACGATGGGGAGATTCTGGCGGCGTACCGGGAGCTTNGGGCGCTGCCGCAGAACAGGCGGCGGCTGACGAGCACGCTGGTCGACGGTGTGGTTGTGGTTCTTCACGGTGGCCGGATCGGCGGGCTTTTCGGCGGGGCCGGTCTCACCGATTCGCCCGGGGAGCCGGCCGACCCGTGGCGGGCCATCCAGTTGGAGCTGGACCCTCCCGACGGGTTGCGGGTCTTTGGGCCTGCGGATCTGTCGGTGGAGCAGCACGCCGACCTTGATCAGCTTGCCGAGCAGATTGTGGGGGAGGCGGTGCGGCGGGCTCGGGTGGGGGGGCCGGGCCTGGTGGTGCATGTGGAGGGTGGGGGCAGTGGTCGGCCGCTTGCTTTTGGCCGTGCGGCGCGCTCCGGGCAGTATCGTGCGCTGTCGGCCTGGCAGGTGC
>NZ_LJJX01000105.1:0-9792 GCF_001421075.1 Frankia sp. CpI1-P | reverse complement strand
GGTTCCCACGGCCGGCATCTGGCGGACCGTCGCCACCACACAGGACCTGCCGGAAGGCGGAGTGCGTGCCTTCGACACGGGGACCGTGGTCGGGTTCGTGCGGCGGACCGATGGTCGGGTCCGCGCGACGTCGGGGATCTGCACGCATCAGGGCTGCCGGCTGGCCCTGGACCCGGCGCAGCAGCGGCTGAACTGCCCCTGCCACCGCATGGCCTTCTCACTGGCCGGCGAGGTCGTGAACTACAAGATCCGCNCCCCGCCGCGTCCGCTGCCCAGCCTCACCGTTCGCGAGGTCGACGGCGTCGTGCAGGTCTACGTGCCCCCCACCCCCACGTGAACCGAGGGGCGGCGGCCACCACCGGATGGTGACCGCCGCCGTGGTATGGCCCCCAACGTTGGAGCCGGTCGGTTCGCCGTAGCCGCCCCGGGCTTCGGCCCGGCATCACGGTGAGTTCGTACGTGGGCGTGCTCTGTTCGTATGCGCAAGAAGGTCGTGAGGCGACCCGCCGCGCCGCGACGTAGCCGCGATCAGGACGCCTTTCCCAGCGAGAAGCGGTCGTGCCGATGCGGCTACGCGTCGTCTCCGGGCGCGGTGTCCCAGCCCGCCAGGACGGCGGCCGGCTCCGAGAAGGTGGCGAAGTCGGTGGTCGCCCGGAAGGCGGGGAGTTGGTAGAGGGCGCTGGCGTAGGTCCACAGGTGCGGGTAGTCCGACAGCGGCGGCAGGGCCGCCAGGTCACCGCGGCGGCCGCGGTAGCGGACCAGGGAGACCCACAGGCGCACGTCGGCCTCCGTAAGCTGGCCGCCGACCAGATACGGGGCGTCGGCGAGCCGGGCGTCGAGCGTCGCGAACGCGTCGAGCAGCGTCGCGCGGACGGTCTCGTCGTGCGCCGCCCGGTGCGCCCCGTGGTTCACCGCCGGGCCGATCCAGGAGTCGAGTTCGGCGATCTCGGCGCGCAGGTGCTCGGGGTAGGTGTCGGCGCCGTTCGACCAGCGGCCGAACTGGGTGGCCAGGTCGATCCCCAGGCTGGTGAAGTCGTTGGACACGACCTGGCCGGTCTCGCGGTCCCACAGCGTCGGGACGGAGACGTGGCCGTCGAAGCCCGGCTCCGTGCGCTCGTAGGCGTCGCGCAGCAGGGTGAAGCCGTTGACCGGGTCCGGGCCGTAGGTCTCGCGGAATCCCCAGCCGCGGGCGTCGCGGGTGCCGTCGACGTAGGAGACGCTGATGACGTCCTCGAGCCCGTGCAGCGCGCGCTCGAGGGTGACGCGGTGCGCCCAGGGGCAGAACCAGCCGGCGTAGATGTGGTAGCGGCCCGGCTCGGCCGGGAATCCGCTCGACCCGTCCGCGGTGATCCGCCCGGTGAACCGGTACAGCGGCCGGGTGTCCGCGGGGTCCCGTCTGATCGTGTACTCACCGTAGGTCGCCACGTCGGTCGGGCTGGCATACACCGGCCCCGTGGTGTCGGCGGCGGCGGTGTTTTCGGAGACGGCGGTGTTTTCGGAGGCGGCGGTGTTCTTGGAGACAGGGGTGGTCTGAGCGACGGCGGCGGCCTGGGACATGCGTGTCCTCCTCGGGGCGCTGCTGGAGCGGCCACGCAGGTCGCGGGCCTTGTTTCTCCAAGGCCGACCAGTACTGCGCTATTCCGATCGGGCAGGCAGAGATCCCGTCACCTCGGCACCAGGTGGGCGGCCGTGACCGTGGCATCCGCACCACTGGTGCGGGTGCCGCTGATGAGCGAGTCACCCGGCGGGCGGCGAGCTGCCGCCGTCACGCGTCTGCCCTGGTGCTGGGCGGTGTGAACACGCGGTCGCGGTGAGAGGGGGACTCTGGGGCCAGGTGACGATCGCGCGGAGGAGTGACCTGTCCGATGAGCTCAACGACCAACGAGCAGAACGACCACGACACCTCACCGGCAGCGGCCCGGAGAACCGAGCGGGCGGTCATTCTCGTCACCGGCATACAGGCGGCCGGGAAGTCGACGGTCGCGCAGATACTGGCCGAACGGCTACCCCGCTCGGTGCACGTGCGAGGCGACCTCTTCCGGCGCATGGTCGTCAACGGCCGCGTCGACATGACCCCCGACCCGACCGACGAGGCGACCCGGCAGCTCCGGCTGCGTCATCAGCTGACCGCCACGGTCAGCGACGGCTATTTCGCGGCTGGATTCACCGTGATCAGCCAGGACGTCATCCTCGGCGACCACCTCGCCGAGACGGTCGCCGCGATGCGAAGTCGGCCCCTGTTCGTGGTCGTGCTCGCCCCGCGCCCCGACGCCATAGTCGCCCGCGAAGCGTCCAGGACCAAGACCGCTTACGACGCATGGACGGTCCACGCACTCGACACCGTGCTTCGTAGCAGGACCCCCCGCCTCGGGCTCTGGCTCGACACCTCACACCAGACCTCCGCCGACACCGCCGACGAGATCCTGGCCCGAGTCTGGACAGAGGGGAGGATCAAGGAATCCGGCACCTGATCCCGGCGCCCCGCCGGACGCCTACGGGGCGAGGCGAGCCGGGTCCGCGGGGACGACGCGGAACGTGCCGCCCACGATCCTTCCGTACATCTCCGCCGACATCGGCCCGGGAAACGTGGCCCCGACCGACGTCGGTGAACCGTCGTCGTCGACGAAGACGACCGCGTAGGACTCCGGCGCGGAGCATCCACCGCAGACGGTGGACTCGGCGCGGGTCCAGCTTGCCTCGGACGGCGCGTGACGCCGGGGCGCGGTCAAACCGTCCCTGCCCCGGATCGGCGCGGCAGGGGCCGGGCCCCTGCCGGCGCGTTCACAAAAAGATGAACTGATTTATCCTCGCTGAAGAAATCGAATCTCACCTCGCCGGCATCGGCGAGCCGATACGTTCTCACGATGCTCCACTCCTCGTCCGCATGAGCGCGGTCACGGCTGTCACCCATCCGGGTGCGTCTACAGACGCTCGCGGATGGCGGGCCCCTTGGCGAGGGTGTGAGAGCCGTCATACTGGATGCGGAAAGGCCGGTGCGGCGGCCTCGTGCAGGCGGGCCACCCGTGGTGCGGGGGAGATCTGGTTGCGTGCGACGATCAGTCGACGATCCGGGCCGGCCTGGCAGCCCGCGCGCCCATTCCGGGGTGTGACTACAAGCAGACCAGGTGGAAACGTCGGGCGACGAACCAGAACCGAGGAATCCGGGTAGACGATGTGATGGACATGCAACCCTGCCTTGCCACCCTCCTGGCGAGCATCGTCGAGCTGAGGAAGGCGGCCGGGCTGAGCCAGGCCCAGCTCGCCAGNCGGGTCCGCTACCAGCCGAGCTACTTGTCCAAGGCGGAGCGCGGCCTGCTCGGCGTGCCGTCCCAGTCGCTCATCAGCGCGATCGACGCCGAGCTGAACGCCGGCGGTCGGCTGGTCGAGCTGCGGCGGCACGCCTGGTTGGAGGACAAGGGGAGCCAGGCGGGCATCACCTGGTCACGAGCACTGGAGGAGGTGGACACCACGGATCGTCGACAGCTCATGGTGGGGGGAAGCGCCGCCGCCGCCGGTCCCGCCGCAAGCCCCCAACTGCCCGCACCTGTGCCGTCGCCGGGCGGCGTGGGCCGCCGGGCCGGTGGCGGCGTCGACCTGTCCGGTCGCTGGTGGACGGCCTGGCAGACGTTCCGGGACGGCGAGGAGATCCATTCCTCGCAGGAGGCGAGCCTGGAGCAGTCCGGAGCGAAGATCCACATAGAGGCGATCACTCGCGGACTGCCCACCGAGGAGGGCGGGTACCTCTGGTGGGGTGAATTACAGATTTTCGACGAAGAGATCATCATGGGCTGGTACGTCAGTTCCGAGGGTCCGGTTCGCTCGAAGGGATCGCTGTTCNTCGCGCTGAATCCGCACGGCGACCGCCTCACCGGGCGCTGGGTCGGGCTGAGCTACGACGGCATGTTCATCGAGGGCTGGGGTGCGGTGGCCCGCGACGAGCAGACCGCGCTCGCCCTCATCGAGCGGCTCAAGAAGCAGTATCCGAAGGTCGCCTGAGCCCCGGTGCTCGCCGCACGATCTCGGTGCCACCGGCCGGTCGGCGTCTCATCCGGTGAAGAAACTCTGGTGGCGCCGAGCCNCGGCGTCNACGAATTCCGCCAGGCCACTGCGTTCGGCCAACAGGAGGTTGGCCTTCGTTCCGCGCACGGATCTCAGCGGGCGCGCGCCCAGCTCGGTGACCATCGCGGTGACCTCCGCCTCGAACCGGTCGTCGGGAAACACCCGGGCCACCAGCCCGATCCGCCGAGCATCGTCCGCGGTCAGTTTTGCCGGGAGGAAGCAGAGGTCACGCGCCGCGGCCCCACCGAGCGCGCGGGACAACGTCCACGGCAGGCCGAGCTCGCTGGTGAGTCCGAGCTGGGGGAACGCGACGGAGAAACGGGCGCGGGCGGCGGCGACCCGCAGATCGCACGCCGCCGCCCAGCCGAACCCGGCGCCGGCGCAGCCGCCGTTGACCGCGGCGATGGTGAGCTGCGGCATCTCGTGCAGCAGGGTCGCCGACTGGTAGACCTCCACCGGTGGGAGGTCGGGGTCGTGGTCGGTGAGCACCGCCGTCAGATCCGCGCCCGGGCAGAACGTCCGGCCGGTGCCGGTGAGGACGACGACGGATAGCGTGTCGTCGCGGGCGAGGTCGGTGAGCACGGCGTGCATCTCGATCATCATGGTCGTGGTGACGGTGTTGTGCGCGGCCGGGCGGTTGAACCGGACCCAGGCGACCGGCGCACTGACGCGCACGTCCAGGGTGGTCCAGGGGCCCTGCGCGGGGTGCTGCGACGGCTCGTCGGTCATCATCTGTCCAGTCTTCTCGCCTGAGCACCTCCGCCTGGACCCCGCCTGTGCGAGTACCGCTCACGCGCCACACAGGTGGCGCAGTCGGCGGGAGTTGTCGACGGCGTAGCCGTGGCCGTCGTTGTTGAAGTAGGCGTAGACATCCAGGCCGCCGCCGGACCATTCGTTGATGCGGCCGGCCCACCAGCGCAGCGCGTCGTCGTCGTAGGAACCGGCGTAGAGGGTCGTGGGGTCCGGGCCGTGCAGGCGCACGTACACGAACGGCGCGGTGGCCCGCAGGACACACGGCAGGCCGGCGCCGCTCATGACGCAGTAGGCCGCGCCGTACCGTTCGAGGATCCGGTAGACCGCCTCGTCGTGCCAGCTTGGATGGCGGAACTCGACCGCCACCCGCATCCACGGCGGCACCCCGGCCAGGAAGTACTCCAACCGGGCGTCGTCGCGGCTCTGGCGCCCGTCGAGCTGCACCAGGACTGCCGCTCGCCGGTCGGCCAGTTCATGCCAGGCGCCCGCGATCCGACCCGTCCAGGCCTCCGGTGCGTAGAGCCGCTTGGCGTGGGTCAACCCACGCGACGCCTTCACCGACATCACGAAGCCCCGCGGGAGCCGGCGGCGCCACCGAGCGAACGTCGCGTCGGCCGGCCAGCGGTAGAAACTGGCGTTCAACTCGACCGTGTCGTACTCGGCCGCGTAGACAGCAAGGCGGCGGCCGGGCGGCGTCCCCGGCGGGTAGAGCACGCCTTCCCAGTGGCCGTAGCTCCATCCCGAGGTACCGATGTGGACCGCGATCGTCGCTCAGCCTCCTCAGGTCGATGCGAGCCGTGCCTCTCGCGCGATCGCGGCCTTGATCTCGGTCTCGGCGAGTCAGCCGCGTGTCGGCGGGAGAACGACCGTCCTCCGGCCGTCCTCGCGGTGGTCGACGTGGAGGTCGTGCACCTGGCGCCGCCATACCCGGCATTGGGCCACTAACCCAGCCCGGCGCTCCGTACCGATTTGCGGTCAGAACGCGGCCAGATCGTGCCGAGGCTTGGGTACGGTTTTCGGCCCGAGAAGTGGCACGAGCCCTCGGCTCGATTCCGTGTTCAGGAAGGCGCAGAAAGGCATGAAGGCGGGATTTGTCTGCGAGCACCAGCCCCGAGCCCGACGCCCGGTGTTCCGCGGAACCGCGCCATGCCGCCGGGCCGGACCTCGACTTCCGCGACCATGCCCTTACCTGCATACCTCGACTTCCGCGATCATGCTCGCACCTGCACACCTCGACGGTCACGATCAGGGAACGCGACAGGCCCCCGCAACCACACACGCCGCCTCGCCCAGCCCGGCCGCTCGCCCAGCCCGGCCGCAATGATCTGGAGGCGCCCCCGAGGAGGCAGGTATGTCCGTCACGCCATTCAAGGATCTTCCGCTGGCCGACCGCACGCGCGCCTGGAACGGCGCGGCGGCGGAGAAGCGGGTCCGGCGCTGGGTCGAGGCCCAGGACGCCCCCAACGGCAAGTACCGCGAGGCGCACGTCTGGTACGACCAGGAGAAGAAAGACGAGTTCACCGGTTACAAGCTGCTTATCGCTGATGTGATCGACGGCGAGCTGACGGTCGTTCCTCGCGGGGTGATGGCGGCGGCGGCGGTCATGCAGGGCTCGCGCGGCGGCGTGAATCTACCCGCGGCCGATATCACCCGGGCCAGGAACCACCTCGCCAAGTACTACAAGAAGATGGGCGACGACGCCCCCTGGGAAGCGCGGTAAGCGGCCGGATCGTCGGGGCTCACACCGAGCCGGCCCGACCAGAGGACCGACTGCCTGCAACAGATCCGATCCGAACGGTCAGGGCTGACGGTCGCCGATGGTGACCTGAGAAATGCGTAGGCGGACGCTTTTATCACGGTTGGCACCAGGGCGAATACTGGCATTCCGCATCGATCGGGGTGTCCGGACCACGCGATCGGCTTCGGCGCAAAATGTGTCCTGACGAGGCATTCCGAAGCAGACGAGGAGATCGGTGTGGACGGTGATCAACCGGTGAGCGAGGGTCGATCCTCCGGCCTCCGGGCGGAGCGGGCGATCCGGGTCACCACGGTGGTCGCGGTGGCGACGGTGGCGGTGGTGGCGGCCTTCGTGTCCTATCGGCACATGCGCGGGGTCGCGATCGCGCACGGGGAGGACTCGATGACCGCGGCGGTGCTGCCGTTCAGCGTGGACGGGCTGATCGTGGCCGCGTCGATGGCGATGCTGGNGGACCGGCGCGCCGGGCGGAACCGGTCCTGGCTGGCCTACCTCCTGCTGGCGCTCGGAGCCTGCGCATCGCTGGCCGCGAACGTGCTACACGCCGAACCCACGGTCACCGCCCGGATCATCGCCGGCTGGCCGCCGCTGGCCCTGCTCGGTTCCTACGAGCTGCTCATGCGTCAGATCCATCCGGCCGGACGCCGAACCGTCGGCGATCCGGTCACCACCGTCCTACCGATCCCACCGCAACGTGGCCCGATGCCCGCCGTCACCGAGCCCACCATCACCAAGCCCACCGTCACCAAGCCCACCGTCACCAAGCCCACCGTCACCAAGCCCACCGTCACCAAGCCCACCGTCACCAAGCCCACCGTCACCACGGCCGCCGTCACCGAGCCCGCCCTCACCACGGCCGCCGTCACCGCTTCCACCGTCACCGCCGATGAAGCCACCACGGCGGCGCCTTCGCCGGCCCCGGCGCCAGACGTCGCTGACCACCCGAGCCGGACCGACAGCCGTGGACCCTCGCCCCAGGAGGACGACGACACCGATCGGGCGGGTGCCGATCGGGCGGGTGTCGATCGGGTCGAGGCCGACCGGCCGGATGCGGCGTCGCCCGCCGGGCTGGACGGCGCGGCGGACCCGGCAGCGAAACGCGAGGCGATCGCGCGCACCCTCGACCAGACCGGCGGGTCGGTCACCAAGACGGTCGCGGTACTCGCCGCGCAGGGCATGACGGTCAGCAGGAGCTGGGTCTACCAGGTCCGTAGGAACACCTCGTACGCCGACGTCAACACCGTCCCGCCCACCCGGCCCGCGCACCGGCACACCATCCGTGGACGGCGCCGCGGCATGGCTCCCGAACGGACCCTCGTCCCCCACTCCAGCCAGTAGCCGACCCCGAGGGGGGTTGCAACTGGCGGCACGGAATCTCGCGTCAGGGCCCCCGGGCCGCCCGAGCCCGCCCGGGGGATCCCATGGACGATGCCGGGTGCGGCCCTACTTCCGCTCGACCCTCAGGAGTCCTCGTTCGGGCGTCCATGACTCGACGACGAGTCCGGTGGCCTCGGCGTTGAGGCGGGTGACGACGACCTCGGTGATGTCGGCGACGAACATCTCTCCGTCGGCATGCTCGCTCGCCTCGGCCGTGGTCACCGGGTTAGCGGGAACGGCCCGCCCGGCGATCTTCGCCTCGCCCGGCCAGTCGCTCTCCCTGCCCTGCTCGGGGTGGAAGGTGGGGCCGTGTAGCGCGAAGCGGGGATCCCGGTGAAGATCCGCGCCCTTGCGGGCGTCGGTCATCGAACCGAAGCGGAGGTCGCCGTCGGTGAACTCGCACTCGATGCCCGAGATACGGGGCGAGCGATCGGCGCGCAGCGTTGCGATGGTCTTGTGGCGACCGGCATCGAACAGCCGCCGCACCCGCCCGGCGAACTCCGGTTCTGCCTGCTCGATCGCCTTCCACGCTGGCACGCCGCGAAGCATACCGTCGACGGCCGACTGGCCGGGTCCGAACACGAGGCACACCGAGGGCGCCCTGCGCCGAACGGGATGGCGGGAGCGGATTCGGTCGGCGTCCGCCGTTGCTCCCGGCCCGGTCGGATTGCCCGGGTGATCTTCAGGTGCCGCCGACATGGCGTCGCTCGGTTTGGGGTCCTCGGCCGGGGTACGCCCGGAATAATGATGACTACATGGGAATCGACCGCCCGCCAGGTCACCGATCGGGTCACCGGGATCGCGCGGCGGGAGGAAGCGGAGTACTCCGGTGGCGAGCCGCGTCCGCTGGGCGGATACCTGGCGACGCTGGGGACCTATGGCGTCGCGTGCGCCTCGATGGTCGGGGTCGCCCGGCTGGTCGGGGCGGCGCCGCCCGAACGGGTGAGCGCGGCCGACCTCGCTTTGGTCACCGTCGCGACGCACAAGCTCAGCCGCNTGCTGACCAAGGACNCGGTGACGAGCCCCCTGCGGGCGCCGTTCACCCGTTTCCGCGGCCAGTCGGGTCCGGCCGAGCTGGCCGAGGATGTGCGCGAGTCAAGCGAGGCCCGGCACAGCATCGGCGAGCTGATCACCTGCCCGTTCTGCGCCGGGCAGTGGGTGGCCACCGGTTTCGTGTTCGGGCTGGTGGTCGCCCCCCGGTTCACCCGGCTGGCCGCCTCGGTGTTCACCGCCGCGGCCGGTTCCGACGCCCTCCAGTTCGCCTATGCCCGCCTGGAACAGGCGGCCGAATAGTCCGCAGCCGGCCGAGACGGGATCCGGCTCCCCGTCCCGGTTCAGTGGGAACTTGGTCGATCGCGAGACATCACAGCGCTGGTCGGCGCGGGGACACCGACCATGCCGGCCACGAACCCAGAACCAGATGATCTACGACTACATCGCCTGGCGAAACCAGCACGCAGAAGATCAGAAACTCCGGCAGATCGTCCAGCGGGCGAACGTGGCCTGACGAGGCACTAGTAGACCGTCGCCACTAATGTTTGGGGTATAGGTGGCGGAGTTTGGTGCGGGCGTCGGCGGTGGTGAAGTGCCAGTGGACTTGGCGCTGGTCGGTGTTGACGGCTGTCTGCCAGGCGGCGAGTTCGGTGTTGAGCACGTCGANGTCGTCGATGCGGCGGTCGAGGCATTGGCGGGTCAGTGCGGCCAGTTCGATCTCGGCGATGTTGAGCCAGGAGCCGTGTTTGGGGGTGTGGTGGATCTCGAGGCGCCCGGCGAGAGCGAACGCGACGGCGGGGTCGAAGGCCTCGTAGAGCGAGGCGATGCCGTGGGTATTGAGGTTGTCCATGACC
>NZ_LJJX01000104.1:6856-10201 GCF_001421075.1 Frankia sp. CpI1-P | reverse complement strand
CTGCGGCACGATCGTCACCATGCCCAGCTCCAACTCAAGGGCCCGCTGGTGCTCGATCACCGTTGCCCGGCTGCACTCCGCCTCAGCGGCGATCAATCTGGCGCTGGGCCAGCACGCGAAGTTCGCGTCGACCTTCTCGCACATCAGAATCAAGATCAATTTGCGTAGTGGGTTGCCCACCTTCTGCCTCTTCGCCCATGACAGGGCCTCCCAGCTCGACAACGTCCCTCCAAGGGGGATCGTGGGCGAGCACGGTGGCCACCGGACCTCGGGTCCCATAACCTCGAACTCGCCTGGCATTGGCGACGTACAGCGGCCCGGGGAGCGCCAACTCCCCGGGCCAACGTCGTTTATGGGTGCGTACGGAGCATCCACCCGGCTGCGGGCCGGACCGGTGCTCCCGGTATGCCTCGGTGTGTCGTCGCGAGCACACGACCACGGGACCTCGGCATCGGGTCAGTACCGACCTGTAGGCGGTGAGGTCGGCCAGTGGGCTGACTCATCCCGCTCGAGCTCGCTGACGAACTCGACCCGATCGGACGGGATCACNCACATGGTGACCTCGATCGGTCGCCCTGTCCGCGCAGACGTCCCGACGCGGGACAACTCGGCGACCGGCAGCGCGGTNGCGATNCCCAGTAGACNCGCCTCCTCACGGTCCGGCATCCGGATACGGAAGGTCTCCGCCCATCTCAGCGGTCCATGGCCCGCCTCCTCCAGGCGGTCGAGGTACCCGCCAGGGCCGGTATCCGGTTCGGCGCACCGCGGCGCATCTGCGATGCCGTCTGGCCCTATCCACGTGTCCGCGACTTGGAATGGCGACTCGCCGACCGGCGACGTCACCCGCCGGCGCCGTACGGCATCCGTCCACGGCGGGATGCCGAGTATCTGCGCTACACGTGGAGGNCATGNGATTGTCGCGACTCGCGGTCGTCCGTGGGTCTGCCACGGCTCGTTGGCACGGTGGGTAGCCGNCATGATGTAGCCCCGCGCCGGGTCCCGGNGCACCAGCGTGCCTCGTATGACTCTCCGTCGGGCGACCTGGTCTCTGACGATCACTCCCTTACCGCGTACACCGACGACCAGCCCGTCGGCCTGGAGTAGGTCTATGGCCCGGCTGATCGTCGGATCTGCAGTGCTGTACCGCTGGCGCAGATCCGCGTAGCTCGGCAGCGGCGTGCCNGGGGGATACAGCCCATCCTCGATCTCCTGGCGGAGGTCGCTGTGGATCTGCCGGTAGATCTGCGGCCTATCCGGCACCATCTCTGACCTCCCGATTGTCCGTCACCGTTACCGNCATCTAGCTAGATGCTTGACACACCATATCCAGGCGGTCCATGCTCGCCATGCATCTAGCTAGTTAGTGGCCTACATGGCGGCCCCCGGCGCGGACTCCTACCTCCGGCCGGGGGCCTGGGCCGACCTACAACGGAGGTCAACCTGTGATGCAGCATGCCCGACGGCGCCCGGTGCGGCGCCCCGCTGTCCCCGGTGACGGGGATGACCGGTCGTGGCCGACGTTGCCGCGGGACCCGGATGGGGAGCCGCGGCGCTGGGTCGTGATCGTGAACGGCAAGGGCGGGTCGCGATGACCGCGCCGACGATGCCGGTCCAGGCCGAGATCCTGGCGGTGGATCCGTACGAGTTGCTGGCGTTGCCGTCGTGGTCGGTGNCGGTGTTGCGGGCGGTGGTGGACGGGGCGCCGCGTCCGTGCGCGGACTGGCCGGCCCTGTTCGCCGACGCGGCGGATGCCGAGGACGAGGCCGGCGATGAGGGCCAGGACGAGGCGGCCGGGGTGCTCGGCGCGGTGGTGGTGGGTGNGGCGCGGCGGGTGTGTGCTGCCTGCCCGGTGCGCGCGGAGTGCGCGGCGCTGGCGATGGTCCCGGTGGTGGAGGTGGTGGACGGGCAGCCGGTGACGGTGCCGTACGCCCCCGACGGGGTGTACGGCGGGCTGACCGGCCGGGAGCGGGCGGAGCTCGCGGCGACGCTGNCGATGACGGAGCTGGTTGCGGGCGAGGCCGTCGAGGTGGCGGTGGGCCGGGTGCCGGTGGCGCGGGAGTGCGCGCGGGAGGGCTGCACCGTGGTGGTGCCGCNGACGGCGCGGCAGGCGGCCCGGGAGCGGCGGTACTGCTCGCCGCAGTGCCAGGGTCGGGCGGGCGGAGAGCGGAAGCGGTCGCGTCGCGCGGCGTCGCGGCCGGTGTGCGGCCGGGAGGGCTGCTCCGAGCGGGTGCCGGCGGGGCGGGTGCGGTACCACTCGGCGGAGTGCGGCCGGTTGGTCGCGCGGGCGCAGGCGCGGGCGTGGCGGGCTCGGCAGGCTGCGGCCCGCCGGGCCGGTGGGGCGGTGTCCCGGTGACCGCCCGGATCACCCCGCAGACGCTGGCCGTGACGGCGGCGGTGGAGCAGTGGGCGCCGTCCGCGTCCGTGCTGGATCTGCTGGTGGCGGACGCGCGGGGGCATCTCGCCGGGCTGNTGTTGCNGCGGCTCACTGTGCGGGTGCGGGAGGTCTACCCGCAGGCCGCGGCGCTGCGGGTCGATGACCTGACCGAGGAGGGCGTGCGGCTGCTGGCGGTGCTGGGCGCGGACGGCGCGCCGCTGCCGCAGGGGTCACGTGACGACGTCGACGACGGCACGCCCGNCTGGGACGACGCCGAGTTGGACTCGGTGGACGACCTGATCGCCGAGGATCTGGCCTGGTACGCCNGGCTGGCGACGCCGGACGACCCGGACGACTGGGCACGTCTGCCGCTGGCGGGTGCCTGATGCGCCGGTATCTGGACCCTGACGGGCTGGTCCACGGGCTGCCGACCTACCCGTACCGGTACGCGCCGGACGGCCTGTACACCCGATCCCAGTTGCGCGAGATGGGTCTGCGGCCGATCGCCGACCCGGTGGCGCAGGTGATGTGGGACGGGTCGGCGCGGCACCGCCGGTCCGGTGAGCCGGTGCGCACGGCGGCGCTCTACGACATCACGCAGACCCTGCTGCGGGACACCCCGAGCCTGACGCGGCTGGCGCAGCTCGCGATCGCGCGGGCCTGCCGGCGGATCTGCCCGGCCTGCGACCGGATGTGGCCGTACGTGATCCCGGCGGCCGCCGGGATGTGCCTGGACTGCCAGACCCTGACCGCCGCCGGTGTGNCGGTCGGGTCGTCAACGGACGTTTTTGACCCGACGGCCGGGAGGGCTGCGGCATGAGCGAGCGGATCGAGCGGGCGGTCGCGGNGGTCGCCCCGGACGCGCTGGGCGCGACGGCGTTCGCGGTGTCGTTCACCCACGTCCAGCACGTGCTGGAGACCCACGGGGCGCACGGGTGGACGTCGTGGGCGCTGTCGGTGGCGCTGGAGGC
>NZ_LJJX01000104.1:4269-6586 GCF_001421075.1 Frankia sp. CpI1-P | reverse complement strand
CGAGCTCGCCGAGGCTGCCGCGGCCCGTGACTGGGCCGCCGGTGTGGTGGAGACGGTGCGGGGCGAGTTGGCGGCGCTGTCCGCCGAGCGGGACCAGGCCCACGCCGGCCTCGCCGCCGCGGAGGCGGCGCGGGCGGAGCTGGCGGCGGAGGTCGCCGCGGTGCGCGCCGCCCAGGAGGCGGCCGTCACCGAGGCTGCGGCCGCGGAGCGGGACGCGATGGCTGCGGCCGTGACCGTGGCCTGCGAGACGCGGGACCAGGCCCTCGCCGAGCGCGACGCGATCCGGGTGCAGGCGGAGGACGCCGCCCGGCAGGCCACGGAGGCCCGTGCTGCGGCGCTGGCCGCGGAGCGCGACGCGGCCGGCGCCCGGCAGGCGGCGGCGCGGGCGACCGCCGACCTGACCGAGGTCCGGTCCGAGCGCGACGCGGCGCTCGGTGAGACGCGGGCCGCGCGGGCCGACCGGGAGCGTGTGGAGCAGACCGCGCGGGAGACCGCTGCGGCGCTCGCTGCCGCCGAGGCGGAGCGGGCCGGGCTCGCCGGCGAGCTCGTCGCGACTTCCCGCGATCTTTCCCAGGCCCGCGCCGACCTGGAGGCGGCGGCTTCCCGGGAGGTTTCCCAGACGGCCGAGCAGACCGGCGCCGGGAAGGGTGCCGGGAAGGGCTCGGGGCTGGCCGAGTGGACGGCGGACGCGACGCCGCAGGAGCTGGNCGCGCTGGTGGCCGTGCTGGAGACGATGNAGGTCAGGCGTACGGGCAAGGGGCTGACCTACGCCGCGGCCCGNGGCGTGCTGGGCGTCCGCCACGCCGTCGTGCGTACCGCGGTGGACACCGCGCGGGGAAGCCTGCGGGCGGGCACGCCAATCTTCCCCGGAGGTTTCCCGGGTGACGACATCGAGGACGCGGAGATCGTCCCGATGCCCTCCCCGCGGGAGCTGGNGAGCGCGGCTGCGGGAGGCCGGCGGTGAGCGCNGGGGACCGGCGCGGCCAGGTGCTGGCGGCGCTCGCCGCGAGTCCGCTGATCGACCCGGCGGCGTCCGTGACGCAGCTGCTGCGCCTCGCGGACGAGCTGCTGGCCGCCGCGGTGCCGGCGGTGGAGGCGACGGCGATGGATGAGCGGCTGCGGGCGGAGATGGCCGCCAGCACCGGCACGGCGTGGACGACGGAGACGACTGGGNGGAGGTGGGCGGCATGAGCGGATCGGCTGCGGAGACGCAGGCACCCGAGCAGATCTCGGGTGGGTGGACGCCGGTGGTGGAGGAGACCCCGGCCCCGCCGGCGCCGCCGGTGCGCCGGCGGGGGGTGCCGGCGGGGCCGGTGATCATCGCCGCCGGCGAGGCCGGGGTGATGGCCGGGTCGAGCCTGTATGCGGCGGCGGGGGTGCCGGGGCTGATCGCGGCCGGGGCGGTCGCGGGGACGGCGGCGGCGGCCCGCACGGTCCGGGTCGCCCAGCGCCGCGCGGCGTCCAGGGCGTCGACGTCGGGGGGTGGCGCGGGCCGGGGCCGCAGCGGGTCGGGGCCGGTGCCGGCGGCGTTGCGTCGCCTCGCCGGGGCCGGCCGGCGTCGTGGCGCGGGCGGCGGGCCCGGTACGGGGAAGGGTGCGGGGACCGGTACGGGCACGGGCCGTCGCCGGCGGGGGGCGGGTACGGGCCGCCGGCCCGGGTCGGGACGTGCGGGTGGTGCGGCGGGCCGGACGGCCGGTGGGCGTCGTGCTGGGGGCGGGCCGCTGACGCGTGCGGCGCGCGGTACGGGGGGTCAGGCGGCGCGCGCGGCGCGCCGGTCGGGGGCGGCGGCGGTGCGCGCGGCGCGGCTGCGGGGCGCGGGGATGGTGCGGGCGGCNCGGATCGGCCGCTCGGCGGCGGGCCGCCTGGCCGCCGCGGTGCGCCAGGCCCGCTCGCCGTGGGCGGCGGCCCGCGCGGCCCGGCGCGGCCGCTACCGGATGGTCGCCGGCCAGCGGCGCCGCCGTGGTGGCGGGTTGGGTCGGCTGGTGCGGACCGGGCTGGGGCTGCTCGCGGCGCTGGCCGCGGTGGGCTGGTGGCTGGGCCATCGGGGGTGGCGGCTGACCCGTGCGGGCTGGCGGCGCCTGCGCGGTCCGCGTCCCGGCCCGGACGGCCGGCCCGGGACGGATCTGATCGGCCCGCTGGCGCAGCTACGGACACCGCCGATCGGCGGGCCGGCGGCGCCGGTGCCCCCGCCGGCTGGCGGGGGGGCGATGGACCCGCAGGCGATCCTCGCTGGCGCCCGCGCGGCGCTGGCGGGGGTGGCGTTCGCGACGTTCGGGCGGCTCCCGGAGATGCCGGAGATGCCGCCGATACCTGGGGG
>NZ_LJJX01000104.1:0-2399 GCF_001421075.1 Frankia sp. CpI1-P | reverse complement strand
ACGATGGACGGCGACCAGGTGCTCGGCCGCGGCTACGGCCACCTGTCCTACCGCGGCGAGCAGCCCCGCGCGTTCAAGGGGCTGCGTATCAAACCGGAGACGATCACCGCGTTGACCCGGGCGGTCGCCGGCCGGCGGCCCGCTCCGGACGCCCCGACCCTGGAGGCGTTCGGAGCGGACTGGGCCGGCCGCTGGGAGCGCACCCTGCCCGGCCTNGTCGCCGCCAGCGACACCGACGGCGACGGGCCGGCGAGCCCGGAGGACCTGGTGGCGTTCGCCGCGGGCCTGGCCGCGCAGGCCAACGGTGAGGACCCGAACGCCGCGATGGACCAGGCCCGCGCCGCCGGACCCGAGGCCGCCCAGGACCTGCTCGACGACGTCATGCGCGAGGGCCCCGCCGACGCGGACACGGCCAACGNCCGCGCCGCCGACGCCGTGGAGAAGGCCCGGCGTCTGCTCGCCGAGCAGCGGGCCTGGCGAGAGCTCGTCGACGGGTGGGACGCCACCGCCCCCGACCCGCAGAGCACCCCCCCGGCCGACGGCGGCGCCGGCGGCGAGGAGATNGACACGGACGCGGCCCGCGCCCGGATGATCGAGATGCTGTATGCCGCCGGCCCGAAGGGGATGGCCGCAGGCGTCTTGTGGAAGGCGCTCGCCGCGGAGGGCATCGACCGAACCCGGCAGGCGGTCGGCGACTGGCNGCGCCTCGCGATCGTCGCCGGGCAGGTCGTCCAGCTCCGCGAGCGCGGCCCGTACTACCACGCCGACCACGCCCCGAAGGGGCCCGACGGCGACGACGGACAGTGACGCAAGGCCGATGACGCAAGGGATGACGCAACCCACGACGCAAGGCATGACGCAAGGCGGATGNAAGCCGGCTGACCTCGCCTATAGAGGCGGCCGGACGGGGGCCGCCGGAGCTTGCGTCATCGGTTGNGTCATCCCCCACCACCCTCACTCTCTGCCACGGATCGGAGTGTCATGACCCCTCACAAGATCGCCGCCCCACCGCCGGCCACCCGGCTGACGAGCACGCTGATCGTCGGCCGGGTCGGTACCGGCAAGACCGTGGAGACGGTCGCGCGGACCCGTGCGCACCTGGACGCCGGCGGTCTGGTGTGGCTCGCCGGTGACCCGCTGCCCGCCGNCGGGGTCGACCATCGCCGGCTCGACTGGCACGAGCGGGGTGCCGACGGCATCCGCAGCCTGATCGAGGTGGCCTGCCGGCTCGCCGCCGGCCGACTGCGCCTGGACGCCGCGGTCGGCCCGCTGCTGCTGGTGGCCGACCCGTGGCCGACCGGGCCCGCCGCCGGCCGGTTGACGTGGCTGGCCGAGCACGGCCCGACCGGTGTCACGCCGGTCGGCGTGGTGGCCACCGCGCTGCGCCCCCCGCCCGGNGCGGTGTGGGGCGAGCGGATCGACCTGCCCGCCGCCCTGCCCCTGTGACGTGCACCGTCCGCCGTACACCGTGCACCTAACTGTCACCTAAAACGCGCGTTTTCAGCGCATCCACGAAGGGGCGATCTCATGCCGATCCGTGTCCGGGCCCAGCGTCGGCTGGGCCCCCTGCGGGCCACCATCACCGAGCGCGGGCTGTCCAGCGTGACGTTGCGGGTGGGCCGCACGTCCTGGCGGTTGTGGTCGCGTACCGGCGGCCGCCGCGGGCTGACGAGCGTCAACCTGCCCGGCCCGCTGTCGTGGCGGCCGGCGGCCCGGCCGCGGACCGCCGGCCAGCGTGCCGCGGCGGCCGGCCGGTCCCGCCGCCGCTGGCTGCTGCTCACCGTCCTCGCCCTGGTGATCCTCGCCGGGGCCGCGGCGCACGGCGTCGACGGCCGGCCCCTGGCCGCCCTCGCCGTGACCGCCGCCGTCTGCGGCGCNGGCTACCTGCACCGCCGCCGGCGTCCCTGACGCACACCGTCCGCCCCCCTCTACCTGGAGGATCTGTGACCATCCCGACCACCATCCCCGCGCTGCTCCGCGCCGCCGCCGGCGAGATCACCACCCGCGGGTGGTGNCAGCACGACTACCTCGGCGACGACGGCGAGGTGTGCCTGATAGGCGCGCTGCGCGCCGCCGCCGGCGCCCACCCGCTCCGGGAACCGGAGGAGCCGGACGCCCACGACCTCCTGGGTGCGGCCCTCGCCGACCTCGCTCTGCGCATCCCCGCCGACGTCGACG
The DNA here is from genome assembly GCF_001421075.1 of Frankia sp. CpI1-P. NCBI lineage: Bacteria > Bacillati > Actinomycetota > Actinomycetes > Frankiales > Frankiaceae > Frankia > Frankia sp. CpI1-P. The sequence continues at coordinate 221 of NZ_LJJX01000104.1, read as the reverse complement.
AGGACCCGGACCCCGAGGTCGGCCTCGGCCTGTTCGACACCGGCGCCGGCGCCGCCATCGCCGACTGGAACGACGCGGACGGTCGGACCGCCGACCAGGTGACCACCCTGCTGCACACCGTTGCCGCCGACCTGGACCGCCCCGCGGCGGCCGCCTGATCGGAGTGCACGGTGCACCGCCCACGGTGCACCTCACTTCATCTGACGTGCACGGTGGTGCGC
>NZ_LJJX01000103.1:6795-10142 GCF_001421075.1 Frankia sp. CpI1-P | reverse complement strand
CGACCACAAACTCTTTCACGCGGTAACTTCGATTGCCGAACCGTCAGCTGATGATTCTGCCGTGCGTTCGCGGGTCAACGGGCTGCTTCACGACAAGGGTATGGCACCGATCGAGACAGTCGCAAACACTATTTTCCCATACAGAATGGCCGCAACAGCCGCGAGTCCGGCGGTGCTCGTGGATAGGTATCGCAAGGCCTACCCCACCATCCGCAGGTTCGTTCCGAACAGGTGGGGTACCTATTTCGGCAGGATCGTGAGTTACCCGTCCGACGCAGGGCCCGTTGATCAGCTCGGCGAGACAATTCGACGGCTTAATGAAGAGCGCCGTGGTGGGCGGCCGAAATCTGCCCGGTACGAGTTGAGCGTCATGGAGCCATCGGATATTTCACGGCCCCTCCCCGCCGACGAGGAGCCGGAAGGTGGTACATGCGAAATCCCGGTCGCGATCCGCCAAGTGAGCGATAAGAATCCTATGGCGTTTCCATGTCTGTCTCACTGTTCATTTCAGCTTGACGGTGACACGCTCCACGCCGTGGCTCATTACCGAAGCCAATATCTGGTTCAGCGGGCCTACGGCAATTACCTTGGACTCGGCCGCCTCTTGGAGTATGTCGCGAGACAAGTGGATGCGCAACCGGGTCATCTGCTTGTCGTCGCGGGATACGCTCAGCTGGATGGCGCGGCCATTCGGCGTGTGCGCCAGCTACTGGCCGACCTGAACCAGCCTGCGAAAACATCTGCGACAAGCACCGAAGTCAGCACCTAGCAGCCGGGTCAGGAGCGGCTTGCGGGGCCGAATTTGCGAGCGCGGCGGCCACCTCCGGCTGCTCAAGTACCTCCATGCAGGTCTCGGCATAGGCGACGAGCGAGGCGGCGGCTTCCTGCCAAGACTCGAGATCCAGGGGAGCGGACTCCGTGGCCTCGAGGTTCAGATCTTTGCTGATTCGCCAGCCCAGGTTCTCCAGGGTCTCGGCCAGGACCTCGAGCGCGCTAGCTACCATGCGGCCAACTCTCCCGACTCTACATCAAACAAAGTATTTTTGGACCGGTCTGAAAATTTCTTTTCCGGATACTCGCTACGCATCCGATGCGGGGCATCGCCGCCATTAATACCCCATTTTGGCGGGAACCAAGCGTCCAACGAGTCTGAGTTCATCCGGAAATGCTGCTTAATCCTACTCCGCCCACTGATGCCAGTTACGTGAGGATGCGCAACACGCGCATACTTATCCACCTCGCAAAAAAGATTCTGGCAGTCGATAAGCTTGAGCGGGCGGGTACCAGCGAGTCCCCGGAACGACAAACCTAGGCGTGCAAAATGTTCGTGCTGAGAGTCNACCATGTAGCGGATGATCTCTTCTTCAATGCCTGTGGCGGCGTCGCCGAAGCATTTTCTAATTCCGTCACGGGCGCCAGGCCCGGCGACTACGAATTCGTTTTCATCGAAGTCCAGAACCGTCGAGTAGTTGATATCGATCAGAAATTGGAAGGCGAGAAATTTGCCAAGCGACGGATACCCTTGGAGAATCTCGAAGGCCTCCGACATCGACTGCGCCTTCTGAAGCCTATCGGTGACACGATCATGCATCATCAGCCTGAGCAGGCGAAGATGGTTCGCGTGTTTTCTTTCGGCGCCAAGCCGAGGCGGNGGCATGACATAAGCGGCAGAATAGAGTCTCTTGCCCGCGGCCGCAACCGATGAGAGAGCACTTTCGTACCGGTCGATGTCGAAATCAACCCAGGTAAGATCACCGAACTCTTCCCGTAGACGCTCCCAAGTCTCGATCCGGTTGAAGAGTTTGAAAAGTAGCACGCGGAAGACGGTCTCGTCGGGCTCGGCTGATCCCGTATACGCAACGTTTTTGATCAGAAACTGACTGACGCGGTCGGCAGCGCGATAGCAGTTGGTGAAGCGGTGAGCAGCTATGACCGGATCCGTCGTCCAAGGCGGTCCGGCGCCAGTCAAGCGTGCCTCGTAGACCGCCTGCCGCGCAGCCGCGAACCGCCAGTAGCTGTCGAACACGACCGTCGGCGTCAGCAGCCGACCCGCGACCGTGACTGTTCGGGGCGTCGCAGGGTCAGCTCGGCACCAGGTTGTGGAGCCGTCGCCCGGGTTGCACGTCACGTCGGCAGCCGACGCCCTCGCGACCAGCCCGTCGGTCACGTCGAGGACCTGCTGCACCGCCGTCCCTGCGGAGTTCCGACCGCTTCGCGCCCTCACGAGATTAAAGTACTCTAAACGCAGACTTTAATCCTCTCCGCCACGCGGAGGACTCGTGACCGATCCCCGACGCCGTGGACGCCCTGCCCGCGATCAGCACCTGGGCAGATTCGTTGACGGCGCGTCGCTGGCAGGTCCCGACATCCGTTGGAAGCCAGGCACAGGGGATCCACCCGAGTCGGTAGCGCTGGCCTACCTTCAGCACCGGCTCATCGCCGCCGTGCGGGCCGCNGAGCCGGANATCGACCATGTCGCTCTCGAACTGCGGCTCGGCAGACCCCGGAACAGCCTTCGCGGTGTGATGAATGGGCGAGACCCGCTTCAGATCGAGGACGCCCTGCGGATCGCCCTCGCGTTCGACGTTCCGCTGCAGCACGGTGTCGAGCGCCGCGACCTGCTTCCGCCCGACTACGTGCCCTGGACCCNTTGGTCGCCCGGAAACACGCTGCCGACGATCATTTCTCCGTCGGAACGGGCCTGGGCCGAGCTCGCAGGGCATCTAGGCGCGTTCTTTCTCGCAGAACGGCAACGGCAGACCGACCAGCTCGTGACCAGCGAAGTCCTCCTGCGGGAGGCGGCGCTATACCTCGATCGCAACGGACTCGCGGCTGGACTCGCGGACCTCGGCATGCGTGCCGCCGCGCCCCAGCTGCGCTACCAGCAGACCCCACCGCTGATCGTCGAAGCTGTCGTCATCGGTGACGAATCGAGCGAGACGATCGAAGCGATGATCGTCGACCTGGCCCGCCCACCGACGATCGCGGAGCAATTTTGGATCATTGTGCTCCAGGCTGGGGCAGCCACCCGGCTTGTCGAGCGGCTCCCCGACGTCGTTCATGGNGATGTCGGACAGACCATCACCTTGTCGGCCGAGCTCCTGGGTCGCTTCGGAGCCCCTTCGCCAGTAGGCGAGCTACCGTCCGATGTAGATCGCCTAGTCGTGGGACGGGCTGACCCAACAAACGATCTAGGAATTCGTATTCTGCGGTCCGTCAAGGACGCAGCCCTGCCCTGAGCGCGGGCATGTTCCCTGTGGGGTGCGGAAAGTCGGCCTAGTACTACAGCGACAGTGGTCGGTGTGTGATCTCTTGCTTCGAGTGCGGTGTGGCGTGGACGGAAGAGC
>NZ_LJJX01000103.1:0-5685 GCF_001421075.1 Frankia sp. CpI1-P | reverse complement strand
CCCACGCCTGGCTCGCCATCACCGCGACGAAACACCGCGAACAGAACCCGCCGACCGTCCCGCCCACGATGACCGCCGTGGGATACACGCGTCTCCCCGGAGGCCTACCCGTCGCCGAACAGCCAGAACCAGACAGGCACATGAGGACACCATTCACCCTCAACGAGATCCGCCACGTCTTCGCCCTGTTCACCGAAGCCGTACTTCCACCCGCCATGATCACCTGGTGGTCGGACTGGCGCCGNGGCCACCAGGCCCGCGCCCGCTACTACCACTACCAGACCCGGATCTACGCCGCCCAAGGCATCGCCNGGCAGGCAGCAGCCACACAAAGATCACTGTCGCTGTAGTACTAGGCCTGTGAGCTGGGACGATGCTACGGACCGGTCGCCGGCATGATGGTCAACCATGTCCGTGCGCCTGCTCTACCTGATCTTCGTCAGGGTGTGTGGCTGGCTCGTTCTGCTCGGCCGATCGTCGGCATCGAAGGACATCGAGCTGCTCGTGCTGCGACACGAGGTCGCAGTGCTGCGCCGCNCCCAGTCGCGGCCTCGGTGGGACTGGGCGGACCGGGCCATACTCGCCGCTCTGATCCGACGGCTACCGAAACGGCTACGGATGCACCGGCTGGTCACTCCCGGCACCGTCCTACGCTGGCACCGCCGCCTGGTCACCAGGAAGTGGACCTATCCCCTGCGAACCGGACGACCGCCGATCAGCGTGGAGATCACTGCGCTGATCGAACGGCTCGCTACCGAGAACAAGACGTGGGGGTACAAGAGGATTCAGGGCGAGTTGCTCAAGCTCGGCCACCGGGTCGGNGCGTCCACGATCCGTAGGGTCCTGAAGTCCCTCGGGCTGCCTCCAGCGCCGCGGCGGCAGCCGACTCGAGCTGGCGGGAGTTCCTGNGCGCCCAGGCCTCGACGATGCTGGCCGTTGACTTCTTCCACGTGGACTGTGCCGTGACGCTGCGGCGCCTGCGCTGCTTGTTTGTCATGGAGGTCGGCACCCGCTATGTCCACCTCGTCGGGGTAACCGCGCACCCAGACGGGCCGTGGACCACCCAGCAGATCCGCAACCTCCTCATGGACCTTGGGGACCGGGCAGCCGAGTTCCGGTTCCTGGTCCGCGACCGCGCCGGGCAGTTCACCGCGTCGTTCGACGCGGTCCTCGCCGACGTCGGCATCACCACGGTCAAGATCCCGCCTCGAGCGCCCCGGGCGAACGCCTACGCGGAACGGTTCGTCCGCACCGTCCGCGCCGAGGTCACCGACCGCATCCTGATCCTCGGCGAACGGTACCTACGAACCGTCCTGACCCAGTACGTACGCCACTACAACGGACAACGCCCCCACCGCGCACTCGAGCTCCAACCGCCCCGACCCGACCATCCCATCGCCGACCTCCATACGGATCAGGCGCCGACCTGTCCTCGGCGGACTGATCAACGAATACGAACGAGCCGCCNGAAACCCCAGGTCAACCCCGGTGGCACAGTTCCGGCACCCCACAAGCACGGCGAGCGCGTCGTCCGGGAGGCTGTCGACCGCGTGGTAGGCAACGCCGGGGAACTCGCGAGTGTCGATGTCGCCCGCCGCCGGATCGTTGCCGCTTCGTACCGCCCCGGCGTACCAAGACGTCAGCCGGTCCGACAGCCGACTGGGTGGCCGGGCTCGAACGAGGCGAGGTCACGCCCGAGCCCGAGGGCGATGAGGTCCGAGCCGCGCTATGGCTGGTCGATCAGCCGTTAGCGCGAGCCGCCCCGGCACCCCGACGCCCTGGTCGTGCCAGCGGCGNCCGGGCGCATGGAGGCAAGACAGGGGGCGGGACTTGGCGTCGGGTAGTCTGACACGCAGCGCCGGTTGGTCCGCTTCCCTTGATGATGCGGGGGAGGTGCGGAAGTTCGATTCTCCTGCGGTGCGCGCCTGGTTGAGGCAGGTTGGGGCCCGCATCGTCCACACGATGCGGGCCCCGATGGTTACCGCCTGGCCTCTGGCTGCCCGCGTCCCCGCGCGGGTTCGTGCAGCAGGGCGCCCGGCGAGGCCGCGTACCGAGGCTCCGGCTACTGCGGGGGTACAGGTAGTGGGAGTGTGTGCGATGTGCAACCGCACGGGCCAGGGTGGTTGGGGATGTTTGTGGTGCGTTGCCGAGCGCACCACAAACACCCCCAACACTTGCGACATCGATTGTCCGTACGCCAGTCGCACTGGGTGCATGGATCGCCTCCGCCAGCCGCTTTCGTCTTCGAGAAGCATCCAGCGGCCATCGACCAATAACTTCGGGACAGGCGGTCTCGGTCCGATCGGGCTGTTCACCGAGATTTGATCTTTAAGGTGTGCTGTGGATGGGCTCATTGTGGGTGCGGATGTTCCGGTACGACGCGGCACCCGCCGGCACGCTACGGCATCGAAAACGCCGTGACCAGGGAGAACGCGGCACTACCCGGCACGATGCGGCATGNCGCGGCACGTCGCCGTGCGTCTTGTAATCGGGTGGGTAGGGCTTCCCCTCTCCTGGTCGGCTCCAGGCATACCCATCTTGACCTGCGGATTTACGGCCATAGAGATCGTCTGCGTCGCCGTCAAGATCGAATATGGGCTCATTATGGGCTCATTCCGCACGACTCTGTCGATCAATCGTTCGCCGGCGGCCCCTCCAGGGCGGTGTTAGGTGCGGGGCGCAGTGCGGCTGGCCACTGCGGGGGCTCCGCTGTGAGGCGGTCAACGGGGGCGAAGTGCAGGGGACTGCTCGATGATTAAGGCCATAGAAGATGGTGACAAATAGTGACGGTCGGTGCGTCTGGCTGATCGCGGGCAGGGCGTCAAGAAGCTGGCGCGAGATGAGCTGGTGTTGCTGACGGTGGGCTTGCCGGCCCTGTTGGTCTGTGTGCTCGCCGCCTCGGGCGCCTGCTGACGAATCATGGCTTCGCGCGCCTCCCGACCGGGGAGTCAGCCTCGACGACCAGGTCCCCGCGGTTGATGTCTCCCGACCCGACCGGCATGCGGCGAGGGCGCAATGCTTCGGCCTGGAACGCCTTCAGCGCAGGTCGCCGCACGCCGGCAAGGGGCTGCCGCCTGATGGAGTCGAGCTGGCGGGCTCGCCGTCGACGTCGTTCGCGCTTCACGACTTGATGATCTAGCTGTGCGCTTGGGGGATGCGCAGCAGGACCGTTGGCGGAGGCGACCTGCGCGGGGACGAACTCGCCCGCACCCCCTTTGCCGGCTCAGCGTCCACAACACAGGCTGTCGACCCTGCGGGTAAGGCGNTCCATGGAATGCACGAGCCCGGTGTCCCGGCTGCGGACGATCGCGGGTAGTTCGTCGAGCTGAGGCTGGAACCCGGCACCACCCCGCATCGCCGCGCGGGAATGCTGGCGAAGTTGGCGGCAGGAGAGCTCGACGTCACATGATCCGGTGCGGAAATCGCAACTGGCCCACCGCTCTGAGCCGCTCAGTCCATCATGGTTATCGGTACCAGCACGTCTGTTCCGCCAGCTCGACGAGGGGGCGTCGGTGAGCCGCATCCGCAGTGTTCGGTCTCTGGGAGGACGCGCCCGGCCAGGCTCGGAAGCCGTCGTCGCACATCTCGCCGTCGCTCAGCTTCCCGTCGACCGCGGCTGCTGACATGGCGTTCNCCGCGATTCACCCCGAGGTCGNCCGTATCGATGCCACCCTNCCGGATCTAGGATGCGGTCTGACCTGGGAATCTGTGCACAAGGTTAGGCCTCGGGTCGCGCTGGGCTGCCCCGAGTGCGGGTACGGAGTGCACGCCAAGCTCTCCCCTTTCAAGCTGCGGTACTTCGCCCATGATCCCGGCCGTCCTGCCGACTGCGCCTGGCTCAATGAATCGCTAGAACACCACCTGCTGAAGCTGGAACTGGCAACGGCGCTGTTGCGTTCCGGGGAAGCTGGGCATGCCAGCGGCCTCGATGATCGGTGGTCAGACCTGATCCGAAATTAAGACGCAACGTGGGCAGGCTCGCGCCCACCCGTCGGCGACCACGCTGGAACGGTCACTGACAGGGGGCGACCACGCTGGGACGTGCCGGTCTGGTGGGTTAGGCGGCGGGGGCGGGGCCGGTCGGGGCGGCGGGGGNGAGGGTGACGGTGAAGCCTTGGGCTTCGAGGGCGCGGACGTGGGTGCGGCGGACGCGGTCGGGGTTGAGGCGGCGGTCGAAGTGGTCGGGGCCGAGGTCGTGGTAGCGGGTGTCGGGGTTGGCGAGCAGGTGCCAGACGATGGTCAGGATGGAGCGGCCGACGGCGACGATGGCCTTCTTCTGACCGCGGCGGGCGAGGCGTCGGTAACGGGCGCCGAGGAAGGTGCGGGTCCGGCTGGCGCCCACGGCGGCCTCGCCGAGGGTGCGGGCGAGGTAGCGGTTGCCCTTGCCGGTGGAGTTGCGGCCTTTGCGCCGGCCGGCGGACTCCTGGGTGACGGGGGCGAACCTCGCCCAGGAGGCAAGGTGACCGGCGGTGGGGAAGCGGGTCGCGTCGGTGCCGATCTCGGCGATCAGGACGCGGGCGCTGTCAGGTCCGATGCCGGGAATCTCGTCGAGCCGGGCGGCGAGGTCCGCGTATGGCGCCACGGCGGTCTCTATCTTCGTGTCGAGTTCGTCGATGTCGGCGGTGGCGGCGTCGATGCGGGCGAGCATCCTGCCGAGCAGGTAGGCATGGTGCTCGGTGAAGCTGCCGGTAAGGGCCTCTTCGAGTTCGGGAATTCTGCGGCGTAGCACGGTGCGGGCGAGCTGCGCGAGCCGTTTCGGGTCACGCTCGCCGGTGACGAGGGCGGNGAGCATGGCCCGGCCGGACACGCCGAACAGCTTGGAGGCGACGGTCCCGAGCTTGATCTGGGCGTCCTCGAGGAGCTTCTCGACCCGGTTCATTTCCGCGGTGCGGACGTTGACGAGGTCGGTGCGGTAGCGGGTCAGATCGCGGAGCCGGCGCAGGTCGGCCGGGGGGACGAAGCTGGGCCGGATCATCTGCCGCTCCGCGACCTTGCACAGCNAGACGGCGTCGATCGCGTCTGATTTGGGCCTTCCTGGCAGGTGTCTGACGTCGCGGGCGTTGACCAGCCACGTCTCGAAGCCGGCGGCCTCGAGCACGTAGAACGGCGAGCGCCAGTAGTCCGACGTGGCCTCCATGACGACCCGGGTCACGCCGAGGGCGCGCAGCTGGTCGGCCAGCCCGACCAGCGAGCGTGTCATGGTCGTGTGGGTGGTGACCTCCTGCAGCCGCCGGCCCGGCCGGTCGTCGTCGGGGACCCGCACGCAGCAGGTCAGCTCGGCCTTGCCGATGTCNAGCGCGGCGACCCGCCGGATGATCTCTTCCGTTTCCTGCGTCTCCTTGAGCACCATCGGGTGCCTCCCGTCTGCGGTGGGTCNGGACAGGGGGCTGCCCGTGGGAGCCGCGGGGCAGGATCGAATCTGATCCTCGTGCTCGAGGCAACAGGGAAGGGCCCTTCGGGTGCGGTTCCCGGCGCCCGACTAAATCACGGCCTGAAACGACCAAGGTACGTCGACGTCGGTGGGCAGCCGCGATGATCGTCACGCCGCCCCGGGTCTTCCGTGACGGAACAGACCTACGGGGCACACCAAGCCCACGACCGGCCACCGGGCCGAGGCGCGACGCTGCCACGCAGACCCGACGACAGCGAGCGACCACAGAAATTTCAGCCCGGAACGGGCTCCCC
>NZ_LJJX01000102.1:0-10211 GCF_001421075.1 Frankia sp. CpI1-P | reverse complement strand
CCCATGATCAATCAGCCGACCTCGCGCATTAAAGGTCGGTAGCGCACCGTCACCACCGAATATGCGCCAGAGCCGTTGTTCTTACACTCCCCGACCCGGAACCCCCGTAACCAGACCCCGACCATTCAAGCTCTGTAGCTGTCCGGTCCAGATGCCGATGCGGAAGGTCTTGGCCGCTGTGAAGCCCTGCTGCTCGTAGTAGCGCACGAGTCGTCCGTCGCCGCCGGCCCCAGGACAGCGACCCGATGCGGTGCCCGGCGGCGAATGCCACCAGCGCGGTGTAGTGATCCGGCGCCTCAAGATCCAGCTCGCCCGACACGCAGGCACGGGCGAGGCCGAGCTCGCCGGGCGCCGACACCAGATGTGCGACCGCCTTCGGGCTGTTCACGCGAACGTGCACGGTGGCGTCGTCGGGTCCCGCGGCCGAGCCGTCGTAGGCGGTGAAACGGACCGGTGCCTGAATGGCCAGCGCCAACGCGTCGGCGACCGGCCGGCTCACGGGTTCTTCCTCTCGACGCCGCTGCTGCGTCGACCCGCCCCTGTCATCGTCCCTCAACAGTCTTGGCNTAGAAATCCAGCAGTCGCCCGTCTGGGTCGTAGGCCTTCTTCAACGCCGTGTACTCCGTGCCCCCGTAGGTGTCCCCGAACTCCTCGCGGGAGTAGAACGACGTGCTGTACAACGACTTGCGGCCACCGAGGTCCGCGACGAGGCGTTCGAGGAGACGGTTGTGCGCGTCGCGGGGTTCGCCGGGCGCGAGCCCCACCAACGACCAGATACCGACGTTCACGTACAGNTCGGCGGGGTCCACGCGGTACAGCGGCCAGACTGCAGCGGGGTCCCGCGCAAGCAGCGGAACAGCCACGCCGGCGCGATCGGTGGCCGTGATGTACGGTGAAGGCGNTGTCGACGACCGGCACCCGGTCCCAGCCTATGGTGCGCCGAACATATGTTGTTGCCGAACCCGGTAGAGCTGGGTGAGGGATATCGCTGCATGGGGCAGGAATCTCCGGCCAGCCATGTCGGGAACGGTCTCCCATGGCCCTCGGCTCCACGCCTCGAGCACGGAACTCACATTCTCCTCCGTCAACTCGAGCCACTCTATGCGACCACTCTCAAAGGAGCTGTGCGCGCCGCGGATCCGCCTGGCGATCTCGTTCTCGCTGAGGTCGGTCTGCGCGTGTGCGAAGAAATAGCCCTGCGCCTCCGGCAGATAGTACCCAAACCAGGAGAAGATGATATCGCCGACCAGGTCCTCCTTCTCGATCTGCAGCTCCTCAGACAAGGCGCGGCGGGCGAGAACGAAACAGTTCTCCTGCTTCGTCTCGGTCGGCCGAAAATTCATCGTCTCATGGGGCCCCACCTGAAAATATTCCTGCCAGGTCCGGACACCCGCGGTCCGCTTGATCAGCAGCACCTTTCCGCTGCGGCTACTCACCGTTATGTTCAACGCGATATTCGAGTTGGGCGCCCCCGCAATAACCGCCGCCAGTCCACCGTGCAGGGAGCCGCCGTCGGCATTAGTGATCCGCGAGGCCAACGTGTCGTAGATATCCCGATGATCGCGCATGATATCCCGGATGACGACGTTCTGGTAGTACCAGCCGCCGGTCACCGTGATAATAAGCTGCGAACCCTGGTCCTCCCGAGTGTCCAGGTCGAAGCCGACCAGCGAGGAGCACTGGCTGCCTTTCCCGCCGCTCTCCCCCAGCACCATCTCCTGGTAGCGCTCGATCATTTCGTCNGGGACCCAGTTCTGTGCGGTACGCCGGAGCCGTCTGACCTCCCCGACGTTGTCGTGCTCGTCCAGCACGCGATTCGCGTTCCACCGGGTTATCTCGTAGAAACCGACGTCCGCCGGGTTGAAGTCAAGCTCCGGCAGGTCGATATACAGCGGCTCGGCGCCGAGATAGTTGAGATACTCCGCCGGCCGCCGTCCTGACATTCTTTCGCCGGCGCTCTGAAAACAGTCGGCCATCACCCGGTAAAGAGATTCAAGGAACAACTGGCGGTCTTGAATTCTGTCTGGGAGCCTCTTGTCACGCTTCAGCGGGTTCAGCCAGGCAAAGATGTCTTCGGCGGTCCACGTCTCGACACTGTTCCATGACGCGGACTCCAGGATCTTGCGCTGCACGAGGTCGGCCAGGTGTTCGCGAGTGAGGTAGCCGCCTTCGTAGGGAGAAAACGCCCCACGCCGGTGATGTACTCTCCCCAGCCCCGCGCACAGAGCGCGCCGGTCGCCATCGACAGCATCCTTGAGTTGCTTATGCAGCGTCGGCAGGTCGAGGTTTTCTGAACTCGAGCTCACACGCGGAAAATACCGCGGTCACGGGTGGCCCCACAAGGACGCCCGACGGGGCCCGTGCCTTCGGCCGCGTCCGCCCGGCTGAGCCAGTGGGGGCATCGCCCGCGATCACCGACGCGGAGGAGCCCACCGGTCCGATTCGTGGGGGATGATCGCCGAGAAGGCACGAAAAGCCAGGTCGTGGCCCCTCAGGCGTCCCCCCTGAAGCGAGTCCGAGAGCTCAGAGCTGCCCCTACATTGAGCGCAGACGAACGCTCATGCTTGTCCCCGGGACCCGGCTCGGGTGCCCGAGGACCCTGGCGCCACCGACCAGCTCCCGCAGGAAGACAGCGGACGGACGCCAGGGCTGACCCCACTAAGGAGGCAGCCCATGGATACCGGACGCCACCGCCCCACACCATCACCTCGGCCGAGGGTGCACACATCCGCACCGCGGCCGATGAACGGCGGTGACCTGGCCTACGGCGTGTTGCTCTGCGCACTTGTGCTGGAGGCGCGACGGTGGCGCTCCAGCCGGGACCGGGTCAGGAGCCCGGTCCGAGCCGGCCGGCGCGCCGCCGAGCTCGATGCGGCCGAGCCTCTGAGCAGCGCCGAGGTGACGGCGCTCGCGACGGTGTTCGGGGCTCCGGACGCGGCGGCCCTGCTGTTGCGAAGGGCCGGCCTGGCNCCGGAGGCGTTCCCGGCCTTCACTCCAGGTATCCAGGCGCTGACTTTCTGGTCCGCCGTGGGGCTCGAACTTGGCCACGGGCGCGCGCCTGGCGGCCGGCGGCGGCTGCTCACGGAGGCGGCGGCCCTCTATCCTGGCAACCGCGTCTTCCGCTGACGGTCCGGTGGCGCCCTGGCGAGGCACGTCCCGTGCCCAGACCCCGAAACCATTCCAGACCACAGAACGATTTCATGGTACGGAGTACGGCGGCGGACGATCCTTCTAGGGTACTTCTGCGCGGTTTGTCTTTTTCGTCGTTTGCGATGAAGAAGACAAACCGCGCAGGTCAAAAGAGTTCCACCTACGTGNCTCCGCGCCAGCCGGCCTACGAGAATTTTCTGAAGATCGGCTTAATGCGAGATTTATCCCGCACTCGGCACCTAGACTTGGCTTCGTTCACCATCGNGTGAAGCGGCTGCCGCAGCGGCACCGCAAACTCNGACAGTCGCGTCAGGACGGCAATCCGNGGGCTGTGTTATGTCCGAGTCCGTGTTCCCGATTTCACCACCGCACACACGCGAGATCGCGCACCTTCTTTACGTGCCGGGGTGCCGCCTGGGGTGGGCGCCCGATCCGGCACCCGTACCCGAACCGGCGCGGCCCGATCCAGACAACGACGCNGATGAAGCCATCGCCCGCGAGCCGGCCGGCGTGGTCCGGCCCGCCGCGCACCCGAAAGGGGGACCACGGCAGGGGCCTCCGCGGGTGGCGGGCACACCGCGCCGGCGCGGATGGCGCCGGGCGCCCCGCTACCCACCGTTGTGGTCACTTATCGGGGGCTCGGCCGCGGCGCTCACGGTTGACCACCAGGTCTCGAGGGTCTGGTTGGTGGTCGTAACACTTGCGACGGCGCTCGTCGTCTTCAGGCTCTTCATCTCGGCAAAGAACAAGGATCACAGCGCATTCAGGTGGCTGCTCACGTCGCCGCTTCGCCTGAGCCTCAGCGCGTTCAGCCTCGCTGGCGTCGCCTCCGTCTACCTGATTCTCCGCGGCGAAACGAGGCCCCTGTTCATCGGCACCGTCGCGGCGGCCGCGGTACTCGGTGGTTGGCTGACGCTACCGCCGGTGATCCGCACCTTCCGGTCGGCTCGTGGCCGTAGGCCAGCCGGCGAACGGCCGCTCAGGGCGATTCCCCACGACGATGCGAACGCCTACGCGGCGGAGCCGGGCGCCGAGCCGTCGGGGGCCGTCCCGATCCATGTCGTGCCATCCGGGCCGCAACCGTCCGGCGCCCTGCCCCTGTCACGCCGGGTGCCAGCTGGCAGGCCGTCGCGGCTGCGCCCAGTCGCCTGGTCGAATCCACCTTGGCTCGTGGACGTCTTCGGTGGGCAGCGCACCGACGACCACGACGACGGAAGAGCTGGCCTGCTGGCGGTCCACATCCTGTCGTTGCTGGCCGGCGGACACCGGGTCTGGATGGCCGATCTCTCGGAGGACGACCTGTCCGGCATGGCGGCCGTGTACGCCGCGGCGGCCGGCGTGCCCGTGACCCATCACGACGTCCTGGGGTCCGTCGGCGCGTCGCCACTGATCGCCGATCTTCCCAATCATGTGTATCCACAGATCATCGCCAAGGCGGTCGGGGCGCTTCGTCGCCATGATGACGGTCGGGTCGAGCACCTGGCGGAGATGCTCCAGGATGTCGCGGACCGGTTGTCCCCGCATCGAACCATCACGTTCGGCCTTCTCGTCGACGCGTTGTTCGTCCTCAGCGGCAGGTCCGACAGCCGCCGCGGGCTGCTGTCCGCCGACGAAGAGCATGCGCTCACCTGGGCGATGGACGTCCTGGTCCCGGCGGGCAGCAGCAGAGTGGACGACCTGCAGCTGTTGTGCGGGGCACTCGGCCCGCTGGCCCGCGCGGACGACCGCGAGCACACGGTCTCCGCGGAACCGGCCCGGCCGATCAGCTGGCGGCCGACAGAGGGGCTGCACGTGCTCGAGGTGGCGACGGCCGACGAGGGCGATCCCGCGAAAGACCTCGTCGATCAGCTCGTCATCCAGCGGGCCATCTGGGAGGTGGGCCGACGGTGGCGCGCGGCGCTCGCCCCCGACCACCGCCCAGTTCACGGCCCCGCTGACGTCATGGTGCTCAGTCTGGGCCAGGCCCGGGTCGACCCGGCGCACATCAAGCGGCTGCGCGCGGCCTGCCAGCGCGCGGGCATCGGCCTGCTGACGTTCTTCGACGACTTCGACGACACCGCGAAGGAGATCTACAACACCAGGAGCGGCTTGAGTCTGTTCATGCGATTGGGCAGCGGGGCGCATGCCGCCGCGGAGGCGATCGGTCACGAGCACACTTACCAGCGCGCCGACATCGGCAAGGAGCTCAGCCTGACGGCGACCGAGACCGACACGGTTGGCGAGTCGACGCAGGGCGGGACGTCAAAGACGGTCGGGTCCAACAAAAGCCACACCTGGGGTCACGACTCGCCGATCAATCCGATTCCGGACTCCGTCGCGGTAGCACGGGCCAGAGAGCGCGCGACGACGACCACCCGCATGACCGGCATCGAGCGCAGCGCCTCCCAGGCGCTGGCGTGGGTGCACGGCTCCCACGAGGGCTGGCATCGTGTCTACGACCATCGTGTCGAGGCCGTGACGCTCCAACAGCTCTATCCCCACGAGGCCCTCGCCGTGCACAGCCACGGGATAGAAGCGATGGACTGCAACCCCGCGCTCGCACTGCTCCCCTTCGTGGTCGAGCCCGCGCGGCGGGTGGGCGACCCAGCACCGGCGGTCGGCGGGCGCCGGCCGAGCTCCGAGCTCCGGACGCCGCCCCCGCGGCCGCGTAGACCAGCGATCCCGGGCTTCGGCCAGGCCCGCGAGACGCTGCCCGGTCCCGACACCGACGGTGCCGGACTCCTCGACTGGCCGCAACCACCGGTCGCCAGCCGCCGGCCGCGCCCCTGGCTGCGGCGCCCCTCAGCTCCCTCGTTCAGGGGGCCTGATGGCCCTCACTGACGGGATGGCCTTCCACCGGCTGACGTGCGCACCGAGACCCACGCGCCAGGGCGGCGCCGACGACACCCCGGCGGCGCTGGTCGCCGCGCTGGCCGGGCTGCATGCCGACCTCAGCGGGCCGCTCTCGCCGGGTGACCTGGTCGCGGCGGCGAGGCCAGCGTTCGCCGTTGCCTGGCTGCGCCGCCCCGGTCGGTCGAGCATGGACTTCCTGGTGGGCGGCCGGCCGGGAGTCGCCGTCGTGCCCTGGCACGGCGGAGGTGGGTACGCGGCGGGCGGGGGCACCGAGCGACCGGTGCATTATCCTCCCGGCGCCACGGGGTCTGCGCTGCCCAGCGACCAGACGGCCGACTGGCTGCGCGAGCTGCCTTTCTGGGTGCGCTGCGCCGGCGCGCCAGATGCGCTCTGGGCCGCCGGATCCGGTGCGTCGTCGGGAGCCGCAGGCGGAAGCGGTGCGGGCAACGGCGGGGCGGGTGGCTCGCCGGGCGGGCGAGCCGACGGCCGGCCGGCGCGGACCTCCTTCGACACCTATGCCGCGTACTTCGACGAGCCGTTCGGCTGGCTCGTCGTCGCCGAGCCGCTGCCGCCGGAGGTCCTGGCCGTCGAACTCGGCGCGACGGTACGTGCGGGCGCCGCGCATAAGCGCCAGGAGGGCGTCGCGGAGGCGCGCGCCGCGGTCGACAGAGCCGACGCCCGCTACCGAGAGCTCAGTACGGTCGGCACCATCGGCGTCTGGGCCGTACATGTCCTCGCCGCGGGACGCACCCCCGCCAGGGCCTGGTCGATGGCCGGCCTGCTGTGCGGGGCGAGCGACCTGGAGTCGCTGCCGTACGCACTTCGGCCCGCAGGCGCGGCCACGGCATTCGACGATGTCGGCGACGGCGACCGGCCCCCCGCCGGGGAGCCGTTCCACAGCGAGGCCCAGCGTGCCCCCCACGGGCCTGCCGGCTCGGGCGCGTTCCGCCCGCCCGCCGGCGACGCGGCCCCGGCGATGCAGGCGAGGCGGCCGGGGAACCTTGAGCCCCGGTTCCGGTCACCGCTGCTGGGCACCGCCCATCTGCTCGCCGCCATCGCCCGGCCACCCCGCCGCGAGCTGCCGGGCATCAGGCTGGTCGTGCCGCACACCTTTGACGTCACCCCGGAGGGGCCCGCCGGCCCCGACGGCGAGGCAGGCACCGGGTACCCGCTGGGCCAGGTGCTCACTGCCGCCCGCACCGATGCCGGCCCGGTGCTCGTCTCGGCCAGCACGCTCAACCGGCACGCATTCGT
Source organism: Frankia sp. CpI1-P (assembly GCF_001421075.1). Taxonomy (NCBI): domain Bacteria; kingdom Bacillati; phylum Actinomycetota; class Actinomycetes; order Frankiales; family Frankiaceae; genus Frankia; species Frankia sp. CpI1-P. Next base: position 2,975 of record NZ_LJJX01000102.1, on the reverse strand, counting down.
ATGCGGCGCGACCGGCTCTGGCAAATCCCAGACGGTTCGCTGGCTGCTCGAAAACCTGTCCACCGGTCGGGACCGGCAAGTGCCGTGGCTGGTCATCGAGCCAGCGAAGGCGGAGTACGCCCGGATGGCGGGCCGGTTAAGCGCCGGAGCGGCACCGCTGCTGATCCGTCCCGGCGAACTCGACGTGCCTCCCGCCGGGCTCAACCCGATGGAGCCGGAGNCGGACTTCCCGTTGCAGAGTCACATCGACCTCCTCCGGGCGCTGTTTCTCGCGGCGTTCGAGGCCGAGGAGCCGTTTCCCCAGGTCCTGTCGCTTGCAATGACCCGTGTCTACGCGGATGCAGGCTTCAATCTGGTAACCGGCCACGCCGGCCCGAGCAGCAGCAAGACGGACCGCCGCCCGCGGTACCCGACGCTTCGCGAGTTGCAGGCCGCGGCCAGCCGGGTCGTCGACGAGATCGGCTACGGCCCGGAGACCGAGGCCGACGTGCGCGGTTTCATCGACATCCGGATCGGCAGCCTCCGTGAGGGCACCTCCGGCCGGTTCTTCGAGGGCGGTCACCCGCTGGACATCGGCCGACTGCGAGATCGTGACGTCATCCTGGAACTGGAGGACCTCACGAACGATCAGGACAAGGCATTCCTGATGGGTACCGTCATACTCCGGATCGTCGAGCACCTGCGCGTCAAGTATGGCCGCGGCGGGCCGGGCGAGCTCCAGCACGTCATGGTGATCGAGGAGGCACACCGGCTCCTGAAGAACGCGCCCGACGGCCCAGCCGCGGCCGCGGTGGAGTTGTTTGCCACCNTGCTCGCCGAAATCCGCGCCTATGGGGAGGGCGTCGCCGTCGTCGAGCAGATCCCGGCCAAGGTCATCCCCGATGTCGTCAAGAACAGCGCGTTGAAGGTGATGCACCGGCTACCGGGTGCGGACGACCGCGCGTTCGTTGGCGCGGCGATGAACCTGCAGCCGGAGCAGTCCGAGCAGGTGGTCGCGCTTCCGCCGGGCGAGGCGGCGGTCACCGTGGATGGCATGGACTTCCCGGTACTGGTCCGGGTGCCGTTCGGTGAGGAGCGCGAGAAACGGGACGGCGCATCCGGTGCCGACCCACCGCTGGTGGCTTCCCGGAGCCGGCTCTGCCCCGCGGAGTGCCTGCGGCTGCCGTGCACGCTGCGACAGATCGACGCCGCCAACGGGCTGGCGAAGACCCCGGTTGTCACCACGTGGACAGAGGCCGCCGTAGTCGCGCACCTGGTCGGGCGCAACGCGGTCGGGCCGAGCCCGCGGGTGCGCCAGACTCTCGGCAAATTCGCCGGTCAGGCTCCCCTCGTCTGCGCGCTCGTGAGCGCCGTCGACCGCGCGGTCGACGCTCGGCGGGCGCTTCTGCGCACCTGGGTGGACCCGGACGCCTTCGCGGACCACATCCTGGCGGTCCTTCGCGGGCAGCTGGCCACCGAACCAGCGGACCCATTCGGCCGGGGCCGAGTGGACCGTTGTGACGCGTCGCGCTGGGCGGGCGGCCCCTATCGATGGTCGGACGTGCTGCAGACCCTGCGAGCCGAGCCACCGGACGCGCCGCGCCACCCCAGCACCGACGAGTGGACGCGGCGCGGCCTCTGGATCGACGCTCCCACCGCCGCGCGACAGCTGGCCCTACTCCTGACGGCGCCCGAGTACGGCGAAGGCGGGGACGACGTGCTGGTGGGCGACACCGCGGCAAGTGGACTGCTGGCGGCCACGGCAGCGCTCGCCTCCGGCCCGACGCTCGAGCGCCAGATCAGCGCCGCGTTCGAAGCCGCCTGCCCGCGGCCCATCAACGGGGACCTCGGATATCTGGTCGCAGGCGCCGCACGCGATATCGAGCGCCGGCGCACCGGGCAGACCGACCTCGGCGGCGCCTGACGGGCAGACACGGACCAGCCGGCAACAGACGGCCGCTCAATTGACAAGGAGAAGAAAGAGATGGGTAGTGAGCTGAAGGTCGGCGCCTTCGCCGAACTGAAAGTCGGCCGGGCGGAATCACCCGGCGGCAAGCGGGGTGTGGAAAATCGAGCGGACCGCGCCGCCGAGATGCCCGACGACTGCACGTGTTCCGACGGGCCCAACGCCGACGGGCAGCAGCTGGACTCCGCGTCCACCCAGCGCATGTTCACGTCGAACAAAGGACCCGCGGAACGCCGCCGCTGGGAGCGGGTGCCACCCAATGACCCGCCCACGGAGCAGGCCCAGCCCACCGAGCCCGCACCGGAGGGCCCGGACACGCAGGCCCAGAGCCCAGACGGGCCTGACGGGCCTGACGGCGCCATGGGCGCGGACGGCAGCGGGGCCGCGGACGGCGGCGGTGCGGACGGCGGAGGAGGGGGAGGAGGAGGCGGAGGGGGAGGAGGAGGCGGAGGGGGAGGAGGAGGCGGAGGGGGAGGAGGAGGCGGAGGGGGAGGAGGAGGCGGAGGGGGCTGACTCGCCATCGGGTGGGCCGGATCAGCGCTGTGCGGCAACGATCCGGCGCCTGCACCGCCCCTGTAGGACTCCCAGGATGCGGTCTCGGCCCGCGCATCGGCCGGCTCGGCAGCGAACAGGCCCGCGTCTAGGNCATCTCTGTGGAGGGCAGAACGTGGTGCAGCCGGCCTGCTCCCACCGTGCTATCAGCACCGCTACCGACCTTTAATGCGCGAGGTCGGCTGATTGATCATGGGATGGTGTCAAGGTCAACCCGGTGCCCGCCAGGCAGCCCTCGAGCAGGTCAGGACGGTGTCCGACCCGGCTCATGCCGCGTCGGACCAGACTGGTGAGATGATCGACGTCGACCAGGACCCGGTTNGCGATCTCCCCGCGTTTCAACAGCGACCAGACAGATTCCACTGGATTCAGCTCCGGGCTGTACGACGGCAACCGGATCACGGTCAGCCACAGGGAGTTCGCCGCGATGAACGCGAGCATTTCCGCGCATCGATGGGTGTTCAAACTATCCCAGACC
>NZ_LJJX01000101.1:0-10287 GCF_001421075.1 Frankia sp. CpI1-P | reverse complement strand
GACGCGTCAACGTCGGCCTGACTGAGACCTCAACCTCGATCACCGGGAAGGTACGCCCTCCCCAGCCGATCCACAGGTCTCAACCATTGCTCCTCGTGCCTCGTCGAGAAAGATGACGCCGTCGCGTCGGCGGCTGGTGGGGAGACGGAGACAGACGGCCAGGCGTTGATCCATGCGGCTTCAGCCGTGCGGGCTGTCGGGCGGTGGGGTTCACAGGGATCACACAGAGGTCGCACAGGGTCTGCGCAGGCGGGGGGCCGACCGTGAGGGCATGACACTCCTGCCGATTTCCGATGTCTCCCGCACCATCGCCCCGCGCACCATCGCCCCGCGGTCCGACTACCCGCGGTCCTCGAGCCAGCCTTCCGCAGGGCAGGTCGGCCGGGAGGGGCGCGCCGATCAGAGAGTCACACAGCCGAGCCCGCGGCCACCCCGGGCGGATCATCCCGTTCTGGACCTGGTGGTGCCGGTCTACAACGAGGAGCAGGATCTCGCGCCGTCGGTTCGGCGGCTGCACGCCTTTCTCCTCGGCCGGTTCCCGTATCCGTTCCGGATCACGATCGCGGACAACGCCAGCACCGACGGGACCCTGGCGCTGGCCCGGGTCCTGGCCGCCGAGCTGCCCGGCGTCGCCGTCACCCACCTCGACCTCAAGGGACGGGGACGGGCGCTACGGGAGGTGTGGTCGTCCTCGGACGCCGACGTGCTCGCCTACACCGACGTCGACCTGTCGACCGACCTGGGCGCCCTGCTCCCCCTGGTCGCGCCGCTGATCTCCGGGCACTCGGACGTGGCGATCGGTAGCCGGCTCAGCCGCGGGGCACGGGTGGTGCGCGGGCCGAAGCGGGAGTTCATCTCCCGCTGCTACAACCTGCTGCTGCGCCGGACGCTGCGGGTGCGGTTCCGCGACGCGCAGTGCGGCTTCAAGGCGATCCGGTCCGACGTCGCCGCACACCNGCTGCCGCACGTCGCCGACACCGGCTGGTTCTTCGACACCGAGCTGCTTGTCCTGGCCGAACGCTGCGGACTGCGGGTGCACGAGGTGCCCGTGGACTGGGTGGACGATCCCGACAGCCGCGTCGACATCGTCGCCACCGCCCTGGCCGACCTGCGGGGCATCGTGCGGGTCCGCCGGGCGATCGCCAGCGGCGCGGTGCCCGTCGCCCACCTGCGCTCCTGGATCGGACGCCGCCCGCTCACCGCGGCCTGCGCGCTGCCCACCNACCTGACGCCCTACCCGGACGCCCACCCCGACCCCCGCGACCAGCGCGACCAGCGCGACCTCCACGACCTCCACGACCAGCGCGACCCGCACGACCAGCGACCCACGCAGCCGGACGCCGACCGGCAGGCCGCCCCGGCCGGCACCGGCGCCCCGGCCGGCACCGGCGCCCTGCGCTGAGCCCGCCCGCATCCCGCGGCATCCCGCACTGAACCCGCCCGTCGGGTGGGTGGCCTTGCCGCGACTGACTCTGGAGCTTTCTCGATGACGACCACCGCACCCAACGTCGACCCATCCGACACGATCCGGCTCGCCCCGCGGCCGCGCGGCGGCGGGCGCTGGGCCCAACCGCCGCCTCCGCCGCCGGGCAGGGGACACGGGCGGCTCGGGCGGCTGGCCCGCGGGCCGGCCGGTGATCCGGTCTGGGTCCGGGCGGCGCTGCTGGCCCTGCTGGCCGGCACGGCGCTGCTCTACCTGTGGAACCTCAGCGCCTCCGGCTACGGCAACAGCTTCTACGCGGCGGCGACGCAGGCGGGCTCGCAGAGCTGGAAGACGCTGCTGTTCGGCTCCCTGGACGCCGGCAACGCCATCACCGTCGACAAGCCGCCGGCGGCGCTGTGGATCTCGGGGCTGTCCGCGCGGGTCTTCGGCTTCTCCTCCTGGTCCGTGCTCGCGCCGCAGGCGGTGGAGGGGGTCGCGGCCGTCGGGCTGCTGTACGCGACGGTCCGGCGCAGCGCCGGCGCCACCGCCGGGCTGCTCGCGGGCGCCGCGTTCGCGCTGACGCCGGTCGCCGCCCTGATGTTCCGCTTCAACAACCCGGACGCCCTGCTGGTGCTGCTCCTCGTCGCCGCGGCCTACTGCACGGTCCGGGCGACCGAGCGGGCCAGCGCACGCTGGCTGATGCTCGCCGGGACCTGCCTCGGCTTCGGCTTCCTCACCAAGCTGGCGCAGGCGTTCCTGGTCGTCCCGGCACTCGGCCTGGCGTACCTGGTCGCCGCGCCGACGGGCCTGGGACGCCGGGTGCTGCATCTGGCTGGCGCGGCCGGGGCGATCGTCGTCTCGGCCGGCTGGTACGTCGCCCTGGTCGACCTGTGGCCGGCGTCGTCACGCCCCTACATCGGCGGTTCCACCGACAACAGCCTGCTGCAGCTCGCCCTCGGTTACAACGGTCTCGGCCGCATCCTCGGCTCCTCCGGCGGCGGGGCCGGCGGCGGCGGGGGCGGGATGGGCGGCGGGGGGAACAACGGCTTCGGCGGCGCGACCGGGATCACCCGGCTGTTCGGGTCGAGCATGGGCTCGGAGATCTCCTGGCTGCTGCCCGCGGCGCTGCTCGTGCTGGTCGTCGGACTGTGGCGAACCAGGCGGGCACCCCGCACCGACCCGGCGCGGGCCGCGCTGGTGCTGTGGGGCGGCTGGCTCGTCGTCAGCGGGCTGGTGTTCAGCTTCATGAGCGGGATCATCCATCCCTACTACACCGTGGCCCTGGCGCCGGCGATCGCCGCGCTCGTCGCCGCCGGCGGGACCGCGCTGTGGCGCGACCGCGACCAGTTCCCGGCGCGGGCGGCACTCGCCGCCATGATCGCGCTGACCGGCGGGTGGAGCTTCGTGCTGCTCGACCGGGTGCCGACCTGGCTGCCGGCGCTGCGCTGGATCGTGCTGGTCGCCGCGTTGGCCCTGGCCGCCGCGCTGGTCGCCGGCGCGGCCCGCTTCACCCGGGTGACCGCGGTGCTCGCCACCGCGGCGGTGCTCACCGTCGGCGCCGGCAGCACCGCCTACGCCGTCAGCACCGCCGCGCATCCGCACACCGGCTCGATCCCCACCTCGGGACCGTCCAGCGCCGCCATGGGCGGTGGCCCCGGCGGCAACGGCGGACGCTTCGGTGCCGGCGGCACCCCGCCGACCGGCACCACCCCGCCGACCGGCACCACCCCGACCAGCGGCACCACCACGACCGGCACCACCAGCACGGCGGGCAGCACGTCCACGGCGGGCGGCACCTCGACGGCCGGCGGCACATCCACGACCGGCGGCACCTCGACGGCCGGCAGCACGTCCACGACCGGCGGCACCTCGACGGCCGGGGGGATGGCGGCGGGCGGAGGCGGCGGCGAGCAGTCCGCGAACGCGGCGTTGACGGCGCTGCTGGCGCGGTCGACGACCACGTGGGCCGCGGCCACGACGGGCGGCGCGACCAGCGCGGCGCAGCTCGAACTGGCCAGCGGGCAGTCCGTGATCGCGATCGGCGGCTGGGACGGCAGCGACCCGGCGCCCACCCTGGCCCAGTTCCAGCAGTGGGTCGCCGACGGGAAGATCCACTACTTCCTGGCCGGCGGCGGGGGCATGGGCGGCGGGATGGGCGGCGACCGTGCCACGGGCACCGGCACCGCGATCGCCACCTGGGTTGCGGCGCACTTCACCGCCACCACGGTGGGCGGTCAGACGGTCTACGACCTGACCGCCACCAGCACGAACGGCTGACACGACGATGCCGGGCACGACGATGCCGGGCACGACAACGGCTGACCCTGCCCGCCACGGCGGCGACGGACCTCCCGGGGACCATCGCCGCCGCGGCGGGCGTTTCGGCCCCTCCGCTGCGATCGGCGCGCCCGGATCAGCACGCCGTCCGGATGAGGGCGCGGTCCGGCCCCGACAGTCAGGAGGTTCCGCGGAACCGCACCGCGGGGCGGGCCGGGCCGGGGCGGACCCCCGAGCCCATGNCGATCTCCACCTGGACGAGTGGGCGGGTGGTCAGGGGGTGTCGGGAGCGGCGTGCTGTCTGGCGAGCAGGGCGCGCAGGCCGTCGACGATGAGGGTGTCGGCGAAGGCGGTGAGGTCGCGTCCGTGGACCTGCGACCACATCGCCTCCACCCGGCTCAGCGCCGGCCACTGCGCGGGCCGGTCGCTCGGGACACCGGTACCCGCGCCCTCGCGCAGCCGGCGCTGGATCGACCGGGCCATGCCGTAGTCGTGCAGGACGTTGAAGCCGAGCAGCGCGTTCTTCGGCGTCAGGCCGGCGTCCAGCAGGATCTGGAGGTAACCGTCCATGATCCGCCACCCCTGGGTGGTGGGGGGGCGGCCGTAGACCAGGACGTCGACACCCGGCCACGCCTCCAGGGCCGCGGCGCAGCGCCGGCGCAGCTCGCACAGGCGCACGTCCCAGTCGCCGAGGTCGGGCGGGGGAATCTCGACGCCGGCGAGGACCGCGTCGATGACCAGGTCGACCAGCGCGTCCTTGCTGGCAACGTGGTGGTAGGCCGCCATGGCGGACACCCCGAGCTCCTCGGCGAGCGCGCGCATGGTCAGCGCCTCGAACCCCCGGTGAGTCCCCACCCGCAGGGCGGCGGCGACGATGTCGTCGACCCCCAGGGCCCGCACCGCACCGGCCGGCGCGCCGGACGCCTGCGCGCCGCGCGCCGTAGCCGGACGGGCACCTGCCGCCACCTCACCACCCGAGACACGTCGACGTCGCCGGGCGCCGCCACCCTCCCCGGCACCCCCGGGGAACGCCCCGCGGTCAGTATAAAACCGGCGCCCCCACGGACCGGACGATCGTCCGACCCCGGTCGGTCAGTCGATGCGGCCGGTGGTGACGAGGTGGTCGACGAGGACGGGGACCTCGGCGAGCGCCCGCAGCGCGTCGTTGAGGTGGGTGCAGCCGTCGGTGCCGACGACGAGTCGGATGACCCGGGCCCGCAGGGTCCGCATCGGCTCGCCGAGCAGCAGGTCGACGTTGTCGGCGGCCGACGGGCAGGTCTCGAAGGGCAGCACCCGCGGGTCCGCGCGCAGCCCGACGAGCCGCATGGTGGCCGGGTCGACGGTGGCGTGCACGCCGTACTCGTGGACGACCGTCTCCACCCCCTGCGGGCTCCACATGCTGTCCCGGAACATCGAGTCGACGGTGAGCAGGCCGTGGGGCGTCCCGGGCTCGGGCGCGACCACGTCCACCCGGCGCCGGCGGCGGAACATCGCCGAATCGCCGGACGGCGCCGGCATCCGGTGCCAGGCCAGCGGGTCGTCGGGCTGCTCCAACGGATGGGCGGGCACGAGGTTCTGTTCCAACCCGCCACCCTGGGCCATCCGCTCCAGCGGGGCGCCGTCAGCCCGCCATCCCGAGCAGACCTCCCGCATCGCCTCGACCCGGCTGGCCGCCGTCGACGCGGCGAACTCCGTCAGTTTCTCCTGCTCGCGGGGCCACAGCCGCCAGGCGATCGGCGCCACGAGGGTCGCGCCGGGCATGTCGTCGAGCAGGAAGTGCAGCGGCGATCCGGTGGCGACGTCCTCGGGGACCAGTTCGCGCAGGCGGGCACGGTAGCCGCGGCCACCACTCTGCCCGATCAGGCCGTCCAGGGCCTTGCGCGGGGGCACACTGGTGACGGAACGCAGCGTCCGGGTGCTGTCGATGGTGACGCGCAGCTGCGCGGAGTCGACCACCGTCGCCTGCCTGTCGCGCCCGGTCACGAGGTCGCGGGCGCCGGCGTGCAGGTGCATCGGGGACCCGAAGCCGTCGGGCCAGGTCACGTTGAGATGGCTGGTGCGGCGCACCGATCCGGGCACGCGCGGCGGGGCGCCCCGGTGTGGACTACCCGGCGGCGGGGTCAGCTCGGCGAGTGCCGGCAGCGGTCGTACGGGAGACGGCATCTGGACCTCCGAGCCCGGTCGGGCGGCACGCCGCAGCGGCGCACCGCCCTTCTGGGCCGCGCCCGCGGCATAACCCGTCACCCTTTACACAGTAAAGCCAGTGGTGAATCTACCCTGCACAATCCCGCTGCGCTGGGTGACATCGACCACGGGCAGGCCGGACACCCGCAGCCCGAGTGGGGGTGCGGGTGCGCTCCCGGTCAGGGTGCGGAGTCGGTCCAGGGGCTGGGGCGGTTGGGGGCTGGGGTCGGGCAGGGGCTGGAGCCGGGCAGGGGCTGGAGTCGGTCAGGCCGGGAAGGCGAAGTCGCGGATCAGGGTGACGAGCTCCAGGGGTCGGTCGCTCTGCACGGCGTGGCCGGCGCCATCGACGAGGGCGTAGCGCAGGGCCGGCAGGCGGCGGCGGAACTCGGCGACGTCGGCGTCGTGGACGTACTTCGACTCGCCGCCCCGCACGAGCAGCGCCGGCACGGTGATCGTGTCGACCTCCTCCCACAGCGAGGTGAAGTCAAGCCAGTCCGGGGTTCCCGGCGGGGGCGGGCCGAACAGGTCGTACCGCCAGGACCAGCGGCCGTCCGGCAGCCGGCGGGCGTTGTGGCGCACCCCGCGGCGCACCCCGGCGGCGGCCCGCAGCGGGCTGAGCGCCACCGCGGCGTCGGCCATCTCCTCGAACGAGGCGTAGGTCGGCGGTCCGGAGACGAGCGCCACCGAGCCGCGTTCGGCCGTCGTCATCGTCCGGCTCGGGTCGTTGACCTGCGGGGTGACGTCGACGATCACCGCGCGGCGACAGAGGTCGGGGCGCGTCGCGGCGAGATGGGTGACGGTCAGGCCGCCGAGCGACATGCCCACCACGACCGCCGCGTTCGGCGCCACGGCCGGCAGCGCCGCCTCCAACGCCTCGACGTTGCGCCACGGACCGTAGTCGCGGTCGGCGCGCCAGGACGACCGGCCGTGGCCGGGCAGGTCGAACGCCACCGCGGGCCGGCCCAGCGCGAGCGCCACGTAGTCCCAGGTGTGGGCGTTCTGCGCGCCGCCGTGCAGGAACACCACCTCGGGATCGGCGGTGCCCCAGCGGATGTAGCTCAGCCGTCGGTCGGCCGCCAGGTCGACGTAGCCGCGGCTGACGTCGGGCCGGCCCGCGAACGGCAGGCCCAGTTCCTCGGCGTTCTCGTGTAGCAGTCCGAACTCGTCGTAGTCGTCGGCCGCCAACGTGCCCTCGACATCGGTCGCCACGTCGCCTCGCTCTCCTCGCGCCGGCCTCGATCCGTCCCGCGAACCTCGATCCGACCCACGAACCTCGATCCGTCCAGCGAGCCTCGATCCGTCCNGCCTCGATCCGTCCCGCGAACCTCGATCCGACCCACGAACCTCGATCCGTCCAGCGAGCCTCGATCCGTCCAGCGAGCAATGTAGGACGCTCCGGCGTCGACGTGTGCCGCTTCGAGCCGCAATGCGATCCCAGCGGTGGGAATGCCGATCGACAGGCGCGGTTGTTAGTATGAGTCAAGCAACTATCCGACGTGGACGCGGGGCACACGGTCGACCCGACCAAAGGCATGCGCCAGACGCAGCGGGCACACGCCCGACGCAGAAGGTACCCAGGCCCCTCACCGCAGCGACGAGATGCCTCCCGGCCCCCGGCCGACCCGCCTCGCGCCCATGCCATGCAGCACGCCCGGCACCGCCCGCAGCGGCGGGCCCGGCCCGCATCGGTGATGGAGGGAGCAGCGCCGGATGTCCACGACAGCGGGGACTCCGGTCGACGCAGCGCGCCGGCCACACCAGGACGACCACTCGGGATACCGCTGGATCGCCCTGTCGAACACGACCATCGGGGTACTGATGGCGACGGTCAACAGCTCGATCGTCATCATCTCCCTACCCGCGATCTTCCGCGGGATCCACCTCGATCCCCTGCAGCCGGGCAACGTCAGCTACCTGCTGTGGATGCTGATGGGCTACATGCTCGTCTCCGCCGTGCTGGTGGTGACGCTGGGCCGGCTCGGCGANATGTTCGGCCGGGTCCGGATCTACAACGCCGGCTTCGCCGTGTTCAGCGTCGCCTCGATCGGGCTGGCTCTGACCCCCTGGCAGGGCTCGTCCGGGGCGCTGTGGCTGATCGGCTGGCGGGTCGTCCAGGGCGTGGGCGGCGCGATGCTCATGGCCAACTCGACGGCCATCCTCACCGACGCCTTCCCTACCCGCCAGCGCGGCATGGCGCTGGGCATCAACCAGGTCGCCGCGCTCGCCGGCTCCTTCATCGGGCTGGTCGCCGGCGGACTGCTGTCGGAGTGGAACTGGCGCGCGGTGTTCTGGGTGAGCGTGCCGATCGGCGTGGCCGGCACGATCTGGTCCTACCGCAGCCTGCGCGACACCGGCCGGCGCGCACCCGCGCGGATCGACTGGTGGGGCAACATCACCTTCGCGGTCGGGCTGACCGCGCTGCTCGCCGGCGTCACCTACGGCATCCAGCCCTACGGCGGCCACGACATGGGCTGGCTGAACCCGAAGGTGCTCGCCGCACTGATCGGCGGCGCCGCCGTCCTGGTCGCGTTCGTCCTCATCGAACGGCGCACCGCGCAGCCGATGTTCAACCTGGCGCTGTTCCGGATCCGGGCGTTCACCGCCGGCAACGCAGCGGTCCTGCTGTCCTCGATCGCCCGCGGCGGGATGCAGTTCATGCTGATCATCTGGTTGCAGGGGATCTGGCTGCCGCTGCACGGCTACGACTACGTCGACACGCCACTGTGGGCGGGCATCTACCTGCTGCCGCTGACGATCGGGTTCCTGGTGGCGGGCCCGGTGTCGGGCTTCCTGTCCGACCGGTTCGGCGCCCGCGCCTTCGCCACCGGCGGCCTGACGCTGGTCGCGGCGACCTTCGTCGGCCTGCTGCTGCTGCCGACGGACTTCAGCTACCCGGCGTTCGCGGCGCTGCTGGTCCTCAACGGGATCGGTTCGGGCCTGTTCTCCGCGCCGAACACGACCGCGGTGATGAACGCCGTGCCCGCGGCAGCCCGCGGCGGCGCGTCCGGGATGCGCGCGACCTTCATGAACTCCGGCCAGGTCCTGTCGATCGGCCTGTTCTTCTCCCTGATGATCGCCGGGCTGTCCTCGACGCTGCCGCACTCGCTGCACAGTGGGCTGGCCGCGCAGGGCGTGCCCGCCGACGTCACCGACCGGGTGGCGAACCTGCCGCCGGTCGGCAGCCTGTTCGCCGCCTTCCTCGGCTACAACCCGATGCAGAACCTGCTCGGCGACGGCACCCTGCACCAGCTTCCCGCGGCGAACGCCCAGGCGCTGACCGGCAAGGAGTTCTTCCCGCACCTGATCGCCTCGCCGTTCCACCACGGCCTGATCATCGTGTTCTCGCTGGCCATCGCCATGTCGCTGATCGCAGCCGTCGCCTCCCTGCTGCGCGGCGCGCGGTATGTCCACGTCGAGACGCTGCTCGCCGCCGAGGCCGCCGCCGGCCCCACCGCGGACGGCGGCACCATCGGTGGCGGTGCCATCACCGACGGCGGTGCCATCACCGACGGCGCTGCCCACACCGACGGCGCTGCTGTTCCGGCAGGAAGCAGCAGTTTGAGGGAGATCCGCCATCCGGTTGAGAACAGCCACCCGGCCGAGGACAGCCACCCGGTTGAGAACAGCCACCCGGCCGAGAACGGNCACCCGGCGGGGAGCGGTCAACCGGCCAGGAGCGTCCTGCCGGCAGGGCGGATGCGGCCGTCCGACCAGGCGGGCGTCGACCTGGACGCGCCGACGGTACGGATCCCCTAGCCGCGCATCCCTAGCCGCGCACTGCCTGTGCCCGGGGGAGGCGGACGGCCGTCCACCTCCCCCGGCCGCACCGATGTTCTCCCACCCGCGCCGCCCGCCCACCTCACCCTCGGCGCCCGCCTTTCCGCGCCGCCTGCCTGCGACGCCTACCCTCCAACGACGCCACCCAGCTCTGCTGCCGCGGACGTCGGCTGCTGCCACGGTCGCCCTTCCTGGGTGGCTGCCGGGAGACTCGGCGCGCCAGTACACCCGTCGAGAGCCGGTACCGCCCACGGACCGCGAAGGGTGTGGCGGCCAGATCCGGTTGTTGTGGTTGGCGTTGTTCGCGCGGGACGTGCAAGTGCGGGTTGGTTCCCGTGTCGTCTCCGCTCACAGCGTACGAACATGTGTTCGACATCCGGGGTGTGTTGTTCTACCGTCGACCCATGGTTTTCGACGACGACCTCGGGGACGGCCCTGACCCNCCNGCCCGCCTCGCGACGATCTCCCGCCACCTCGACGGGCTGCTGGCCGCGCAGGCCTGGCAGCTGTCGGACGGGGAACTGGCAGGACTGATCGAGGGGATGTGCCGGCTGACCGGCCGGGTCGCCGCGGCGCGGGGCCTGCTGTTCGTGGAAGCCCAGGACCGTGGGTTCGCCGTCCGCCAC
>NZ_LJJX01000100.1:0-10559 GCF_001421075.1 Frankia sp. CpI1-P | reverse complement strand
CACCGGCCACCCGCTGCGCACCCTGGCCGGCCACGACCGCCCGGTCCGCTCGGTCGCCTTCTCCCCCGACGGCACCCTGCTGGCCACCGCCGCCGCNGATCGCACCGCCCGGCTGTGGGACGCCGCTACCGGGAACGCCATCGCGTCCCTGATTCCCATGCCGGCGGGATGGGCCGTCCTGCTGGCCGGCGACGCCTACAAACTGGTGGGTGAACCTGACGGCGCATTCTGGTGGATCATCAAGAACGTCCGCTTCGAACCAGGCGATCTTGACCGCTATGTCCCGGCCATCCACCGGCTCCTGCCCGACGCCCCGCTGCCGCTGCCGCCTCCTGGGCGCGTCGCGGGATGACGTCAACATCGTTGATTATCATGACGGCATCGACGACACCGAGGAAAATCCAACGAGTGGGGCGGACCCCGACGACAGGTCGGGTCCGACGGACCCTGCTGCCGCCGACGAGGCGGCCGAGGCCGTCCCGGCGAACACCTCACCTCCGGACGGCGAGCGCGCGATCACAGCCGATCCGTCCGATGCGGACGCGGGCCGGCGGGGACGGTCGCGGCGGTCGCGGCGGACGCCACGGGGGACGTTGTCGCGCGAGGTGCTGATGGCGGCGGCGATGGAGGTCGTCGACACCAATGGCGCGGGGGCGTTCAGCATGCGGGCTCTCGGCGGGTTCCTCGACTGCGACCCGACCGCGATGTACCGGCATTTCGCCACCAAGAACGCCCTGCTCGACGCGCTCGTCGACAGCGTCATCCGGGACGGGGTCGCGGACCTGCCGGAGACCGACGATCCGCGCGCCGACATCCGCGCGAACTTCCGCCAACTCCGCCGCTCGCTGCTGGCCCACCCGACGCTGGCCCCGCTGGTGCTGCGCCGCCCGCCGGGCGTCGGCGCCTACTGGGAGCGCTCCGACCACGCCGTCGCCCAGCTCCACCGCGCCGGCATGGACCCGGCGGACGCGGCCAACGTCTACCAGACGCTGCTGTTCTACACCCTCGGCCACACCCTGTCGGAGGCCCGCCAGCTCGCCCGCGCGGTGGAGAAGGAGGGGGCGGGCGCCCGCGGTGGGCCGGTGGCCCAGGTGCGCCCGCCGGCGGAGCTCCATCCGGACCTGTCCGACGTCGCCCCGCACCTGCGGGAGGACAACGAGTCGCAGTTCCTCGCCGGGCTCGACCTGATCCTGCGCGACCTACCCCGATAGTCGTCCCCCGATAGTCGTCGTCCGCCGCAGCGGCGGGCCCGAGGCCGGCGGCGGGACGTCCCGGGCACGAGCACCCTAACCCGTGACGGGTACCCCGTGACGGTTACGGCCCGGCGCGGCCTTGCTACGGTACGAGCGAGCCCGTGGCCCCGAGCCGCCCGCGCGAAACGCCCCAGATTCTCACGGTGGGCCGCCGCGGCGCCACCCGCGGGTGACCGCGGACGGCGGGTCGAGCAACCGGCGCCGCGGGCCGGCCTGACGACGCCGACGAACGAAGACGACGAGATCGGAGTACCGGATGAGGTTGCTCGACGGGCGGTCCATGGCCGCCGAGATCGGCCGGTACGTGATCGACGAGGCAGAGCGGCTGATGCTTGCCGGCAAGACGCCGACGCTGGCCGTGGTCCTACCGAACGCGGATCCGGCCGCCCGCTCCTACACCCACATCATCGAACGGACCGCCGGCAAGGTCGGGGTTCGCTGCGAGCCGCACGAAGCCACCGCCGGGGCCGCGGCGCTGCTCGACACGGTCGACGCACTGGCCGCCGACCCGCTGGTCGACGGGATCATCGTCCAGACACCGCTGCCCGCGGAGCTGAGCTCCCGCGAGGTCGGCGAGCACATCCCCGTCGCCAAGGACGTGGACGGGATGAACCCGGAGAGCCTGGGTCGGCTCGCCCTGGGGCTGCCGGGCTTCGCCCCGGCGACCGCCGCCGCGGTGGTGGAGATCCTCACCCGCGCCCGCATCCCGATGGCCGGCGCTCGGGTGTGCGTCATCGGTCGTGGGCCGGTCGTCGGCAAGCCGGTCTCGCTGCTGCTGCTCGCGGAGGACGCGACCGTCACCGTCTGCCATTCCCACACGAAGGACCTGGTGACGATCGCGCACGAGGCCGACATCATCGTGTCCGCGACGGGGGTACCG
Organism: Frankia sp. CpI1-P; assembly: GCF_001421075.1. Classification (NCBI taxonomy): domain Bacteria; kingdom Bacillati; phylum Actinomycetota; class Actinomycetes; order Frankiales; family Frankiaceae; genus Frankia; species Frankia sp. CpI1-P. Next base: position 8,426 of record NZ_LJJX01000100.1, on the reverse strand, counting down.
GGCCTGATCGGGGCCGGGTTCGTCCGGCCGGGGGCGACGGTCATCGACGTCGGCACCGCGGTCACCGCCGCCGGCCAGGTCGGCGACGTCGACGCCGCGGCCATCGCCTCGGTCGCCGGTGCCCTCACCCCCGTGCCGGGCGGAGTCGGCCCGGTGACCACCATGCTGCTGCTGCGCAACACGATCCGAGCCGCCCGCGCCGACTGACGCCGCGCGCCGGGGCACACAGCCAGGCCGGGACGCACAGCTAGGCCGGGGCGCACAGCGGGTCGGCGAGGCGGACCCGGTTGCGGCCGTCGGCCTTCGCCCGGTACAAGGCGGTGTCGGCGCGCGCGATGAGCGCGGACAGGTCGCCGGGCGGCCCGTCCTGGGTCGCGACGCCCACGGACACGGTGACCGACAGCGGAGGTCGGCCGTCGAGCCGGCAGCGGGTGCCGGCGACCTGGCGGCGGATCCGCTCGGCGATGTCGAGGGCGTGCTCTCGTCCCGCCTCGGTGAGCAGGATGACGAACTCCTCGCCGCCGAAGCGGCCGACGAGGTCCCGCGGCCGGGCCGTGGCCCGCAGCGTGTCCGCGACGGCGAGCAGGATGACGTCCCCGATGAGGTGGCCGAAGCGGTCGTTGACCCGCTTGAAGTGGTCGATGTCGACGAGCAGCACCGACAGCGGCCGGCCGGTGCGGGCCGCTCGGCCGATCTCGCGCTCGGCGACCTGGTGCCAGTAGGCGGCGTTGGCGAGCCGCGTCTTCGCGTCCGAGCGGGCGGCGAGCAGCAGGTCGGCGTGCAGCAGGCTGCGTTGCAGCAGCAGTACCGGCGGGGTCACGGCCAGCATGAGGAACGGGCTCGCCGCCCACAGCACCGCCACCACGATCGACGAGCAGATCTCGGCGGCCCGCGCCGGCACGAGCTCGCGGCGGGCGCGCCGCGGCGCCCGCGCGGGGCGCCCGGCCGGGCGATGGACGTCGGCGCCGGACGGCGCTCCCCCGAGCCACGCATCGAGGCCGTCGCCCCGGCCCGATCGGGCCATCCCGACCCCGGGCAGACCGGCGACCAGCGGGTACACGGCCACGGCGGACAGGAACGCCAGCGCCGCGGAGCCCGAGCCGACCAGGCCCTCGACGGTGAACGGTCCCCTGGTCGGGCTGAGCAGCAGGTGCACGCTGGACGCGCAGAAGCCGGCGATGCCCAGCGCCGCGGCATGGAACATCCGTAGGTGCGGCGGGCGGATCGGGTCGGCGCGGCCGGCCAGCCAGCACAGCGGCAGGCCGATCACCGTCGGGTAGAACGGCGGCAGCAGCACGGCGACGGCCACCGTCCAGGTGGCGAGCAGGTCATGCCGGGCGGCCGGGGAGACGGTGAGGTCGGCCCCCAGCCGCCCGGCCACGACCACCGCGAACCCCCCGAGGGCGACGAACGCGGCGAACGCGAGCACGTCGACCCAGCGTGGCCGCAGCCCGGCGATCGCGACGCCGACCAGCGTGGCCCAGCACAGCGTGACCCCCACGACCCGGCGCACGACCGTCCGCGGTGCGCGCCACAGCATCCAGCCCCGCCCGACCAGCTGCGGTAGCACCCGACCTGGCCGGGGCGGTCGGTCCCCACCGACCCGCCACCGGCGGCTCCGGTCGGTTCGCGGGCCGCCGTTCCCAGCGCTCCCGCTCCGGGAGCCGCCGACCTCAGCGCCGGGAAGGCCAGCGCCGAGAAGGTCAGCGCCGGGAAGGTCAGCGCCGGGAAGGTCAAGGCCGGCCATGCGCAGCGCCGGCGGACAGGCGGCAGAGGGGCGGGGCTGCGCCCGCGGGGTGCGCACCCGCAGCCGTCGCCACACCCGGNGGGCGCCGCCCAGCAGTACGCAACTCGGGCGACGTGGCAGTCGTAGGCGTAACGGCATTGGCGGATGGCCTTCCTCGTTCTCGTCCGCGGCCGTGGTCGGCCGGAACCGCCCGGTGAATCCAACCTCGTCGTTGCTACTCACAGTGAATCGTTGAGAACGAAGAGTACGAAGACGTTCGCGTCATTCGCAACCGTCGCAATGGCGCGGCTAACTGCTCCGCGGCGGCGGCCGGCCGCATTCTCCCGCCGCGACGGGCCCCGAACTCGTTCCGGAAATGGCATCTGACCTGCGACGACGAATGGGGCGACGAAAGGGCCCGCGCCGTGGCCCACCGGCCGTCGTCCACGCCACGACGCCCGCGGAGAGACCACACACGACACGCCCGGGAAACGGCATGGCTCCGCGTCTGGGACCAGAGTCGGCCGAGCCGCGGACCAGCCGAGGACCAGTTCCTCAGGTGGTGCGGGCGACCGCCTCGACCATCGCACCGGTCAGGGTGGCAACGTCCGCCGGCGACGTGATGAACGGCGGCATCGTGTAGACCAGCCGGCCGAAGGGCCGCACCCAGACGCCGAGCTCCACCAGCAACGGCTGGATCACCGCCATATCGACCGGTTCCCGCGTCTCGATCACGCCGATGGCGCCGAGCACCCGCACGTCGGCCACTCCCGCCAGCTCTGCCGCCGGGGCGAGGCCCGCGGTGAGCCCCGCGGAGATCTCGGTGACCCGCGCCCGCCACGGCGAGGACAGCAGCAGCTCGACGCTGGCGTTCGCGACGGCGCTCGCCAGCGGGTTGCCCATGAACGTCGGGCCGTGCATGAACGCCCCGGCGGGCGAGTCGGACACGCCGGCGGCTACCTCGTCGGTGCACAGCGTTGCGGCCATCGACATGTAACCGCCGGTCAGCGCCTTGCCCAGACACATGATGTCGGGGCTGATCCCGGCGTGGTCGCAGCCGAACAGCTCCCCCGACCGGCCGAAGCCCACGGCGATCTCGTCGGCGATGAGCAGCACCCCATGGTGATCGCACAGTTCACGCACCCGGGCGAGCCAGCCGGGTGCGTAGAAACGCATGGCCCCGGTGCCCTGCACCACCGGTTCGAGGATGACCGCGGCGAGCTCGTGGGCGTGCCGGGCGAGCAGCCGCTCGAACTCGGCAACGTCGGCGTCCTCGCACGGCTCGTCGTAGGCGCGCCTCGGCGCCGGGGCGAACAGGTGGCGCGGCAGGAGCTGGCTGAACAGGTGGTGCATCCCGGCGTCCGGGTCGCAGACGGACATCGCGCCGGAGGTGTCGCCGTGGTAGCCACGACGGATGGTCAGCAGCCGGGTCCGCTCGGGCCGACCCCGGCCGGTCCAGTACTGCAAAGCCATCTTGATGGCCACCTCGACGGCGACGGATCCCGAGTCGCAGAGGAACACCCGGCGCAGCGGCTCGGGGGTGATCGCCACCAGCGTCTCGGCGAGGCGCACCGCCGGCTCGTGGGTCAGGCCGCCGAACATCACGTGCGACATCGACCCGAGCTGGGTGCGCACGGCCTCGTCGAGCACGGGGTGCCGGTAACCGTGGATGGCCGCCCACCACGACGACATCCCGTCGATCAGCTCGCGGCCGTCGGTCAGCGTGAGGCGCACCCCCGCGGCGGACGACANGGCGAACAGCGGCCCGGTGTGCGACGCCGCGGCGTAGGGGTGCCAGACGGCCCGGCGGTCCCGGGCCACGAGATCGGAGGAGGGCTTCACCCCTCCTACTCTGGTGCATCGGCGACGCGGGCGGCCTTCCCGGGCGATGCGTGCGCGACGCACGTCACGCCACACCGGGCCCCAACCGCCGGGCCTACCGGCCCCCCACCAGCCGCGACGTCCACCAGCCGTGCCCGACGGCGACGCCACCCGGCGCACCGGGCAGGATGGGCGGCGTGGTCATCCCGATTCACGACATCAACCNGCTGAGCCGGCGGCCGATCGTCACCTGGCTGCTGATCGCCGCGAACGTAGTGATCTTCATNTTCTTCGAGCCTGTGGTGAGCTCGGTCGCCGGAATCGGGACCTCGACCCCACAGAACGTCTGCGAGCAGCAACGGTTCTTCCAGGAGTGGGGCGCGATACCCCGGGAGCTGGTGCACAACGCCCAGCTCTCCGCCGCCTACTCCGGCCACATCGGCGTCGACGCCGCCGNCAACCCCGGATGCATCGTGCAGACGCCGCCGAGCTTCGACAAGATTCCGGTTCTCTCGGTACTGACCGCAATGTTCCTGCATGGAAGCTGGCTTCACCTCATCGGTAACATGCTGTTTCTCGGAGTCTTCGGCAACAACATCGAAGATCGCATGGGTAGGCTGTTCTACCTGCTGTTCTACCTGGTCTGCGGGTACGCCGCGACCTACGGCTTCGCACTGTTCGAAAGCGGGTCGTCGAGCACCCTGATCGGCGCCTCAGGTGCCGTCGCCGGGGTGCTTGGCGCCTATCTCGTCCTGTTCCCCAGAGCTCGTGTCATCGGCCTGGTATCGGTGCTGTTCTTTCTGCCGTTCTGGTTGCCGGCCTGGATCGTCCTCGGTTTCTGGTTCGCGCTGCAGTACGTGTACTTCACGGGATTCGGCGTCGCCGACGGGGGCGCGGTCGCCTATGGTGCGCACGTCGTCGGCTTCATAGTCGGGGCGCTGCTCGTCGCGCCGTTCATCCGTCAGCTACGCGCGGCCGGACCGGGCACGCCGCCCCGGGTGCCGCAGCACCGGTGGATCCGCGGAACCGGAGCCTCCGCCGCCGCCCGGCATCGCCGGAGCTACTGATTTTCTTTGAAGTGGGGTGGCCTGGTTCCGCGGGGCCGTTGGTGTTGATCGGCCCCGCGTTTTCCGGACACATTCTATCAGTCGGTTTTAGGCCGCATCATTGCGGTTCAGGAATTCGTTGTGGACTTCTTGCGGTGTTCTGTAGCCGAGCCCGGAGTGGAGTCGGCGGGTGTTATAGTGGAACTCGATGTACCGGGTGATGTCTCGGCGCGCGTGTTCGCGAGTGGGGTAGGAGGTGCGGTGGACACGTTCGTTCTTCAGGGCGGCGAAAAACGACTCCGCCATTGCGTTATCGTAACATATTCCGGTCCGTCCGACCGAGTGCCGGAGGCCGAGCGTGACAAGGGTCCTCGCGAACTCCTCCGAGGTGTAGTTACTCCAATGCCACTAAGATAAGATCGGAATCTTGATCGCAAGTTTCGGAACAAAGATCACGCCTCCTCCCGGCGTCAGCTTGGTCGGGAACGTGTGCCGGTTTCCTCGCTTGCTTACGCGGGGGTAGCGTCGCGGTCTGCGTTCACGCGTGATCCTTTCAAGAATTTCTGCGATCGTCCTCGCGGCCGCCTTGGCGAGTGTCGAGGGGGGAAAAGGCCGCCTGGTCTGTGACCTGGCGGCGGACGATGTTCNGGGTCCTTTGGAAGGAAAGCCGGTCCGGGTCGATTCCGCCGCTGTCCGCGGCCTCGACCATGAGTGCGCGGATCGCGTAGTGGGCGAGGAGGAGCCCCCAGAATTCCTGGCGGACCATGGCCGGGGACTTCGAGCGCAGCCCTGCGCCGGGTGCGAGCAGTTGTGTCTCGATCTCCTTGAGGGACAGCTCGTACTCCCAACGCTGCTGGTAGGTCGCGGCGAGCTCGAGGGCGGTGGCCTCGGCGGGGTCGAGGATCGTGGTGACCAGGCGGAACGTCTCGGACGATCCGCCGTCGCCGGTGTCGACGGTGTATTCGATGACCCGGACCGGTATGTGGCTGGCGTCCCTGGGGTCGGCGACCGCTGCCAGCGGCATCCGCCAGGAGCTTCCCCGGTTCTTCTTCGACTTGATGGTGGACAGGTAGGAGCCGTCGGGAAGCAGCGACTCGGCGGGAAGTTTCATGTGGGCGGAGACCCGCCAGAGCAGTGCGGCCCCTGTCACCATGAACTCCGCCCACAGCTCGAAGCTGAAGAACCCTCGGTCGGCGGTAATCAGCATGTCCGGCTCGACGGAGCCGAGAAGCCNGGTCGCGAGGTCCCTTTCACCGTCCCGCATACTGCCGGTCGTGGCCGCCAATACCGCGTGCGTACCACATTCCACCAGCCCTACCGACCTGATCTGCGGAAAAGGCCGCCGGGTACCACCACGCGCTTTCTCGAACGCGGTGAGGTTTTCCGCGGTGTCCGGAACGTCGATGTTGACGCCGTCGATGGCCATGAGCCGCCATGAACGAAGNCACGCACCCGCCGTGCCCAGCTCCGCGAGTGGGACCGCGACCCGTTCGAACAGCAGCTTCAACGGCTCCTCACCGAGGCGCTCACGTGCCTGGCTGAGCGCGCTCGTCGACGGCACCGTCCACTCATCCCGCCAGACCGCCATGAACCGCAGACCGCCCACAAGGCGGCGCAGAACCTCCTCGTAACCGTCCCGGAAAACCGCAAGCGCGACCACGAAATAGACGACGACGTGTGCAGGAAGTAGTCGGACCCGTTTCTCCCGCCTACCGGTCTCGGTAAGGACCTCGTCCACGGCATCTCGTGGGATAACTCGCGCGAGCACACCCACAGAGATGTGGTCCGTAAGACGTCCCGCCAGTGACGGCTCCTCACCTGAATCCACGCGCCATTATATCGCGGCGANCCCTCGCGGAAGAATGCCATGCAACCGCTCGCTCACCCAAAAACAGNAACGAAACGATCAAGCGTTAGTTGATCTTGTCGGTGCCGGTCCTTATCTTAGTGGNATTGGTAGTTACTCCCTCGATCGGTGTGGAAGATCGCGCCTGGGGTGAGCGGGATGGTGCGGGCCGCATTGATGATCGCCGCGGAAATCAGCGGGGTTCTGTAGTGGTCATCCATGGCATAACCGATGATTGCTTTGGTGNGGCAGTCGATGACCGTGGCGANGTACAGCCATCCTTCCCAGGTCGGAATGTAGCTGATGTCACCGACCATTTTCACGCCGGGGGGCGGAGGCGGTGAAGTCACGGTTGACCAGGTCCGGGATCGGGCCGGTGAGGCCGGCGTCGGTGAGGGACTGCCGCCAGGGCCGGGGCTGGTAGGCGACCAGGTCCGCCTGGCGCATCAGAGATCGCACGAGTTCGACGCCGCAGGTCTCGCCCTGGCGGGCGAGGTGGGCGTGGACACGGCGGTGTCCGTAGGTTCCGTCGGAGCCCTCGAACACAGCTATGATCATCCGGGTGAGGTGGGCCCGGCGCCGGCTGGTCGCCGACGCCGGTCTCCCTCGCCATTCGTAGTATCCCGACCTGGATACCTCGAGCCAGCGACACATCGCGTCGATCCGATATTTTCGGGNGCCCGCCGGTGTGCGGGTGTCCTTCTCCACGTCGATGAACTCGTATTTCGAGCTTACCGATATTCCTGGGCGAAGAAGGAAGCCGCTTTTCCCAAGAATTCCGCCTTGAGGCGTAGTTCCCGGTTTTCCTTCTCAAGTTCCCGCAGCCGTGCCCGTTCCGGAACCGTGAGCGGCGGCTCGTCTCCGGCATGCTCCTTCCGGTAGGCCGCTACCCAGACACCGAGAGTGCCTTCCAGTATTCCGAGTTCGCGGGCGACCGTGGCGATCGGACGTGACGTCTCGATCACCGATTTCACTGCCTCTTCGCGGAACTCCGGGGAGAATTTCCTGCGACGTTCAGCCATGTGGCACACACTCCATTCCGTGTACAGTCTATTAGATCGACTGCCCGGAATTCTCGGGGCGCCTCACCGCGGTGCTGGTGGCCGGGGTGGGGCTGGTGGCCGGGAGGGCGGCGGTGTCGAGGGTGAGGGTGTGGGTCGGGGTCATCAGGCCGGGTGCGGGCCGGTCGAGGAACCGTCGGCCAGAGCCATCAACGCGTCGGCGTCCCCCCGGCGGTCCCGCGGCGCGGCCACGGACTCCCCCTCCGCCGGCGGCCCCTCCCCCTCGGCCTCACCCGACCCGCTCACCTCGCCAGGCTGGCCGGGCTGGCCGGGCTGGGCGGGCTGGGCGGGTGGGGTGGGGGGTGTGGTGCGGTGCAGGCTGGCATGGGCGGCGTCCAACGCCGCGAGCAGCCGGACCCCGTCCTCGGCAGGCAGAACCGCGGTGAGATGCAACATCCCCTCGTCGTCGTACCGCCACCCCACCTTCCGCGCCGCCCGCCGCGCGGACCGATCACCACTCACCCCCCGATAGGCACGGACCACCCGTTCCAACTGCCCCGCCGTGCAGTACCGGGCATGGGTCAACCACACCTGCTCGGTCGAGGCCTGCGCNACCCGGCTGACCGCACGCACCTTCGCATACGACAACGTTCCCGCCGCGAACGCCGCCCGGATCGCCGGAAGCCCCTCCAACGCATGCGCGACCGCCAGATACTGCCGGGCCGTCCGCGACCCGATCCCGCACCGCCACGACAACCAGTGCGCACACGACCGCATCCCCACCCCCGACCAGCCCTCCCGCCGATCAAACGCTGCCAGCAACATCAACCAGCCACACGTCGCCGCCGCGAGCCGCCCCGCCCACCGGCAGATCGACACCTCCAACTCCGCCACCGAACCCCCCTCCACATCCCCCCGAACAGATCCCCCTCCCAGCCCGCAACCGGCCCGCGCACCGGCACCTCCCCGACAACCGCCTCCCCCCC
>NZ_LJJX01000099.1:0-11065 GCF_001421075.1 Frankia sp. CpI1-P | reverse complement strand
CGGTGAACCATTACACGTCGGGGTCGGGGGACAGCCCGGCGTGGATCGGGGTCGGTTCGTCCTGGTCGCGGAACGTCAGCGGTATCGGCGGCGATCTGGCCGCGGTCCAGACCGATGGTGGTGTGGTGACGTTGCAGTTGGCGAACCTGCACGGTGATGTGGTCGCGACCGTCGACGACGCGACCTCGGCCGGTTCGCCGGCGAGCTATGCGGAGTCCACCGAGTTCGNCAGCCCCTACTTCCTGAGTTCGGCGTATCCGCGGTACGGCTGGCTTGGCGCGAAGGAACGTTCCCGGGACACCCTGTCCGGCCTCACCCTGATGGGTGTCCGTCTCTACGACCCCAGTCTCGGCTGCTTCCTCCAGACCGACCCGGAACCCGACGTTCATAAGGCCAGATAGCCGCCTTCTCGTCCGGGTGAGCACGCCATCTTCGACTATCAACCTCGAGCCCTTTGTTGCTGGGATCACACGGGCGTCTCTCCAGCCATGGGAGCACTGCGGAAAGACCAGGCCGAGGGGTTAGAGCGTGACGCGGCGGAGGGTGGGCAGCCGGGACCTGGTGAACAGCCAGCCGCACGCCACGGCCACGAGCGGCACGAGCACGACGATGCTGGTCAGGCTCAGCCAGGGTGGGATGAACTCCCAGGTCTGGTCGAACGTCCCGGAACCGTGGCGTTCCATCCAGATCAACGCGAGGCCGGGCACCCCGCCGGCCACGACCCCCAGCACCACCCCGGTGCCGGCGATCACCGCGGCCTGGCTGGCGGCCAGCCGGCGGCGTACGCCCGGGCTCGCCCCCACGGCGGCGAGCGTCGCCAGGTCGGCGCGACCATCTGCCGCGGCGAGTCCGACGGCGATGCCGGTGGCGCCGAGGGTGACGACGGCGGCCGCGACCGCCAGTGCCACCAACCCGATGTCGTAGTCGCTCTGGTAGCCACGTTCGACGACGAGGCCGCCGTCGATTCCGGCGTCCGCCAGTGCCGAGTCCGCCCGCTCGGCCTCGGCCGCCGTGGGCACCCGGGTCGTGCTGGCCATCACCGCGTCGGGAATGACCGAGTACCCCCGCGCCCGTACCAGCGCCGGGGGCACGACGATCATGTCGATCGGGGTACCGCCGGCGCGCCTGACGAGCCTGGCGGGCAGGACGAGCGTCCGTTCGCTCGTCCCGACAGCGGACTGCCCGGGATCGTACGGCGGACTGACCTTCACGACGACGGTCCCGTCCGCCCGGAGGTACTGGGGGTTCGTCACGGCGACGACGCCGGCTGCCACGACGGCCCGGGCATCGGGGTAGCCGCCGTTGCTGGCGACGTCCAGCGCGGTGCCGTCGTCCACCGCGACGCCGTTGTGGACCTGGATGAGCCCCCGTTCGCCGCACCGTTCGTCGACCGACGCGTCCCACGGGGCCAGGCTGGGGCCGTACGTCCCGTCGCAGGAGAGGTCGCTGCGAGGGTCGGGGTAGGCGTAGGACGAACTGTCTGCGGCACTGCCGATGGTGTAGATCGGCGCGACCCTGTCCACGGGCAGGTTCGCGCGCAGCAACGCCTCCACCTGCGCCGCCGGATGCGGCTGTTCCGGCCCGTTCGGCCCCCACCGCGTCAGGTCGAGCACCACGCCCCCCGGGGCGGCCGACGGCCGGTAGGTGAGGTGGTCGTGGTGGTCGAGCGCGGCGACGTAGAGCGAGATCGCCACCGATCCGGTGACCGCGGCCATCACCGCCCCGACGGCGGGGGCGGTGCGACCACNCTGGCGAGCCGCGTCCCGCAGGGCCATCCGGGCGGCGACCGGCAGCCGCCGGGCGGCCCTGGCGAGGAGCTCGACGATCGATCCCGCGGTCGCGATCATGCCGAGTGTCACGACCGCGGTACCGGCGAGCAGCGGCAGTGGTTCGGCGGTGGCCGCGCCGAGCGCCGCCAGACCGACCCCCACCGCGACCGCGACCACGCCGAGTACCGGAACTCGCCTCGGGGTGACGAGCGGACCTCGTCGACCGGCCAACGCCGCGACGACGTCGACCCTGCTGGCCTGCCAGGCCGGCACGACGGCCGCCGCAACGGCGGTGAGCGTCCCGACGAGGACGATCAGTGACAGGTCGAGCAGCCGGACGTCGGTGTGCGCGAAGTCGCCGTGTTCGTAGTGCTCGAGGACGGGCAGCGCCGCCGCGCCGACGCCGGCGCCGAGCCCGGCGGCGGCCACCGAGGCCCCGAAACCGACCACGAGTCCGCCCGCGAGCACGATGGCGGCGATCTGCCGGCGGTTGCCGCCGCTGGCGGAGACCAGCGCGAGATTGCGGATGGTGCGCCGAGCGCCGACCGCGAACGCCGGCCCCGCCAGCAGCGCGACCTCGAGCAACACCAGGCCGACGGCCGTGGCGGCGACCGCCGCGTCGGCAGCGGCGAAGGTGCCGGAACTGTTCGGCACCGCGGGCACGTCGCTCGCGGGGGGCGGATCGGCGAACACCGCCCGGCTCACCACGACCGCACCGAGCCGATTCAGGCGCAGCACATCGTTCCAGGTGACAGGGCTCGGACCCACCGCATACAGCGTGTCGTTGCCGTAGCCCGGGGTGTCGGTGGCCGGCAGCAGGCCCGGCGTGCCGAGCACCGCCCTGGTGTTGCGGTCCTCGTGGAGGCGGGCGACTCCCACCACGTCCACCAGGCGCAGGCGCCCCTCACCGCCGGCGGGAGAGACGGCACCGGTGGGTGCGGTGGAGTCGGCGGCCGCACGGCCCGGAAGCTCCAGCTGCATGGTGTCGCCGACCCCGACGCCGAGGTGCCTGGCGAACGAGGCCGTCACGGTCACTTCGCCATCCTTTGCCGGCAGTCGGCCCGAGGTGAGGGTGACCAGGCCGGCGAGGCGGGGGTCGGTCCAGGCGGCCTCGTGCAGGTCCGCGCGAACGAAGCGGCTGCCGTCGTGGGCGCGGGGGTCCTCGATCCGCAGGCGCGCGTCGTGGGCGTCGTGCACGGTGGCGAGCCGGTCCCCGGGCGGCAACGCCGCGGCGAGGCCGGCCCGCGCCCGCTCGGCATCGGGCAGATGGGCCGGCCCGCTCGCGTCGGGGTCGACCGGACTGGCGGTCTCGGCGTCGGGGCTCTGCGCCATGGGGAGCCCGATGTTCCAGCCGGTGAACCGTGCCTGCAGCTTGGGGTGCGTGCCGAGCGTGCGCCAGACCCGCTGCGCAGGGCCGTCGTCTGCCGATCGGGCGATGACGTCGACGGCGGAGACCAGCAGGACCGGCAACCCGATCATCACGGCGATCAGCAGCGTGCGGCCCTTGGCACGCAGCGCGTCGCGTCGGGCGACCCGCAGGGCCGCCCGCCCGGCGGGGAATCCCAGCTTCGTCACCGGTCGGCTCCGTCCGTTGCGCTCCCGCTGTCCCCGTCGGGCCGTCCGGGGTCGGTCGCTCCGGGGCTGGGCCGTCCGGGACTGGGCCGTCCGGGACTGGACGGTCCGGGACTGGACGGTCCGGGACTGGACGGTCCGGGGTTGGTCCGTCTGGGGACGAACGGTGGGCGGTCGGAGGATCGGCTTCCGTGCGGGTGGGTCGACGTGCTGCCGAGCAGGGACTCGGGGGTCGACGGTTCGCCGGTGGAGTCGACCACCGTTCCGTCGCGCAGGAACACCACCCGGTCGGCCCACCCGGCGTGCCGTGCCTCGTGGGTGACGAGGAGGCCGGNGGCGCCGGCGTCGCAGCGGGCACGAAGCATCCGCATCACCTCGCCGCTGGTCGCCGAGTCGAGCGCGCCGGTCGGCTCGTCCGCCAGCACGAGCCGCCGGGGGCCCACCAGCGCGCGGGCGATCGCGACGCGCTGCTGCTGGCCGCCCGACATCTGGTCGGGAAACCGGTCGGCGAGATCGGCCACGCCCACGTCGGCCAAGGCGGCCACCGCCTCCCTGCGTGCCGTGCGCGTGGCCACGCCGTCGAGTTCCCGGGGGAGCGCGACGTTCTCGGCCGCGGTCAGCGCCGGAACGAGGTTGAGATCCTGAAAGACGTAGCCGAGGCTGCGTCGACGCAGCGCCGCGAGCGCTCTGGCGGACAGTCCTCCCAGCGCCGTCCCGTCGACGAACACGTCGCCCGACGTCGCGAGGTCGAGCCCGCCCGCCAACGTCAGCAGGGTGGACTTGCCCGAGCCGGACGGGCCCATCACGGCGACCAGCTCCCCGGGGTGGACGACGAGGTCCAGCCCGCGCAGCGCGACGACCTGGGTCACGCCACCGCCGTGGACCCGGGTCACGCCGCGCATGCGCAGTATCGGGGCCGAGGCGGGCGGGGAGGTGCCGGGGGGCGCGGGCTCCGGCATGCGAGGGGGCGCGATCGAGGTCATCGTCCGCTCTTTTCGGTCGTGGCTGCGTCTGGGTGGCCTGGCGAGGACAGGGCCGTGGTCGGTGTGGCCGGCGGGGGAGCACCGCTCGGGCTGGCGTCGGTGCGGGCGGCCCGGCGGGCCGTCCGCTCGAGCCGGGCCTCGACGTGGTCGAGCCAGCGGATCTCGGCCTCGGCGGCGAACACGAGGCTGTCGAGCACGAGCAGCCAGGCGGTGTCGTTCGCCTCGTCGGCCCGGCGACTGAGCCTGGTGTACTGCTGCACCGCGCGCATCGTCTCGGTCCGCTGGCGCTGCACGACCGCCTGCACGTCGACTCCGGGCAGCGTGACGGCGAGCGCGAGCTTGATGGCCAGCTCGTCTCGGGCCGGAGCGTGGCGGGTGACCGGCGCCGACCACCATTTTTCGGTCTCGGCGCGGCCGGTCTCGGTGAGCTGGTAGACGGCTGTCTGGTCATCGGCGTACCCGGCGGTGTCCGCCGGCTCGACGAGCCCGTCACGTTCGAGTCGCTGCAGCGTGGTGTAGACCTGCCCGATGTTGAGCGGCCAGGTCGAGCCCGTGCGTGTCTCGAATTCCGCCCTGAGCTGGTAGCCGTACATCGGGCGCTCGGCGAGCAACGCCAGCAGCCNGTGTCGGATCGACATCACGCCTCCCTGCGCCTGCGTCGGCACGTGCCTGGCGGCAGGTACCNGTCGGGCACGGCATACCTGGTATTTACATACTCGGTATGGTCCGCCCCTCTGGGGGCAACATACGCAGTATGGCATACCCGGTATCTACCTGGAGGCTGTCGGAATGAGGTCGCCCGTGTCGCGTGGACGACAGACTGCCGTGACAATCCAAAAACGAGTGGCGGGTCCAGGCTGGCGACGCCACGGTGGCCCTCGTCGCACTCGCCCCTGGGGCGGGTGCGATCAGATTCGTTTCACCGCGCGCGCGGACACGGTGAGGGGAAAGTCCTGATCCACCACGTCCAGCTCTGCGGCCGTCACGTCCTCCACGGTCAGNCCCTGGAGCGCGCAGACGGCGGCCAGGACGTTGCCGTGGCCGTGCACGTCATCGCTGGGCAGGCCGGCGGTGGTGAGTTCGGTGCGCAGCCCCGCGGGAGTCCAGCGGTACAGATCCGCGTCCCGGTCATGGGGGTCGAGCCGGGCGAGGGCGGGGACGGTGAGCAGCAGGACGCCGCCCGGGGCGAGGGACTGCCAGAGGTTCGCCAGCGCTGCCTGAGGGTCGACATACTGAAGGACCTGGGTGACGATCGCGCAGTCGTAGGCCCCCGGGGGGAGGCTCCCCACCTTGTTCAGGTCCGCGTGCAGGGTGAGGTCCGGATTGTTCGCGTCGATGTCGACGATCGTCAGCTCGGTCGGCGCCCCGTACAGGTCACTGTAGTGGGGGTTCTTCACCTCCATCACCCGGTTACCGGTGTAGTCCGCGCAGTGGGCGGCCATGAAACCGTCGATGTAATGCCGGTCGACCGGTCGTCCCCGCTCGCTGCCGTACCAGGCGGAGAACGGGCTGGTCCGGCGCAGATTCCCCCACCGCACCGGGTGCGTCTGCCGGTTTCCCGCCTGCACCGTCGCCCGCGCCGCCGCCTTGCCGCGCCGGACAAATCCTGCCACGTCCACCGCATCCTCCCCGCTCTCGCCCCGGCCTCGTCACGACCGTGACCCACCGGCCACTATTGGTATCACCGGAGATGGGGCAACTGCCGGCTATCTCCGGATGTGCGGGGACGAGGGCCGTGGCGTTACGCGGGTCGCGGCATGNCGTGCCTCGCCGGGCGGCCGACAGGACTGCGCGAGTGAGCTCGGCGAAGGGAACTGCCACACCTGGCAAGCCCTTCGAGTCGTGGCCTCACCCGCGAGGATGAGGATGACAGCCGATGTCTGCCGACGGATGTGACCGTGATCGCGGCGAACGGGATCGCGACTGTTGTGGCGCTGGGTACGGACTGGTTGGTGTTCCGGTTGCCGGAGCCGCCGGTCGGGGTGGAAATGATCTCCCTGATTCCGTCGCTACAGAGCAGCCAGGGTTGGTTCAGTGTCAACGCCTGGCAGCCGGGTGTCCCCAGGCCGATGGCTCTCGCGCGGCTGCGGGCTCTCACCCGCGACACGATGCGGTACGCCGCCACGCTGCCCTGACCCGCGCCGGGCAGCCGAGGGGGACCGGCGGGAGGCCGCCCGGAGGGGNGAAAGTGAAATCGGTAGAAATCGGTCATCGGGTAGCGGAGGCGAAGGTGCAGGGGAAGTCGATGGAGCCTGTCCGCCCTTCCGCGTCTATCCTGTCGTAACGGATCCCCTGAGTAAAGCAGGCGTCATGGGTGGACGTGTCGTCAAATTCGTGAGCGATGCCGACGGTATGCGGCTGGCCGGCCGTGGTGGTGGCCGGCCGACCGTGTCGACGAACACCTTCACCCGGGTTCTGAACGGCGGTGGAATCGGTCGTTTCGCGGCCCGCTCTCGGAATCCGGAGATCCCGTCCTCGTCGATTTCTCGGAGCGATGGTGGAATGGCGGTTCCCCGCCCGCTCGCGAAGGTTTGGGCAGCAATCTTCAGTGATACTGAAAATCCCTTCTTCTCCGGGGTTCTTCGGGGCGTCGAGGCCGCTGCGGCCCGCGATGGATATTCGATTCTCCTGTGCAACGCCGATGAGGATCTGGACCGAGAGAACGCCTATCTCGATCTTGCCGTGCTCGGGGAGGTGGCGGGTGTCATCGTCGCGCCGACCTCCGAGGAGGAGACCGATCTCGGGCGGCTGCTCGACCATGGGACGCCCGTGGTGACGGTCGACCGGCGCGCCCTGCGTAACCAGGTGGACGGTGTTCTGGTGGACAATGCCGCCGGTGCGTGCAGCGGCACGGAACACCTGATCAGTGAGGGGTTCTCGCGTATCGCCCTCATCGGCGGTCCGCTGCGCACGACGACGGCACGCGAGCGCCGGGAGGGCTACGAACGTGCCTTGCGGTTGCACGGTATCGAACCGCGTGCCGAGCTGGCGGTGTTCGCCGACTACAAGCGGCAGGGCGGATACGACGCGATGAGCCGCCTGCTGCGTACACGACCGCGCCCCGAGGCGGTTCTGGTCTCCAACAACCTGATGGCGGTGGGGGCCCTCGAAGCGCTCCGGGAGGCCCGCTGCTCGGTTCCGCGAGACATGGGACTCGTGGCGTTCGACGAGTTCCCCTGGAACGGGATGCAGGATCCGCCCATCACCACGATCGAACAGCCCTTTGACGACATCGGGCGATCCGCCGCAGATCTGCTTCTCGGTCGGTTGGCGGGTTCGGCAGCCACCGGGAGGACGGTCGTGCTCAACACGGAGCTGCGCATACGGGAGAGTTCGGTGAAGAACCGAGGCGCGGACCTCGGGTGAGGGTCAGGGTGCGAGCGAGAGGAGCCAGGCCCGCGTGACTGACACGGTGTGCGTCGTCGGCAGTCTGATGATGGATCTGATCACCTACGCCACCCGCCGGCCGCTTCCCGGCGAGACGCTCGTCGGCGACGACTTCACGATGACTCCCGGGGGAAAGGGCTTCAACCAGGCGGTCGCCGCCGCTCGCGCCGGCTCGCGGACGAGCCTGGTCGGCCGGGTCGGCGCCGATCAGTTCGGCAGCATCTTCCGTCAGGCACTGGCCGAGGAGGAGATCGATACCACGCACCTGCACGGCGCCGAGCAGGACGGAACCGGCGTCGGGTTGCCGGTCGTCGAGCGGGGCGGCCAAAACTCGATCATCATCGTCCCGCGGGCGAACGCGTCGGTGACCGCGGCCGACGTGGCCGCCGCCCGGTCGGCGATCACCGCGGCGGACGTCCTGCTGCTCCAGCTCGAGCTCCCGCTCGACGCCGTGTGGCAGGCTGCGCGGATCGCGAGGTCGGCCGGGGTGAAGGTGATCCTCAATCCGGCGCCCGCTGCCGCACTCCCAGCGGACCTGCTTTCTCTCGTCGACTACTTCGTGCCGAACGAGGTCGAGGTGTGCCTGTACGCGGAAGGGGAGGTGATGGCGGAGCGGCTGGACGATCTTGCCTCCCGGTTTCCCCGCATGAACGTCGTTGTCACGTGGGGAGAGCGTGGAGTGATCGGCCGGCTTGTGGGGGACGACGGTGTCGCCCTCTCGTTGCGGGAACCAGCCCCGGTGGTGAACGCGGTGGACACGGTCGGCGCGGGGGATGTCTTCTGTGGCTATCTCGCCGCCGGTCTGGCCNACGGAGTCCCCCCGGCGGCGGCCATCCGTTCCGCGGTGTCGGCCGCCTCCCTCGCCGTCACGCGGACCGGGTCGGGGCTGTCCGCTCCTTACGCCAAGGAGATCCAGGCGTAAGGGGGTCCGTGGCAGCGGGAAATCGAGATGCGAGGATACCGGCTGTCCGCCGACCGGCCCACAAGTGAAGGCGATCAGCATGTACCTGGATTCGGCAGCATCCGATGAGGTGGCCCTCGCCGCGTCGCTCGGATATGTGCGCGGAGTAACGGTGAACCCCACCCTGATGGCCAGGGCGGGTGCCGCCGACGACCCCCTGCGCCATCTCGGCGCGTTGCGTGCGCTCCTGCCGGGTGGCATGTTCTTCTATCAGCCGTGCAGCGTGAGTCCAAACGCCGCCCTCGGCGAGGCATGGNCCGCCTTCGAGCAGAATCCGGACCACACCGTGATCAAGATTCCTGCGGTCTCGGAGTACTTTTCCATGGCCGTTGAACTTGTCGGTCGAGGGGTCCGGGTCGCCATGACGGGGGTGTACGGAGGATCGCAGGCGGCGCTCGCCGGCTCGGTGGGTGCCGACTGGGTGATTCCCTACGTCGACCGGGCGGCCCGGCTGCTCGGNCACGATCGTCTGGTGACGGAACTGGCCTCGATTCTCGTGCGTCCCGTGCCGGACCGGAAGAGGTCACGCATCCTGGCGGCCAGCGTGAAATCCGTGCGGCAGGCGGAGGCCGCCCTGCTGGACGGCGCCGATGAGGTAAGCGTGCCGGTCGGGCTGCTCACCGCCCTCGCCTCCCACGAGCTGTCCCGGCAGGCGCTTGAGGAGTTCCAGCAGGCATCCCGCTACACGTTCGTGCCCGGTGTCCCCGACGACGAACAGGTCCCACGGGCGCTGCGCGGGTAACGCCGCTGCGCAGCCCGCGGTGGGCGGTCCTACCGCGCGATGGCCGGTGGCTCATCGGTCGGGTCCGGTCGGGTGCTGTCCGGGGGTGCCGCGCCGGATATCGGCCCATGGGGTGCGTGCTCGTCGGGCTGAAGTTCGTCGGGCTGTGGTTCGGCGGCCGGACGGCTTGCGCCGAGGACAGCGGGACCGACCGCCAGGCGGCTTTCCGATGCGCGGATGTCGGGGTGATCCGCGCCAAGAATGTCTCGCATCCGCTGCAGCGCCTCGGCGTGCAGGGTACGTGCCTCCTCGAGGAAGCCGAGGGCGTACAGGTCGTCGGCGAGGTTGATGGCGGAGGTGAGGGTGTCGGGATGTCCGGCGCCCAGGGTGCGGCGGCGGCGGTCGAGGGTCTCCTCATTGAGCGCTCGGGCGCCGTCGTAGTCGCCGAGGGCGTACAGGTCCACGGCCAGGTTCCCGGCCGCCCCGAGGGTGTCCGGGTGATCGGGGCCGAGCACCGGGCGCATTCTGCGCAGCGTCTCCTCGTGCAGGAGCCGGGCGCGGTCGAACTGGCCGAGGGCGTACAGGTCGACGGCGAGGTTGTTGGCGGAGGTGAGGGTGTCGGGGTGGTCGGCTCCGAGGGTGCGTCGGCGGCGTTCGAGGGTTTCCCCGTTGAGGGCTCGGGCGCGGTCGTAGTCGCCGAGGGCGTACAGATCGGCGGCGAGGTTGTTGGCGGAGNTGAGGGTGTCGGGGTGGTCGGCTCCGAGGGTGCGGCGGCGGTGCTCGAGGGTCTCCTCGTTGAGGGCTTGGGCGCGGTCGAACCAACCGAGGGCGTACAGGTCGTCGGCGAGGTTGTTGGCGGAGGTGAGGGTGTCGGGGTGGTCGGCTCCGAGGGTGCGCCGGCGCAGCGTGTAGACGTCCTGGTCCATCGCCCGAGCGTCGTCGTAGCGGCCCAGGCCCCGCAGGGCCGCGGCGATGTTGTTCGCCGAGCTCAGGCTGTCGGGGTGGTCGGCTCCGAGGGTTGACCGGCGCAGTCGGTGAAAGGCGAGCGCGAGTCGGAGCGCGCCGGCGTAGTCGCCGCGGGCGTGGAGGTAGCGGCAGAACCTGTCCAGCAGGTCGCGCAGTGGATGGGAGTCCGTGCCCGCCGGGTGGGTGGTGAGGTGCAGCAGGTGGGGGCCGAGGACGGCCCAGGTCGGCCAGGTCGTGGGATTACTGGGATCACTCGGCTGGGCGGCCAGGAGGAGTTCGGCGGCCGTCGTGAACGACGCCTGGCGGTCCTCGACGCTCATGCTCCCCCAGATCACCGCCTGCACCAGGCGGTGGACCCGGATGAAACCCTCTTCCCGGCGCAGTAGCGAGTAGCCGGCGATCGCGAGCCTGTCACGATTTCCGTGTAAGCCAGAGGTGAATAGCTTAGCTTACGCGTTCACACTATCAGAAAGGTAGGCGTCCGGGGAAGAGGCTGGAGAGCGTGTTGAGTGCGATTTTCCATCCGTGGGTTCCGGTGCCGGACTCGCCGCCCCGCTGACTCGATATGTTGCGAAGCCCGAGGTAGAGTAGCTTCATCGCCGCGTCACGGTCGGGAAAATGCCCGCGGTTCTTCGTGATTTTCCGGAGCTGGAAGTTCATCGACTCGATCGCATTGGTCGTGTACACGATCTTCCGGAGCTCGGGT
>NZ_LJJX01000098.1:0-11530 GCF_001421075.1 Frankia sp. CpI1-P | reverse complement strand
ACGTCGAGCCCCACGGTCCCATCGAGACCGAAGNCGCTCGACGCCTCACCGAAGACCTCACCAACGAGTAGCCACTCGGATACCCAACACTCTCTTACGCCAGGGCGCGCCGAATGCCGTCCACGGCGGCCGCGTACCCCGCCCGAAACGCCTCCCGCTCGCCCGCCGTCATCCAACGCGCCGCCACCAGTCCCGCCGGCTCGGCGCCGAGCGCGGTCTCCAGAACCGTAGGCGCCCGGGCCGGCGGCGCATCGCCGCCGGCCCCCGGGCCGTACACCAGCACCACGTCGACGTCGCCGTAGGCAGCGGTGAAGACCAGACCGGCCGGCAGCCGGCCGACGGCACGGAACGCCTCCACCGGATCGGAACCCACGCGCAGCGCGACCGCCCAACGGTCCAGCCCCCAGGACGTGACGGAGACCCGGCGGGCCTCCTGTCGGTCCGCGGCCGGCTGGGCAGCGCTCGACTCCTGGGCTCCGGCCACCGCCGTCTCCGCCTGGCCGGCGGGGGATGGCGCCGCCGATCCGGGGGGTCCGGCCGGATCGGCGGCGGATCGGTGACCCTGCTTGGGCAGGGCAGAGTCACCTGTCCACCGGGTCGGCGGGGGCACCTCGGCGACGGCGGACTGCCGCTCGTGAACGAAGAAGCGCACCGGCGCCACCTCGTACTCCGGCCAGCCCTGCTCAGCCGCGAAGTCGTCCGCCGCCGACGCGGAGACGAAGGTGATCACCACATCGGTGACCTGCCGGTTGCCGCCGGGCGCGAACCGGACGACGCCGTAGACGACCGCAGGTCGATCATGATCTCTCCTCGGCTCCGTCACGATCGGCACCGCCCTTCCGGACCCGCACCCCCTGCGCCCACACTCCCTGCGCCGACACTCCCTGCGCCGACGCCCGATCGGCCGGGCCGGTGGCCGCCACCGACGCTGGTGGCGGCCACCAGGGTCGGTGGCCGTCGGTCCGCCCCTCCCATCCGGGCCGGCGGTGACCAACCGGCCCGCCGGGTGCGCCGGCCCCGCCCGGCGGAGGTCGCGGCTCGACGCGGGGCGGGGCCGGCCTGCGTCCAGGGTGGCCCGAGCCGGCGTGGCCGGGAAACGTCAGTCAGGCATGCTCTTCTCGTATGGGCCCGGCTGGACCGGACCACAGCCGGATCCGCGCCGCTGCGCGCCCCCGCACCGGCGGTGCGGAGACAACCTCGCCTCCAGCTCCAGCCGGGGCGGGAGCGGATGATCCGGCCGGGCGGGAGCGGGAGCTGCCGGCCGGTCGATTACCAGATCTGCCTCGGTGCCGCCTGCCCATCCGACCCGGCCGGATGTCGGATCCGCGACAACCTCGCGGTCGCGACAAGCGCCGGCAAACTATGCCGGTTTGGCATAGCGTCGTCATCCTGACGTCTTAGCCGCAGCCTGACGCAGCGGACTTTCCGCCGTCCCGGCAGGGCGATCGACGCAGGTCGGAGCCCGACGGAAGGCCGGTCGATGTCCTACGAATCCGGTCCCTACCGGGTCTCCCGCATCCTGCTCGCCCGGTCCGACTTCCGGACCGCGTGCGAGACCCGGGACTTCCGGACGGCC
Source organism: Frankia sp. CpI1-P (assembly GCF_001421075.1). Taxonomy (NCBI): domain Bacteria; kingdom Bacillati; phylum Actinomycetota; class Actinomycetes; order Frankiales; family Frankiaceae; genus Frankia; species Frankia sp. CpI1-P. The sequence continues at coordinate 9,954 of NZ_LJJX01000098.1, read as the reverse complement.
TTCCGGCTGATGAAGAAGTATGACGGCGCGAGNCAGAACCGCATCGCGTCCCCGGTCGAGGGCCTCAGCCAGAGCCGAGTCAGCCGGATCATGCAGGGTGAGGATCATATCGCCCGGCTCTCCCTGATCGAGCGCATCGCCGACGCGCTGCGCATCCCGGGCGCCTATTTCCAGCTCGCCGCGCGCCCATGGGAAGCGACGGACGAGGCGGGTGACGCGCCCCGTTCGCCGGGCGCCCGGGCGACGGAGCCCGGTGGTCGCATGGCCCCGCCGCCACCGGGCTCGTCGGCGGCGATCACGGCGGCCGAGCCGGTCGGGGCCGCCCGGGCCACCCGGGCCGGCCCCGACCCGGGTGGGCTTGTCGTCGAGGAGGATCGCGCCGAGCTGCGCTACGAGGACGGCATGTACGTCGCCCATCAGCGCCGGCTCGTGCTCAACACCGGCGTCGAACCGGTGACCCGCTACCTGATGCGGATCTCCGTCGACCGATTTCCCGGGGACCAGGAACGCGCCGCCCGGCTCTACCGCAGCAATCCGCTGCGCTGGGAGGAACTGCAGCTCAGCGCGCACTGCGGCGACGAGCAGATGTCCTGGCAGGTCAAGACCGACTGGGATGCGCTGAAGGAGGTCTGGCTGCTGTTCGAGAACAATCGCGGCCGATTCCCCCTCTACCCGGGCGAATCAGCATGGATCGAGTACAGCTACCNGGTCGGCGAGGAGAAGTGGGGCCCGTGGTTCCAGCGGGCCGTCCGGGTACCGACCAGCTTCCTGTCGGTCGTGCTGGACTTCCCCGCCGAGGTCGATCCCGTGGTCTGGGGCATGGAGACGTCGATGACCGCGGACGCCTTCCCGTTCCGCACGGCGATTGCCCGCTCGGATGATGCCAAAAGGCGTGTTTTCACCTGGTCCACCAATAATCCCCCACTGCACGCCCGATATCGTCTGGAATGGAACTTTCGGGCGGGGGCGCCGAACCGGGATCCCGCCGACCGAGCCGTTGCCCGGCCCAGCGCGCAGATGGCCGCGGCGGGCATCGTCCAGGTAGGCGATCCCGCACTCCACCAGCCAGCCCGGTCGTTCGAGCTGCCCGTCGAGGCCGAGGACGCCCGCCGCGTCGTCGCCGAGCTGTCCTCGGCCATGGAGCGAGTGTCCGCGCTGCACACGTTCGGGAAGGGGATGGGCATCGCCGCGCCCCAGATNGGGATCAACCGGGCGGCGGCCATCGTGCGGTCCGCGGACGGCGACATCCTCACCCTGCTCAACCCACGCGTCATCGAGTCCGTCCCCGAGAGCGACGAGCAGTACGAGGGGTGCCTGAGCTTCTTCGACATCCGCGGNATCGTCCCGCGGTCCCTGGAGCTGCACGTGGAGCACACCGACATCTCGGGCCGCCGGCACATCACGGTGTACCGGCAGGGCCTGGCCCGCCTGGTCGCCCACGAGATCGACCACCTGCACGGGCACCTCTACACCGACCGGATGCGCCCCGGGGTCACGCCCATCCCCGTCGAGCAGTACCGCGGCACCGGTTCGGCCTGGACCTACACCCCCTGAGCCCCACAGCAACCCCCGGAGCCCCGCAGCAACCCCCGGAGCCCCGCAGCAACCCCCGGAGCCCCGCAGCAACCCCGGAGCCCCGCAGCAACCCTCCGAGAGCCGGTCACCGACACCGCCCGGTCGCCCTGCCGGACACATCCCCTTTATGTGGGACGACTCGTGGAGTGCCGTATAGTTCGGAAAAGCGCGGAAGAGCCGTTGTTCGCGGCGCAGCGGCGAAATTTTTTCTCGACTCCGTTAGCGGCACCGTCGACGCGGGTAGAAAGCGCCCCCCGCCACGCCCGGGAGAGAACCGGCCACGGACCGCGAAGGGCTTATGGTCAGCGTGGCCGACCAACCGCAAAACAGGCGTTCCCTGGAGCTCCGAAGGCCGTTAGAATCGGGCGCGCACGCGGGCGCGAAACCGCAAAAAAAAGATCAATTAAAGACGTTAGAACGTACTGTGCCCATCCTCACGTACCCTTGATTTCCCGGGGTCACGCTCAGCTATGTTCGTCGCCATGCCGTCAACTGATGGCAGACGTCGGGTGGCACGCCGAACCCTGCCCCCACCCGATGAGAATCAAACCTGCGGCAGGGACGGGGGAACCAATTCCGGGCGCCGAGGTCAGGCGTCCTAGGGGTGAAGCCGCGAACCACGGCCGGGCATTCCCAGCCCGAACCCGACAGCTCACCTCGCAGGCGTGGGGAAGGGCAACTTAATGTCCAACGCTCGTTCGCTCGGTCGGGGCCTCAACCGGATCAAGCTCGGCACCCGGGCCGCAGTCATCGCCACCACTCTCGCCGCCTCCGTCGGCGGCGGTCTCGCGCTGTCCCAGCCGGCCAGCGCGGGGACCAACGCCGACCACTTCCTGAGCGCCGTGATTCCCTGCGAATCCGGCGGGAACCCGCACGCGGTCAACTCCATCGGAGCCGGCGGCCTGTTCCAGTTCCTGCCCAGCACCTGGCATGGTCTGGGCGGCAGGGGTCTGCCGCAGCACGCCAGCGTCGCGGAGCAGTGGCAGCGCGCGCGGCAGCTCTACGCGCAGGCCGGCACCAGCCCCTGGTACGCGTCGAAGCCCTGCTGGGGTCACCGGATCTGAGGCCCCGATACACCGCGCCGACATCCGCACTCGGCCGACTCTGATCCGCACATGATCGATCGGATCGTGCTCGACAGATCGTGAGCCGTAGCCGGCGCGAGGCGACGCGACCCAGCGCGGGTCAGGAGCCCCGTCCCCCGTGCGGGGGGCGGGGCTCCGTCACGTCCCCGGACCGGCCGCCGGTCAGCATCCCCGCCTGCGGTCGCGGCCCGGGCCGCACCCCCGCGGGTGGCCAGCGCAGCTCCACGCAGAGCTGCCCGTCGTCGACGTCGACGATCATGTCGATGGCCCGACCCGACGGTGCCNGCGGCAACTGGCCCGCCGGCCAGGAACACGACAGGAACAGGCTGGCCGTACGCGCCTGCGCGGTGACGGTGAGCAGGACCCGGCGGCTCGGCATCACCCGCAGCGCGTGGTGCAACTGCTCGACGAACTCGCCGCGCACCGAGGCGGGCAACTGGTCGAGGCCACCGGAGATCTGGCTGGACACGACCGTGCCATGCCGTTCGGCGGCGTCGATGGCCTCCCCGATCGCGCTGTGCACGGCGTCGTCGTCGAACAGCAGCCGCCGCACGGCGACCGCGCGCCGGGCACATTCCGAGCGCACGACGTCGGCCTGCGGGTCGAGCCGGCCCGCGGCGACGCCGGCCAGCAGCGGCGCCACGTCCCGTTCGACGGCCCGCAGCAGCACTCTGCGACGCTCGCGCGCCCGGTCCCGCTTCTCGGCTCGCCGACCCAGCTCCCGCTCGCAGTGACTGGCCCAGGCCCGGACATCTGCCGTGCTCCACAGCAACGGACCGATCATGACCAGGCAGATCTGCATGATCCACAAGTAGTAGAGCAACAGGAGAAGGTGGGACAGCGCGAACGGGTCCCGCGGGTTGGTCAGTAGGCTCACCGCGATCACGGCGGCGCCGACGGTGACCGACGCGAGCACCCATCGCCACACCGGGCGGGACACCGTCACCAGCATCAACAACGGCGGCAGGCTGACCATCGGCCACGCCATCATCCGCACCTCGCCGACGTCGCCGGCGTTCCACCCGCCCCCCACCGCGATCCCCAGGCAGAGCAGCACCACGGCGGCCGCCTCCACCTGCGTCAACGGCCCGGACCGGAAGCGTCGCCGGGCCACGGCGAGCGCGGCGAGTGGGGCGAACAGCAACGCGAGCGCCAGCGGGACCGAACGGACATGGGGCAGGGCGCGGCCGGCGGGCAGAACCAGCAGGATCAGCCAGACTGCGGCGAATCGACTGGTCAGGTGGCGTAGCTGCGCGGTGTAGAGGGCGCGCAGCGAGCCGGCCGCGGGCGCCACCGTCACCCAGGGGTCCGGACGGCCGGCCGCGCCGGGCGCCGCGCCGGCCGGCCCGGACCCGATCAGCACGTTGCCAGGCGGCTCGGATCCGACCAGCAGGTCGCCGGCCGGCCCGGATCCGACCAACAGGTCGCCGGCCGCGCCCTCGTCGAGCGTCGGTCCGCGCTCCACCGCCGGGATCTCGCTGGCCGCCGGCCACCGCCCCGGGCCGGCCCGGGGCGGTGGCTCGCGCCCACCGATCAGCTCGTCCAGGGCCGTCGCGCCGTCGGCGCAGCGGCGGCGGGTGAGCTGTCCGTCGCCGCCGCCGCCCCAGGCGATGCCGGTGAGGGTGTTGAGCACCGCGTTGTGGATCGTCAGCTCATGTTCCCGCTGCTCGCGCAGCAGGGTGAGCACGTCGTCCTCGCCTGCGCGCCGCTCGGCCACCTCGGCCAGCCGCGCCTGCGCCCCGCCCGCGAGCGCGTGTACCTGCGGCCGGACGTACCGGACGAGCAGGGCCGTGCAGATGATCGCGGCCAGCGGCATCGGAGCCGGCGGCCCGGCGCCGGACGCCCCGGCCACGAAGGCGCCGACCGTCAGCGCCGTCACGGCCAGGAAGGGGCCGGCGGGGAAGGCCCAGGCGGCCACCGCCGTCGCGTGCGTCGCCGCGAGCAGCACGAACGAGGCAGAGTCTCCGACCGATTCCGGCGGCAGCCACAGGCGCGCCCCCGAGGCCAGGACGAGCGCGACGACCACATTGCCGGCCGNCAGCACCCACCCGATGCCGCGATGCAGCGCGATCAGGGCGAACGTCAGCGACCAGGCGGCGGCCAGCGCCGCGACCACCAGGCCGAGCGGATGGCTCACGTACCAGTCGTGCCACAGCAGCACGAACCCCACGCCGAAGAGCGCCGCGTACAGCCGCAACGCCGCGAAGACCGCCGCCAGCACCAGCCGCAGCGCGACGGTGGGCAGCAGGGTCAGCCGCGGCTGCGGTTCGGGCAGGAGGAAACGCGGCAGCGCGAACAGCCGCGCCGACGATTCCCGCCTGCCCCGCACCGTCGTCCGTTCCCCCGAGATGGCCCGACGCCCAAGTAGGGCATGAGGCTACAAGGGCGCCGCGACGGGCTCAGCGTTCCGCCGCGCAGGACTCGGTTGCGTCACCTTTCGGCCGCCACCGGCCGGGGAGCACCCGAGTACTCAGGCGCCGCGGCGGCGGCGGGCGATCTCGGCCAGCGCGATGCCGGCGGCGACCCCGGCGTTGAGGGACTCGACCGCCCCGGCCATCGGGATGCGGATCGTCACGTCGCAGCGCTGCTCGACCAGCCGGGACAGCCCGCGCCCCTCGGACCCGATGACCAGGACGATCGGATCGGTGGCCATCTCGAGCTCGTCGATCGTCGTGTCGGCGTCCGCGGCGAGCCCGACGACGAACAGGCCGGCCTCGGCGTAGGACACGAGGGTCCTGGCGAGGTTGGTGGCCCGGGCGACCGGCAGCCGGGCGGCGGCACCCGCCGACGTCTTCCAGGCGGCGGCGGTCATCCCGGCGGCGCGGCGCTCGGGTACCAGGACGCCGTGGGCGCCGAAGGCCGCCGCGGAGCGCACCACGGCACCGAGATTGCGGGGATCGGTGACGCCGTCGAGCGCGACCACCAGACCGGGAGCCGCGGCGCGCGCCCGGGCCAGCAGGTCGTCGGGATGGGTGTAGCGGAACGGCGGGACCGCCAGGGCGAGCCCCTGATGCGGCGCCGTGCCGCACATGCGGTCGAGGTCCGGGCGGGCGACGTCGACCACCGCGATCCCCGCCCGAGCGGCAAGGCGGCGGGCGTCGGCGAGCCGCTCGTCGAAGTCGAGCCCGCCGGCGACGTAGAGGCTCGACGCCGGCACCCCGGCCCGCAGCGCCTCGACCACCGCGTTGCGGCCGACGACCAGCTCGTCGGCTTCGGCACGCCGCGCGCGCGGACCCCCCTGCCCGGCCTGACCCGTCTGGGCGGCGTCGGCGGCGCCGGGGCGGCCAGCGGTGGCCCGCCCCCGCTCCCCGCCCTGCGCGGCCCTGGTCGCGGCGGCCGCGCGGCGCTGAGCGGGATGGCCGGGACGCAGATGGGCGGGCGGGGTCGCGCCCCGGCCCTCCAGGGCCTTGCGGCCCTGGCCGCCGCTGCCGGCACCGGCTCCCTTGCGATGCGAACCCGCCTTGCCGGCCCGGCCGCCCTGCCCGCCCCGGGCGATCCCGCCGCCGCCCCGGCGCGCGGCGCCGGCCATCAGTGCCACCGACCGGCGTGCGCCGCGGAAATGACCATGTGACCACGGTATACGGCCGGCGCCGGGGACGCGGCCGGCCTCGACCCCGGCCGGGACCGGCCGGTTTCGGCCCGCCCGCCGACCAGGCANGGGCCCCCGGTCGGGGGTCCGGCGGGCCCGAACCCGGCCACCTGCCGCGACATGGTCGTTCGGGACTGTCCGGCGCCCTATCCTGAGGCGGCAGTCCCACGCCGGTGACCTGGGTGGTCCCGGCCGCCCTCGGCCAGGTCAGGAGGGTTCGGTGTGCGTCGCTCGCCACGCGTCATCACGCGGTCGCGGACCGCGGCTCGGGCGCGTGCCGTGCTGAGCTCCGGCGAGGTGCGGGCCGAGGACGGGCCGGGACCGGCCGGCCATGCCGATGCCCCGGCACCGGCATGGCCGCCACCATCGTCGGCCCTCGCCCCTTACGCTCTCTTAAGGTTGCGCGCCGACGGAGGGGGATGCACCGGGACCTGGCCCGCCCACGGCGATCTACGTCATCGACGGGCCCCGGGGGAACCTGGGAGAATACGTCCCCATGGCTCCACAATGACCAGCTCGACGCGTGTGACCAGTTCGTCCTGTCGCCGGCCGTGCGCCTCCGGCGTCGCGGAGCGACGGCGACGAGCTCCGATGACCGGACCAGCAGGGGCAGGAGGCACCCAGCACATGGCTCTGCGCACACCGCCCGCACGCGAACGTTCCCTTCCGGTGGCATGACGGTGGACCTCAACCCGCACGACGACGCCCCCACGGTGGCTTACCAGCTCACCGGCAGCGGGGCCTTCGACCCCGACGACGACCTGGGCCGCTGCCCCGTGTGCGCGGCGCCGGTGTACTCGGACGACCACTACTGCGAGGTCTGCGGGCATCCGCTGGAAGGCCCGGACCCGGCGCACGGTGACGCCGACCACAGCGAGGTCGACCTCGGCGAGCTGGCCGGGGTGTGCGACCGGGGCGTGCGCCACACGACCAACGAGGACGCGATGGGGCTCGCCGTCGTCTACGGCACGCTCATCGCGGTGGTGTGCGACGGGGTCTCGACCACGCCCGGTTCCGGTCAGGCCTCGGCCGCCGCCGCGGCCACCGCGATGGCGGTGCTCGCGGACGCGGTGCGGGCCCACGGGCCCGGTCATCCGGTCCACCACGACACCCGCCCGCCCCGCGGCGGCAGCGCGGCCGACGCCATGCTGGACATCCTGGAGCCGGCGTACCCGGAGTACGACGAGCCGCGCACCGCGCCGCGGGCGATCGTCGGGGGCTTCTCCCCGGAGGACGCCGAGGCCGCGCTGCACGCCGCCGTCGACGCCGCACAGGCCACGATCGCCCAGCTCAGCGCGGCCGAGGGGCGGATGGCCCCGTCGTGCACCTTCGCCGCCGCCATCGTCACCCCGCCGACCCCCGACGGTCCCGGCATGGTCACCGTCGGCTGGGTCGGCGACAGCCGCGTCTACCTGCTCGGACCGCGCTGGTGCGAGCGGCTGACCTCGGACGACACCTGGGCCGCCGAGGCCGCCCGGGCGGGTCTCATCCCCGCCAACGAGGCCGAGACGCATCGGCGCGCGCACACGCTGACCCGCTGGCTCGGTGGCGACGTCGAGGACGTGGNCCCGCACACGGAGATCTTCCCGATCGAGGCGCCGGCCACGGTGCTCGTGTGCTCCGACGGGCTGTGGAACTACGCCTCCCGGCCGGATGTCATGGCCTCGCTGGTCAACCAGCTCCCGCCGCGCTGCACGGCGATCGACGTCNCCCGCCACCTCGTCGACTTCGCCATCGACGCCGGTGGCCACGACAACATCACCGTGGTCGCCGCCCGGGTGGATCACTGATGGGCGCGTTCACCGCGGAGGTCTACCAGAACGAGTACCTTCCGGCCGGCGGGACGGACGTGCACGCCGTCGTCACCGTGACGTCGACCGGCCGGCCCGACGGCCCGGACGGCCTCGCCGGCGAGGTCTCCCCGCACGGCTCCCGCCCGCCCGACTCCCCGCCGACCCACGACTCCCCGCCGACCCACGACTCCCCGCCGGCCCCTGGGTCCCCGTCAGCCCACGGGTCCCCGCCGCCGGCCGGATCGCGGCGCCCGGAACTCGCCGAGGTCCTCCTGCTCGACTGCTCGGGCTCGATGGCGAACCCGCCGGAGAAGATCGCCCAGGCGCGCCACGCGGCGTGCGCTGCCGTCGACTGTCTGCCCGACGGCGTGTGGTTCGCGATCGTCCGCGGCACCGGCGCCGCCGGCATGATCTACCCGGACAGCCCGCACCTGGTGGCCGCCTCGGCCGTCACCCGCGAGCAGGCCCGCCTCGCGGTGAGCCGGATGGAGCCGCACGGCGGCACCGCCATCGGCCGCTGGCTGGACCTGGCGCGGGCGCTGACGGGAACCCGGCCGCAGGCCATCGCGCACGCGCTGCTGCTCACCGACGGCCAGAACGGCGAGCTGGCGACGGACCTGGCAGCGGCCGTCGCCGCGGCCCGTGGGCGGTTCCAGTGCGACTGCCGGGGCATCGGCACCGACTGGCGCGTCGCCGAGCTGCGACTGATCGCGACGAACCTGCTGGGCACCGTCGACGCGATCGGCAGCCCGAACGAGCTCGTCGCGGACTTCACCAGCGTGGTCGCGACCGCCACCAGCCGAGCCACCGACCGGGTGGCGCTGCGGGTGTGGACCCCGCGCGGCGCCGAGGTGGGGTTTCTGCGGGAGGTCTCCCCCATGCTGCGCGATCTGCGGGCCGAGGCGACCACATCCGACGATCACAGCGTCGACTACCCTACCGGCGCGTGGGGAACGGAGTCGCGCGACTACCACCTGAACATCCGGGTGCCGGCCCGGCCGGTCGGAACCGAGGCGCTGGCCGCGCGGGTCAGCCTCGTCATCGACGGCCGGGAGACGTCGCAGGCGCTGGTGAGAGCGATATGGACGGACGACGAGACGCGCTCCACCCGGGTCAGCGCGGCCGTCGCCCACTACACCGGGCAGGCCGAGCTGACGGCCTCGGTGGTGCGTGGCCTGGAGGCGCGTCAGTCCGGCGACGAGGCCACTGCAACACTGTTGCTCGGACGCGGGGCCCAGTTGGCGCTCGCCTCCGGCAACGAAGACACCTACCGCCTCCTACAGAAGGTGGTTCACATCGACAATGCCACAACAGGTACGGTTCGGTTGAAGAAGAACGTCAAGAAGATCGATGAGATGGTCCTTGACACACGGTCGACGAGGACCCTCCNGGTGAACCGGTGATCAGGTGAGGGCACGTTGCCCTGCGGGGCACCTGTCTCACGACCCGACTACTGCGATCGGTGCGGAATTGGGATCATGAGTGGTCAGGAGAGGTACGAATACCGTCCGGACGACGGCGGTCGGTCTCCCTATGGGACGGACGAGCCCGGCGGCCAGCGTCGGCGTGGCCCGTCACAGGCGGACGGCCCGGACGCGGCGGGGGGTTACGACCCGCTGGGCATCCGGCGCTCGCCGGCCGACCAGTCCAGCGTGGCGGATCCGCCGCGCGGCGGCGACCCGTACGGCGGGTACGGCCGCGACGGCTACGCCGACCAGCCACGCGGCGGTCGCGGCTACCAGGCGGACCCGTACGACGAGCCGGGCGGGTACGACCGTGATCCCTACGCCCGACGGCGCGACGACCGGCCGGGTGCCGACGACCGGGCCGACCGCGGACGCGACCCCTACGGACGCGACGACCGCGCCCCCGCCGGCTACCCCGACGCCGACCGCGACCCCTACGGCCGCGC
>NZ_LJJX01000097.1:0-11676 GCF_001421075.1 Frankia sp. CpI1-P | reverse complement strand
ACGCGCGTCCGACAACCGCTCCAACAGCAGCATCCCCGCACCCTCACCCCAACTCGTCCCATCCGCCGCCGCCGCGAACGCCTTCACCCGCCCATCCGCCGCCAACCCACGCTGACGGCTGAACTCCACAAACGTCGACGGCGTCGCCATCACCGTCACCCCACCCGCCAACGCCAACGAACACTCACCACCACGCAACGCCTGGCACGCCAGATGNACCGCCACCAACGACGACGAACACGCCGTATCCACCGTGATCGCCGGCCCCTCCAACCCAAACGTGTACGCCACCCGCCCCGACGCGACGCTCGTGGTGTTGCCGGTGGACAGATGCCCCTCCAGGCCCGGGTCGGGCCGGCCCGCGACCGACGCGTAGTCCTGGGCGATCACCCCGGCGAACACGCCGGTCCGGCTGCCGCCCAGCCGGGTCGGATCGATCCCGGCGCCTTCGAACGCCTCCCACGCGGTCTCGAGCAGCAGCCGCTGCTGCGGGTCGGTCGCGGTCGCCTCCCGCGGGCTGAGGCCGAAGAAGGCGGCGTCGAACTCATCGGCGTCGTAGAGGAAGCCACCGCGCATGACGTAGGTCCGCCCGGCCGCGTCCGGATCGGGGTCGTAGAGCCGCTCGAGGTCCCAGCCACGGTTGTCCGGGAAGTCCCCCGTCGCGTCCCGGCCCTCGGTGACGAGCCGCCACAGGTCCTCGGCGGAGCGCACCCCGCCGGGGAACCGGCAGCTCGCCGAGACGATCGCGATCGGCTCGTCGGCGAGCGCGGCGGTGCGAACCGCCCCGGCCGTCGACGCCTCCCGCAGCTCGCCCGTCTGATCGGCGTCGGCGTCGGCGTCAGCACCGAGCAGACGGGACCGGAGGAACCCGGCGATCCCGGCCGCCGTCGGATAGTCGAACAGCAGAGTCGCGGGCAGCCGCAGGCCGGTCACGACGCCCAGCCGGTTACGCAGTTCGACCGCGGTCAGGGAGTCGAAGCCGAGCGTGTTGAGCGGCCGGTCGGCGTCGAGGAGGTCCGCGCCGGCGTGGCCGAGCACCGTCGCGATCTGGCCGAGCACGAGATCGAGCAGGGTACGGCGGCGGTCGTTGCCGTTCATCCGCCGCAGCCGGTCGGCCAGCGGCTCGGCGGTGCGATCGCCGACGCCGGCACCGGCCGCGGCGCGCCGGGTGCCGCGGCGCACCAGATCACGAAGGATCCCCGGCAGCCGGCCATCCTCGGCCTGGGCGCGCAGGGCGGCCTGGTCGAAGCCGATCGGAACCAGGACGGGCCCACCGTCGACGAGGGCGGTGTCCACCGCCGCGAGGCCGTCCGCCTCGGACAGCGGGACGAGCCCCGCGCGGCGGATCCGGCTCAGCTCCTCCGGCGTCAGCCGCGCCGTCATCCCGGCGGTGGGCTCCCACGGCCCCCAGACCAGGCAGACGGCGGGCAGGCCCTGCACGTGCCGGTCCGCGGCCAGCGCGTCCAGGTAGGCGTTCGCGGCCGCGTAGTTCGCCTGGCCCGGGTTGCCCACGGTGGCGGCCGCCGAGGAGAAGAGCACGAAGGCCGCGAGATCGAGCGACGCGGTCAGTTCGTGCAGGTGCCAGGCGGCGTCGGCCTTGGGCCGCAGCACCCCGTCGAGCCGCGGCGCGATCTGCCCGTCGAGCGGAGCGTCGTTCACGGCTCCCGCGGTGTGGACGACGGCGGTCAAGGGGTGGTCCTCGGGCACGTCCGCCAGCAGGTCCGCGAGCGCCGTCCGATCACCGACGTCNCAGGCCGCGATGGTGACGTCCACGCCGAGCTCACCGAGTTCGGCGCGCAGCCGTCCGGCCTGCGCCGAGGCGGGACCCGACCGGCTCGCGAGCAGCAGGTGGCGGACGCCGTGCTCGGTCGCCAGTCGGCGGGCGACGAGAGCCCCCAGACCTCCGGTCCCCCCGGTGATCAGAACGGTCCCCTCGGGGTCGAGGCCGACGGGCAGGGTGAGGACGACCTTGCCGACATGACGGGCCTGGCTGAGATACCGGAACGCCTCCGGGGCCCGCCGGACGTCCCACGCGGTCACCGGGAGGGGGTGCAGCGTGCCGTCCTCGAACAGGCGGACCAGCTCGAGGAGCATCTGCCGGATCCGGTCGGGAGCCACGGCGTTGAGGTCGTAGGCCTGGTAGGTGAGCCCCGGATGGTCGGTGGCCACCTGTTCGGCGTCGCGGATGTCGGTCTTGCCCATCTCGAGGAAGCGGCCGCCAGGAGCCACCAGCCGCAGCGAGGCGTCGACGAAGTCGCCCGCCAGCGAATCCAGGACGACGTCGACGCCTCGCCCGTCGGTGGCGGCGCGGATCCGCTCCTCGAAGGCGAGGGAACGCGAGGACGAGATCTGGTGCTCCGCCCGCCCTTCGGCCCGAAGTGTGTCCCACTTACCGGGGCTGGCGGTCGCGTGGATCTCCGCGCCCAGGTGGGCGGCCAGCCGGCTGGCCGCCATCCCGACGCCCCCGGCCGCGGCATGGATGAGCACGCTCTCCCCGGCCCGCAGCCGGGCCAGGTCGACGAGTCCGTGATAGGCGGTCATGAACGCGATCGGGGTCGCCGCGCCCTGAGCGAAGGACCAGCCGGCGGGCAGGCGGACCAGATGACGGTGGTCGGCCACCGCCACCGGGGCGATCGCGCCCGCGANCAGGCCCATGACCCGGTCGCCGGGGGAGAGGCCGGTGACGTCCGGTGCGACCTCGACGACGATGCCGGCGCCCTCGCTGCCGAAGGCGGCGGTTCCCGGGTACATGCCCAGCGCCAGCAGCACATCGCGGAAGTTCAGCCCGGCGGCCCGCACCGCGACCCGGACCTGGCCGGCGGCGAGCGGGGTGTCGACGTCCGGAGCCGGGACCAGCGCCAGGTTCTCCAGCGTGCCGGGCTCGGTGACGTCCAGGCGCCAGGTGGACGACGGGCCGGGAGGGCGCAGCCGGTCCTCGCCCTCGGAGCGCACGAGGCGAGGCGTCCAGAGGTCACCGGCGCGCACGGCGACCTCCGGCTCCCCGGACGCCACCACCGCCGGCAGCATCGGGACCGACTCCCGCGCCGAGTCCAGGTCGGCCAGCACGATGCGGTCCGGGAACTCCGCCTGGGCGGTCCGGACGAGACCCCACAGGGCAGCCTGCGCCCGGGCGTCGACGCGGTCGCCGGGGCGGGCGGCGACCGCGCCGCGGGTGAGCACCACCAGGGAGGAGGCCACGGTCGCGTCGTCGGCGACCCAGGCGCGCAGCAGATCCAGCAGCGCGCCGGTAAGGCGTCGGACCGCGCTCGGATCGTCCTGCGGGCCGCCCGCCGGGAACGAGGGGGCCACGACGACGACCGCGGGCATCGGGCCGCCGTCGAGCGAGGCGCGCAGAGCCGGCAGGTCGGCATGGACGGCCGCGGTGACCCCGGCGCGGTCGAGGCCGCGGCGCAGCTCCGGGTCGTCCGGGCCGAGCACCGCCCAGCCGCCGGTCGCGGGCGGAAGCTGCCCGCCAGAGCCTGGTGCCGCCGGCGGTGAGGCCACCCACGTCACCTCGTGGAGCACCGTGGGGCGCGCCGGAGCCGCGGCCGACAGACTCCCCCGGGCGACCGATCGGAGTACAAGCCGCTCGACGGTGGCCACCGGCGCGCCGGTGGGGTCAGCGACGTCGATCGCCACCGCGCCGTCGTCGATCACCCGCAACCGCACGTGGACCTCGGCGGCTCCGGTCGCGTGCAGCCGCACGCCTGACCAGGTGAACGGGATCCGGACCGCGGCGTCCGCCGGCGACTGGCCGACCGCCTCGAAGGCGAGCGGATGCAGCGCGGCGTCGAGCAGGGCGGGGTGCAGGGCGAACCCCGCCGGGTCGGTTCCCTCGGGCAGTCGCAGCGTCGCGTACAGGTCCCCGTCGTGCCGCCAGAGGGCACGCACCGCCTGGAACGCCGGCCCGTAATCGTAGCCGGCCTCGGCCAGACGCTCGTACAAGCTCGCGGCGTCGAGTGCGGTCGCCTCCTCGGGCGGCCGGGTGACGTCGGGACGGGTGACGTCGGGACGGGCGGGGGCGACCGGCCCGGGTCCGCCCTCCCCGGGGGCGAGGGTCCCCTCGGCGTGGCGGGTCCAGGCCGAGGGGGCCGGCAGGGACTCGCCGATTCCGGCGGCCTCGGCCGCGCCAGAGTCGCCCTCGCGGGGGCGGGAGTGGATCCGCACGGCCCGACGCCCGGAGTCGTCCGGCCATCCGACGGTGACCTGCAGATCGAAGATCCCCCGCGCGGGCAGGGCCAGCGGGGCGGCCAGGACGAGCTCCTCGACGCCGCCGGCACCGACCCGCTCGCCCGCCCCGATCGCGAGGTCGAGGAAGGCCGTGCCGGGCAGCACCACCGTGCCGGCGACCGTGTGGTCGGCCAGCCAGGGATGGGACGACGTCGAGACCCGACCGGTGAGGACGGTGGCGACCCCGTCGTCCTCGGCGAGCCCGACCGCCGTGGTGGCGATGGGATGTCCCGTCGAGAGCAGGCCGAGCGCGCCGGCGTCGAGCGGGCCCGACGGTTCGTCGATCCAGTAACGCCGGTGCTCGAAGGCATAGGTGGGCAGGTCGACCCGCCGACCCCGGCCGGCGAACACCGTGCGCCAGTCCGGGCCGAGGCCGTGCACGTGCAGCCGGGTGAGCGCGGCCAGCAGGGTCGGCACCTCGCCGCTTCCCGCTCGGGCCACCGCGGTCGCTACGACCGCCACCTGCGGGTCGATCCCGGCCAGACCATCGGCGACCATGCCGGTGAGCGCGGCGTCGGGGCCGATCTCCAGGTAGCCGGTCACGCCCGCCGCGTGCAACGCGCGCAGGCCGGCGGCGAACCGGACCGGCCGGCGGACGTGCTCCGCCCAGTACTGCGGGGTGCCCATCAGCCCGGCGCTCGCGCTCTCACCGGTGACATTGGAGATCATCGGGATCTGCGGCGGGTGAAAGGACACCTCGCGCAGCGCGACCGCGAAATCGGCGAGCATTCCGTCCATGTGCGGCGAGTGGAACGCGTGGCTGACCTTCAGCCGCTTCCCCCGGCGACCGCGGGCTCGCCAGCCGGCGGCGATCCGCTCCACCGCGTCAAGATCACCGGAGATGACCGTGGACGTGGGGCCGTTGACCGCCGCGACGGCGACGCGCTCCCCCTCGTCCCGCAGCAACGCGACGGTTTCCTCCTCGGAGGCCTCCAGCGCGACCATCCCGCCATCGCCGCGCAGCCCCTGCATGAGCCGGCCCCGCGCGGCCACCAGGGCGCAGGCGTCGGGCAGCGACAGGATGCCGGCGACGTGAGCGGCGGCCACCTCCCCGATGGAGTGTCCGATCAGGTAGTCCGGCCGCACGTCCCAGGACCGCAGCAGCCGGTACACCGCGACCTCGAACGCGAAGATGGCCGCCTGGGCGTGATCGGTCCGGTTCAGCAGGACCGTGTCCCCGCCCCGCGGCGGCGGGTCGTCGGTGAACATGACCTCCAGCAGCGGTCGGTCGAGCCGCGGGTCGAGTTCGGCGCGCACGGCGTCCAGCGCGGCGGCGAAGGCGGGAAACGCGGCGTACAACGCGCGGCCCATCCCGGGACGTTGGCTTCCCTGCCCGGTGAACAGGAAGGCCGTCGCGCCGGCCACGGCCACGTGGCCACGGTCGACCCCGGAGGCCTCTCGCCCGTCGGCGACGGCGAGCAGACCGGCCAGGTAGCCGTCCCGGTCGCCGGCCACGACACCGGCGCGGTGTGCCAGGACGCCGCGGGTGGCGGCCAGCGAGGCGCCGATGTCCAGGTCGGACGGCGACGGCTCGGCGACGAGACGGTCGTGCAGTCGCCGGGCCTGGGCCCGCAGGGCACCCTCGGTGACGGCGGACAGAATCCACGGCAGAGCCAGGTCCCCCACCGGGGCGGCTGCCGGCTCCCGGTGGTCGGCGAGGGTGGCGGCCGGGGCGACGGCGACCTCGCCCGGGACAGCGGCCTCGCCCGGGACAGCGGCCGGTTCCGGGACGGCGACCGGTTCCGGGACGGCGANCGCCGGCTCTTCCAGGATGAGATGCGCGTTGGTCCCGCTGATACCGAAGGAGGACACCCCTGCCCGTCGAGGAGCGTCACCCGCAGCCCAGGCGGTCGGCTCGCGCAGCAGCGAGACCGCGCCGGCGTTCCAGTCCACGTGCGGCGAGGGTTGGTCGACGTGCAGGGTGCGGGGCAGGCGCGCGTGCCGCATCGCCAGGACCATCTTGATGACGCTGGCCACGCCGGCCGCAGCCTGGGTGTGACCGATGTTGGACTTGACCGATCCCAGCCACAGTGGCCGGTCGGGGTCGCGGCCCTGGCCGTACGTGGCGAGCAGCGCCCGGGCCTCGATCGGGTCCCCGAGCGACGTGCCGGTCCCGTGCGCGTCGACGGCGTCGATCTCGGCGGTGGTGAGCTGGGCGTTGGCCAACGCCTGGCGGATCACCCGCTCCTGGGAGGGGCCGTTGGGCGCGGTGAGCCCGTTGCTGGCGCCGTCGGAGTTGACGGCGCTACCGCGGATCACGGCGAGGACCTGATGGCCGTTCCTGGTCGCGTCGGACAGCCGCTCCAGGAGTAGCAGGCCGCCGCCCTCGGCGAAGTTCGTGCCGTCGGCCGCCGCCGCGAAGNCCTTGCATCGCCCGTCGGGGGCGAGTCCGCGCTGCCGGCTGAACTCGACGAAGACCCCGGGTGAGGACAGCACCGTCGCGCCGCCCGCCACCGCGAGGGAGCATTCCCCGGCCCGCAGTGCCCGGGCCGCGAGATGAATCGCCACGAGCGAGGCGGAGCAGGCCGTGTCTACGGAGATCGCGGGCCCCTCGAGGCCGAACGAGTAGGCGACCCGTCCCGACGCCACGCTCGGGGTGTTTCCGGTGAGCAGATAGCCCTCGTAGGCGCGGGGGGCGTCCCGCAGCCGGGGCGCGTACTCCTGCGCGATCACGCCGGCGAACACGCCGGTGTCGCTGCCCCGCAGCGACCCCGGCGCCAGGCCGGCCCGTTCGAACAGCTCCCAGGTGAGCTCGAGCAGCAGGCGGTGCTGGGGGTCGGTGGCAGCGGCCTCCCGGGGGTTGATGCCGAACAACGCGGCATCGAATCCGGCCGCGTCGTCGAGGAAACCCCCGTGGCGGACATAGGACGTGCGGGAGTGGTCCGGATCCAGGTCGTGCAATGTGGCGGTGTCCCAGCCGCGGTCGGTGGGGAATTCCGCGATCGCGTCCCGCCCCTCGTCGACCAGCCGCCACAGGGCCTCGGGCGAGTCGACCGCGCCAGGGAAGCGGCAGGCCATCGACACGATCGCGATGGGCTCGCTGTCCCGGGCCTCGGCCGCGCTCAGTCGCCCCCGGGCGTGAGCGAGGTCCATGGTGACCCGCTTGAGGTACTCGCGGAGCTTCTGCTCGTTGGCCATGGGACGCCGATACCTCCGGTAGCTGCGCTCGGTTGATGCCGAACTGGGCTGGGCTGCGAGACGGAGACGCAGGGGAAACGGATTTCGTCTTTCGGAACCCGGACGCGGGGTGTGGACTATGCGGGTCGTGGACTAGGGCGAGCGGAAGCGTCAGAGGTTGTCGATGAAGTCGAAGATCTCGTCGTCGGTCGCCGAACTGAGACCCTCCAGCCGCGGTGCTCCCTCAGCGGCCCCGCCCAGGTCGCGGGTCCTGGCCAGGTCGCGGATCCTGGCCAGCAGCGCCTCGACGCGGTTTTCGAGTACCGCCACGTCCCCGTGGCCGGCGGGCAGCGCCTCACACGACCGCTGCAACCNGTCCAGGTCCGCCAGTACCGAGGACGTGGTCTGCGCGGTGCCGGCGTCCGGTGCCACCAGCTCGTCGAAGAGGTAGGAGACGAGCTGCTCGGGAGTCGGATGGTCGAACACCAGCGTCGCCGGCAGGGTCAGACCGGTCGCGGCGCCCAACCGGTTGCGTAGCTCCACCGCCGTCAGCGAGTCGAATCCGAGGTCGCGGAAGGCGCCGTCGGCCGGGATCGCCCGCGGGTTCGGATGACCCAGCGCGACAGCCGCGTGGGTCTGGACGAGGGTGAGCAGCAGGGGGCGCCGACCGGACTCCGGCGCGGCGTCCAACCGCTGCTGCCAGGACAGCTCCACGTCACCGTCCGTTGCCCGACGGTTCGGCACGCGCACCAGGTCACGCAGCAGGGCGGGCAGATCGCCGGTGGCCGCCGCCTCCCGCAGGGCAGCGGAGTCGAGGCGGGTCGGTACGACCACCCCCCGGGTCGCCCCGAGTGCCGCGTCGAACAGCGCGAGACCTTCGCCGGTGGACAGGGCGGCGAGCCCGCTGCGGCCCAGCCTGGTCAGGGCGGCGGAGTCCAGATGCCCGGTCATGGCGCTGGCCTGCGACCACAGGCCCCAGGCCATCGAGGTGGCGGGCAGGCCGCGGGCGTGGCGGTCGTGCGCGAGGGCGTCGAGGAAGGCGTTGGCCGCGGCGTAGTTCGCCTGACCGGCGGGGCCCAGGGTGCCGGCGACCGAGGAGAACAGCACGAAGGCGGCCAGATCGACGTCCTGCGTCAGTTCGTGCAGGTTCCAGGCCGCGTCGATCTTGGGGCGCAGCACCGCGTCGAGCCGTTGCGGCGTCAGGGACTGCAGCAGGCCGTCGTCGAGGACACCCGCGGCGTGGACCACCGCGGTCAGGGGTCGGTCGTCCGGGATCTCCCCGAGCACCCCGGCCAGGGCGTCGCGGTCGGCGGCGTCGCAGGCCTTCAGGTCCACCGTGGCGCCGGCGGCCGTCAGCTCGGCGAGCAGCTCGGCGGCTCCCGGTGCGCCGTGCCCCCGGCGGCTGAGCAGGATCAGATGCCGGATCCCGTGCTCGACGACGAGATGGCGGGCGAGCGCACCCCCCAGGATCCCGGTGCCCCCGGTGATCAGGACGCTGCCGGCAGGGTCGAGCGGGCGGGGGACCGTCAGGACGACCTTGCCGGTGTGCCGGGCCTGGCCGAGATAGCGGAACGCCTCCGTCGCCCGGCGGATGTCCCAGGCGGCGACCGGCAGGGCGCTGATCTCCCGCCGCCGGAACATCGGCAGCAGCGCGTTCATCATCCGACCGACATGCTCGGGTCCCTGGTCGGTCACGTCGTAGGAGCGGTAGCTCACTCCCGGATGCGCCGCGGCCACGGCGGCAGGGTCGCGGATGTCGGTCTTGCCCATCTCGACGAAGCGGCCGCCCGGACTGAGCAGGCGTAGCGAGGCGTCCACGAACGGACCCGCCAACGAGTTGAGGACGACGTCCACCCCACGCCCGCCGGAGGCCGCCCGGAACCTCTCCTCGAAGTCGAGGTCGCGCGACGAGGCGATGTGGTCGGAGCCCAGCCCGAGCGAACGCAGCACGTTCCACTTGCCGGGGCTGGCCGTCCCGAGCACCGTCACACCCCAGTGCCTGGCCAGCTGAAGCGCCGCCATCCCGACGCCGCCGGTCGCGGCGTGCAGGAGCAGCGTCTCGCCCGCGCCGACCGCGGCGATCTCGGCCAGCCCGTAGTAGGCGGTCAGGAACACGACCGGGATCGCGGCGGCCTCGGCGAAGCTCATCCCGGGCGGCATGGGCCACAGCGTCCGGTGATCGGCGATCCCCACCGGTCCGGCGCCGCTGGACATCAGGCCCATCACGCGGTCCCCGGGGGCGAACGTGGTCACCTCCGGCCCGACCTCGAGCACCACGCCGGCGGCCTCGCCGCCGGGCGGCCGGGTGTCCCCGCTGACCAGGTCGAGCGCGAGGACCACCTCGCGGAAGTTCAGGCCGGCGGCCCGGATCGCGATCCGCACCTCGCCGGCGGCCAACGCGACGGAGGCCGCCTCCCCCGGGGCCAGCGCGAGACTGTCGAGCGATCCCTTCCCGGTCAGGACCAGATGCCAGTCGGCCGTCCGCTCCGGCGGGACGAGCATGTCGTCGCCGGCGTCGAGTCGGGTCAGCCGCGGCGTGTGGAGCTGCCCGCCGCGCAGCGCGCCCTGGGGCTCACCCTGGGACTCGCCCTGCTCGAGCGCGTCGACGACGGCAGCCCGCGAGGCGTCGCTCGCGTCGAGGTCGAGCAGACCGAAGCGGTCCGGGTGCTCCGACTGGGCGGTCCGGACCAGCCCCCAGACCGACGCGGCGGCGAGGTCCGCGACGCGCTCCCCCGCGTGGACCGCGACCGCGCCCCGGGTGACCAGAAGCAGGCGCGCAGCGGCGAAGGCCTCCTGCGCCAACCACGAGGTCAGCAGCCGCAGAGCGTCGTGCGTGGCCGTGCGGGCCGCGTCCGCAACGCTCCCGGCCCGCGCCGGCCAGGACACGACCACGGTCTTGACCCGGGCCCCGGCCGCCACGGACTCTCGCAGCGCGTCCAGGTCCGCGACGCGCTCGACCTGCGCCCCGCGGTCGGCGGCGGCCGCGGCGAGGCCCCACGGGTCGTCGCCGACCAGCGCCAGCGCGGCCGGCGGGGCCGTGCTGGCCCCCCGCTCGTCCGCGGGGCGCTCGACGGGACGCCAGTCCACGCCGAGCAGCGACGGCGGCGCCCCCGTACGGAACGCGGCGAGCTGCGCGTCGTCCATCGGGCGCACGGCGAGCGTGCCCACCGTGGCGAGCGGCTGACCGGAGACGTCGGTGAGCAGGAGCGTCACCGAGGCTGGACCGGTCGCCGTGGCGCGGACCCGGGCCTGCGTCCCGCCCTGCGCGTGCAGCGCGACCCTGCTCCAGGAGAACGGGACGAGCAACGCGTCCGGCGCAATCGGCGGGAGCGCCAGGGTCGCGGCATGCAGCGCTGCGTCCAGCAGCGCGGGGTGCAGGCCGAACGTCCCCGCCGGCTGGTCCTCGGGCAGGCGGACGTCGGCGAACACGTCCGCGCCGCGCCGCCAGGCCGCGCGCAGGCCGCGGAAGTTCGGACCGTAGTCGTACCCTCGCGCGGCCAGGGAGTCGTAGTGCGCGTCGATGTCGATCAGCTCGGCCCCCGCCGGCGGCCAGGCCTCCGGCGGATCCTCGGCCAGGCCCGGGGTCGCCTCGGATGGCCCTCCCGCGGGCACCTGCGTGGTGGGCGCGTCCACGGTGGACAGCTCCGCCCTGGCATGCAGGGTCCAGTCCGTCTCGTCGGTCGCGTCGGCCGGGCGCGAGTACACCGTCGTCCTCCACCCGCCGGCGTCGTTCGCGGGTTGGATCACCACCTGCATCTGCACCTCGCCGTCGTCGGGCAGGACGACCGGCGCCTCCAGCAACAGCTCGTCGACGAACCGCCCCCCGAGCGGGCGACCGGCCGTGAGGACGAGGTCGACGAGGGCGGCGCCGGGCAGCACGACCATGTCCCGCAGGACGTGGTCCGCCAGCCAGGGATGGTTCGCCAGGTTCAGCCGGCCGGTGAGGATCGTCGTCCCGCCTTCGGCCGGGCGCACCTCGGCGGCGAGCAGGGGGTGGTTGNCGGGGTCGAGTCCGGCGGCGGCGAGATCGGAGCCGCGGCCGTCGGGAGCCAGCCAGTACCGTTCCCGCTCGAACGCGTAGGTCGGCAGGTCCACCACCTGCCCGTCCGCGCCGGCGAACAGTGATTCCCAGCCCGACCTCGACCCGCCGATCCGCAGCGCGGCCACGGCCGCGGCCACCGCATGCCGCTCCGACGTCCCCGGACGCATCGTCGCCAGCAACACCGGCTCGCCACCGCCCACCGAGCCCTCGGACGACCCATGCGCNGACACCGACACCGACACCGGGGCCGGGGTCGGGGTCGGTTCTTCCGCGGCCAGGCAGTCACC
>NZ_LJJX01000096.1:0-11980 GCF_001421075.1 Frankia sp. CpI1-P | reverse complement strand
CTCGCACCGCAGCTTGAACGCACGACAACCGGCCCGGTCAGTGACGGGGAAGCCGAGGCATACCGGCTCGGTGGCGCGGCCATGATCGACCGGATGCATATCGCGATCGGCGAGGCATGGGCGCCCCGACGACTCGCCGCGCGGGAACACCGACGGCACATCGGCCGACCCGGCCGACCCGAGATCACCGACGAACCCGACGAAGGATCGCAACTCATCACCTGAGACGAGTGCTAGCAGACTGCTTGCAAAAGTTAGCGCCCTTCCCTTTCGGCATCGGCTCGGGTCGCTTCGAGATCGCGAGCACGAAGAGGGGCTCCCCGGTTTCCCCGGGGAGCCCCTCTATACGCTCGGCGATCGTTCGGCTACATCATGCCCGTCCGGCTGGAGGGCTTGCGGCGTTCCCGCAGGTAGCGGTCAAGATCGGGGTTCAAGGTCCACCCTCGGAGCTCCACCCTTGGCCAGCAGGCATTACCCTCTTTCCCGCCACTCCGTCGGTCGCGGGGCGGGCGCGAGCAGGTCCGCGGAGCGTCGTCGCCTGGAACGGGTGGGACCACAGCGGCGCTTCCCACCCGTTTCGGCCGCAGATGCCGGGTCGGCTCGGCGAGGCGCCAGTCGATTCGCCGCTGCCCGACCGGCATGCTCGCTTATCCGCGCAGTACCTGGGTGCCGCCGGCGAGGCGGTCGTGGATGCCCTGATCCCGCGGGTCCGCGTTGATCGTGACGGCGATGACGACGTTGGCCGCCAGGAGCAGGAATGGCCCGAGGATCGGAATGATGTTGAACAGTAGAAACAGCTCACGGACCGCGGCGTTGTTGGGCCCGGGCCGCCCGCCGCTCGGCCCGACGACCCGCAGACCGAGCGCCTTCTTGCCCGGCGTCGTGCCGAGAGCGACGTCGAAGCCGACGAAGTAGGCATAGGTCACGACGGCGGTGAGGGCTGTCCATCCGAGCCCGTAACCGAGGATGAAGAAAGTCGTGATGTTGACGACGGTGAGGATCAGGTTGTCCAGAATACGGGCGCCGAACCGGACGCCCAGTCCGGGAAGTGCCGCACCCTGGGGTTGTCCTGCCCCATAGCCGGGTGCCTGGGGATACGGGGGATAGCCGGGCGCCTGGCCATAGGCCGGTCCCTGCCCGTAGGCGGCCGGCCCCTGGCCGTAGGCCGGTCCCGCGCCCTGGTTGTACTCGTCGCCGTAGGGACCGTTGGTCGTCATGAGTGCTCCTGCTCTCGTCGAGGCTGCCGGTGTGAACGGTATAGATGTGCCGAACTCCCCGCGCGGACAACAGGCTATAGTCGTATGTTTGACACCCTGCTTGAAGTGGGATGAGTGGCGCCGATACGCTTCCGATGATTCGGTACCGGCTACGAGCGTGTCGGGCGCCGTGGGAGCCCGCGGTTCCGCAGGCGAACGGCGAAGGCGATGCTTCCACCCTGCGTTTCTGGCCAGACGTTTACCAGCTGACAACTCGGCAGCGTGTACAAACAGGGGCAGCGGCACCAGCCAGACCGCCCCGTGGGACCATGCTCGGGAATGTATTGATGGGCCGGTGCGACCGGCGTCGATCGAAGCCGACGCGGTAGTCAGTCAGCGTGTCCGGCGGCGGACAGGAAGACTGTGGTCGGGCGGGCGGACGCCGTCGCGGTGGGGAGGAGAACGGCGGGGAAGGGGGGTGTTCTCCACCATTTCCCGGCCTTCTCCAGAATCGTCTTCACCCGCGAGGTGCGGGATTTTCTCGCGCGCCCGGTGCACCCGGTCGCCATAGTCAGGCAGGCCGGACGCGCCGCCGCGCTCAGCGTCGGACCTGACCGGGGATCGCCCCTGCGGGGGTGGAAAAACGATCCGGCCATCCCCCGCGAGCGACGCCAGGTCCGTCATCACCGGGAACAGGCCGCGGCCCACGGTGAACGCGATGTCCCGGCAGGTCCGGCGGCCGTCGATCCGGGCCAGCAGGTCGGCCTGCGCCCCGCCCGTCGTCCGGTGTCGTGCCGATGCCGTCGCCAACCGAGGGCGGGCCTGGGGCTCCAGGCTCAGGTCGGCGCGCCAACGGGAGGCGCTCGCCAGCCGTCGGCGCGTCTCCCGGATGGCCCGCTCGACCTCGATTCCCGGCTCCACGGGCAGCACCGGGGGTAGGAAACCGGGGCCGGCGGGCTCCGTGGCCACACTCGCGATCCGGGTCAGGGCCAGGGCGAACAGGGCGTCCATCGTGGCCATCCGGGTCACCACCTGTACGCCCGCGCTGCCCAGCAGCCGGCGTTCGACCAGCGCCGTCGGCAGCCGGCCGCTCGGCGCGGCCGCGGCGAACACCTCGGTCCACTCCTCGTCGGAGATGCGCCCGGACCGCAGCAGCAGCGATTCGAGCCCGGGCGCCGCCGAGGTGGTGGCGGTCGTGAGCAGACCCTCCCGAAGGACAACCTTCCCGCTCGCCTCGCCCAGCACCACAACCGCACCCGAGAATTCCTCCCGGGCCTGCCGCCGGAGTGCAGCCAGCAGGATGTCGACGCCGNCCGGCATTTCTTCCGCCGGCTGTGTACCCCTCTCCTCCTTGTGGGGTGGGCCGTCGGTAGAAGAAACGGGACTCCGCGTGTTCTTTATCTCATCCGGCATCGTGGGGTCCTCGATGTGACAATCCGTTCGCGCACGGGTACGGTCGCCTCGTCTACACGATATGCCCGCCGACGTGCACACGAATACCAAAAGGCCTGCCGACGTAACTTCGTCATGCTGTCAACGGGTTGAAGGGTACCTCATGGACATCGAGACCGCGCTCAAGGAAGCAATGACAATCGACGGTGCGATCGGTGTTTCGCTCGTCGATTACGAGAGCGGAATGATGCTCGGTTCCGCCGGTGGCGGCCGGACACTCGATCTCGAGGCGGCCTCGGCCGGCAACACCGACGTCGTGCGCNCCAAGGCCCNCACCCTCGACGCCTTGGGGATCAAGGAGGGGATCGAGGACATCCTCATCACCCTCGATCAGCAGTACCACCTGATCCGGCTGCTCCATCGCGGTGGCAGCCCGCTGTTCTTCTACCTGGCCCTGGACCGGCNCCGGGCGAACCTCGCGCTCGCCCGGCACAGCCTGCGCGCCATCGCCCGCAACCTCGACCTCTGACGGCCCCGGCAGACGCCGAGTGGTGAGCCCTGTCGGTCCGCGCGGACTTCCGTGGCGAGAGAAATGAGGCATCGATGAGCACAAGCACGATCACCGGTGGGGTACTCGCCGAGCTCCACACCCTGCGGGAGCAGGTTCCGGGCGTCACCAGCAGCGCCGTCGCCTCCGCCNACGGCCTGCTGGTCGCCGCCGACGCCGANGGTGTCCGACCCGAGGTGCTCGCGGCCATGGCCGCCGCCGCCCTCGGCCTCGGCCGCTCCACCAGCCAGGAGGCCGGGATGGGGCCGCTGCGCGAGGTGATCACCCGTTGTCAGGGCGGGCACATCATCGTCTACGCGATCGGGGAGACCAGGCTGCTCGTCGTCCTGGGCGACGAGGGTCTCGACCTCGAACGCCTGCACCTGCAGTCGCGGCCCGCCGTGACCCGCCTCGCCGGGCTTCTCGCCGCCTGAGTCCGTCCGGGGTACCGGCTCCCGCGGTGGGCCGGTACCCCGCGACAGGCTCGCCTTCTTCCTGCTTCCGGTCACCGCGCCAGCCTGTGGATAACCGGGGATTGGCACNCACGGGCCAATGCGCTCGGGGCGGTCTGTATGTTCGAATGCCCCCGTGCAGCCGTGTTCATTATGTGGCCACGAGTGGTCGTATCACCACGGCTCTGGACATTTATCCCCATGGGTGACCTGTACGTCCGGCTCGGTGAGCTGCTTCTGCCGGCGAACCGTCGAGGAGGCCCACCACGAGATGGGCGGCGCCTCCGGGCCGATGTGCGTCACCTGTGGGCAGCGTCCCGCCGAGGACACCCAGTGCCGTCCGTGCCGGGAGGAGCGGCAGCGCCGCGCGGAGGAGGAGTTCGCCGCCTGGTGGGAGCAACTCGGCCGCAGCCGTCGGGCCGGCCGCCGTCCCTCCCGCTGACGGTCCGCGGCCAGCGACCGACATGCCGGGCGTCGTCGCGTGAACCGCTCCACCGGCCCGACGGTGAAATATTCGGCTGGGGAGCGNCGATCCGTCGCACGGACGGCGGGAGCGTTCTGCCAAGCTCGTAGGCACAGCATGTCGAGGATCGGCGGCGGCCCGGTTCGGCATGGCGGACGGCGGGTGGCGGGTGGGGCCCGGCCGGCACTGCGCCGCCGTCCGTGCGGGCGCGCCGACGGTCGGATGGAAGGAGAAGCCCGCCATGGCCTCGCGTACCGCGCGATCGGATGAGACGAACGAGAAACGGGATCTGCGGGTCCGGGTCCTGGGAGAGCCGGTCGACGCCTATCCCGAGGTCCCGCCCGAGGTGGCGCGGGGCACCATCCGGCGCATCACGGTCGTCGGGGAGCCCATCCTCCACCGACCCTGCCGGAAGATCACCGAGTTCGGCACCCCGGAACTCGCCGCCCTCATCGACGACATGTTCGCCACGATGTACGGCGCCGAGGGGGTCGGGCTCGCCGCGAACCAGATGGACGTCGACGCCGCCCTGTTCGTCTACGACTGCACGGACGAGGACGGTGTCCGGCACGTGGGGCACCTCGTCAATCCGGAGCTGGAGGAGTCCGATCCCGCCGAGCGCCGGCTGGTCAAGGGCGAGGAGGGCTGCCTGTCCGTGCCGGGCGCCTACATGGAGGTCGCCCGGCTCGAACGCGCCGCCGTCCACGGCCAGGACTCCACCGGTGCTCCCGTGCGGCTGGAGGGCACCGGCTACTTCGCCCGGTGCCTGCAGCACGAGACCGATCATCTGTACGGCGGTCTCTACCTCGACCGGCTGTCCAGCCGGGGACGCAAGAAGGCGCTGAAGGAGATGGCGGAGCGGGCCGAGGAGGTCTTCGCCCGCCGCACCGAGGTGGCCGAGACCCTCGGCAGGTAGCCGCCGGCGAACCGGCGCCGGATGACGGCCGGTCGGCGAACCCGGGGCACTAAGTTCGGTACCGGCCGGATCGGGCGGTACCCGCCAGCCGGCGGGAAACGGGACGGCGGCACGACGACCCAGGGAAGGGAGCCGGCGGTGGACGCGGCATTGCGGCAGGTGGCCGAGGGGGCGACGGGCTTCATGCCCCCGCAGGAGGGGCTGGCGCTGTACACGGCGGCCACGACCATCCCGGCCGGTGGACTGATCTGCGAGGTCGGCACGTACTGCGGCAAGTCCACCCTCTACCTGGCCGCGGCGGCCCGGGCAGCGGGCGCCACGGTGGTCACCGTTGACCATCACCGCGGTTCGGAGGAGAACCAGGCCGGCTGGGAGTACCACGACACGACCCTGGTCGATCCGCGCACGGGCCGCCTCGACACGCTGCCGTTCCTGCGTCGGACGCTGGAACAGGCCCAGGTCGAGGACGTGGTGACGGCGATCGTCGGGCGGTCCGAACAGGTGGGGCGGTGGTGGTCGACCCCGGTCGCGCTGCTCTTCCTCGACGGCGGGCACACCGAGGAGCAGGCCCAGGCCGACTACTCCGCGTGGGGGCGCCACGTGGCCCCCGGCGGCCTGTTGGCCATCCATGACGTGTTCCCCGACCCCGCCGATGGCGGCCAGGCGCCGTACCACGTCCTGCTGCGCGCGCTCGACGAGGGCTTCCGCGAGCAGTCGCAGACCGGGTCGCTGCGGGTGCTACGCCGCGTCGAATGACCGGCAGCCGCACGCCGGTGGTGCGGAGTCCGGTGCTGCCAGCGGGTCGCCGTCGGGCGCCGGACGCTGGTCGGGCGGGCGCGGCTCCCTGCGGGAGCGGCCCGCGTCGGTGTCGGCCCGGCCGTCGAGCGGTGGGTGCAGCCCGACCGGCAGGTCGTCCCCGCGGAACAGCGTCTCGGTGACCCCGCCGGCCAGCGTGTCCGCCGCGAGGATCACCGCCGCGGCGGTCCACGTCGACTGTTCGACCGGCCAGAACGTGCGGTTGGCGAACTGCCAGCCCGTCCAGTAGCCGCCGTCGTCGTGCCGCAGATGCTGCATGTCCGCGACCAGCTTGGCCGCGGCGTCCGTCTCGCCGACCAGGTGCAGGGCGATCGCGAGTTCGCAGGTCTCCGCGCCGGTCACCCAGGGCTCGTCGGCCACGCAGCGGATCCCCAGGCCGTCGACGACGAAGTCGTCCCAGCGAGCGGCGAGCCGGGCCCGGCCGGCGGAGCGGCGCAGCGCCCCGCCGATCACCGGGTAGTACCAGTCCATCGACCAGCGGTCCCGCGGCGCGAAGTACTCGGGATGCGCGACCAGCGCGTGATGCAGCGCGCCGGTCGCCCGCTCCCAGGCCGGCGGCACCTCGCCGACGAGCGCGGCGAGCGCCATCCCGCACCGCAGGCTGTGCAGGGTGCTGGAGCAGCCGGTGAGCAGCGACTCGGGATAGTCGACGCCGTCCGACCCCCGCGCCCACCAGATCTGGCCGCTGGGGGCCTGCATGTCCACGACGAAGTCGAGCGCCCGGCGGACGACCGGCCAGATCCCGGCGGCGAAGGCGCGGTCCCCGGTGAGCAGCCAGCGGTGCCAGGCGGCCGTCGCCACGTAGGCGCACTGGTTGCTGTCGGCGAAGTCCTCCCTGACCGCCCCGGCCACGTGGCTGGTTGCCCAGGAGCCGTCGGCCCGCTGGTTGCGGCGCAGCCAGGCCCAGGCGGCGTCGGCCGCGTCGACGAGGCCGCCGAGGTCGAGCGCCATGGCGCATTCGAGATGGTCCCAGGGGTCGGTGTGGCCGCCGGGATACCAGGGGATGGCGCCGTCCGGTTCCTGGGCGGCGGCGATCGCGGTCGCGGTCGCGGTGAGCGCCTCGGGGGTCAACACCGGTGCAGACTCAACCGACCGCACGCGCTACCTCCGGTTTTCGTAGGTACAGGACGATGCTCTTGCCGATGACCGGATTGAGGATCCGTTCGGCGAGCCGCGTCACCTGGGGACGGCGCATCATGTCCCACACCAGCAGCCGGTGGTAAAGCCGCGTCGCCGGATGGTCGTCGTCATGGACACCGACGAGACACCGCAGCCACCAGTACGGTGCGTGCAGGGCGTGGGCGA
Organism: Frankia sp. CpI1-P; assembly: GCF_001421075.1. NCBI lineage: Bacteria > Bacillati > Actinomycetota > Actinomycetes > Frankiales > Frankiaceae > Frankia > Frankia sp. CpI1-P. The sequence continues at coordinate 4,893 of NZ_LJJX01000096.1, read as the reverse complement.
AGTGGGTGNCGATCGGCTCCAACCCGACGGCGGTCAGCCGCTCGCGCAGCTCGGACTGCCGGTAGATGCGGATGTGACCGCCCTCGACGGTGTGGTAGGCCGTCGACAGGCTCCAGCACACCTGCTCGGGCAGGCGGTTCGGGACGGTGACCGCCACCCAGCCGCCGGGCCGCAGCACGCGGGCGATCTCCGCCATCGCCGCCGTGTCGGCGGGCAGGTGCTCGAGGACCTCGGCGATGATGACCCGGTCGAAGGTGGCGTCCGCGAACGGCAGGGCGAGCGCGTCGCCGCGCACCCCGGCCGCCCGCGCCGTGGCCGGCGCCTGCCCCTCCAGGGCCATCGCGGCGAGCATCGCGTTCACGCCGCTGACCTCGCCGAGGGAGTAGTCCAGCGCGACGACGTCGGCGCCGCGCCGGAACGCCTCGAAGGAATGGCGCCCGGCTCCGCAGCCCAGGTCGAGCAGCCGGCAGCCGGCGGGCACGGGAAAACGATCGAAGTCGACGGTGAGCATGCGGCGCGGCTCAGCCGGCGAGCGTCGGCGACGCCGACGAGTTCGCAGCGCCCGGCGCCGACGCCGGGGCGGGCGGGACGGTGGAGGCCAGCCCGGCCGGGGCCGGCCAGGAGGCGGGTGTCGGCGGCGCCCACGACCAGGACGAGCCCGGGTAGGGCGAGCTCGGCGTCCCGCCCACCGCCGCGATCCGCTCGGCGTACCAGGCCGCGGTCGCGGCGCTCGCCGCCCGCCAGGAGAACCGCTCCTCCACCCGGCGCCGCCCGGCCGCCCCCATCCGGGCGCGACGCGCCGGGTCGTCGAGCAGCGTGCGGATGGCCCCGGCCAGCGCGTCCGGATCTCCCGGGGGGACCAACAGGGCCGCCTCGCCGTCGGCGCCGGCGACCTCGGGCAGCGCCCCGGCGGTCGTCGCGATCAGCGGAATGCCGCAGGCCATCTCCTCCACCGCGGGCAGGCTGAACCCCTCGTAGAGGGAGGGGACGACCGCGACCTCGGCGGAGCGCAGCAGCCCGATCAGCTCCTGCTCCGGCACGTTGGAACGGAACGTCACCGCATCGCCCAGGCCCAGTTCGGTCACCCGGCGCTGGGCCTGCCCGCCCTCGCGGACCTTGCCGATGCAGACCAGGTGCGCGGCGCGCTCGGAGCGCAGCTTGGCCAGCGCCTCCAGCAGCACTCCCAGGCCCTTGAGCGGCACGTCCGCGCTGGTCACGACCACGATGCGGCCGGGGACGGGGATCGTGCCGGCGGGCGCGGGGGTGAAGACGTCGGCGTCGACCCCGAGGGGCACCGTGTGCATGACCTCCGACGGCAGGTCCATGTCGGCGATGATCTCGCGCCGCGAACTCTCGGAGGGGATGACGATGCCGTCCAGCCGCTGCGCCACCCGGGCCTGCATCGGCAGGAAGGAGTACCACCGCCGCAGCCCCACCCGGGCGGTGAAGCTCGACGCCGCGGCCAGACTCAGCCGGCGGTCGACGGTGATCGGGTGGTGCACGGTGCTCACCACCGGGATCCGGTAGGGACGCAGCGCCGCCCGCAGCGCCAGCAGCCCGTAGCCGAGCCCCTGGTTGTCATGGACGATGTCGAACGGCGGCCGTCCACCGGCCGCCCGGGGCCGCAGCGCCTGGTAGGCGCGCAGGCTGAACGACAGCGGTTCGGAGAACTGCCCGGTCCGCATCATCCCGAACTCGACGACGTCGGGCAGCGCGCGCAGCTCCGCCAGGCCCGGCCAGCGGAACGGGTCCGAGTCGCGGTAGAGGTCCAGGCTGGGCAGCTCGGTGAGATCGACCCCGTCGTCGAGGTCGGGATACGGCGGCCCGCTCAGCACCTGCACGTGGTGCCCCAGGGCGACCAGTTCGCGGGACAGATGTCGGACGTACACGCCCTGGCCACCGCAGGTGGGCAGGCTCCGGTACGACAACAACGCAATCCGCAACTGTGCGCCCTCCGTCCGTTTCGGGCCAGTCCTGGTCCCTCGACGTCGAGGGTGGCGCCGCTTCTTTCGCACATTAGGACATTGAGGTCCGATCTTCACGGTGTTCGCCTGCGACGCCAGTGGCCGGCCGGTCGCGGACCGGCCGGCCACAGGTGCGCGTCGACCTGCGGATCCGCCGGTCCACGCGTCGCAGGGACGCGTGGACCCGACGGACCGCGGGTCGGCTGTGGACTACCCGTCGGCTCGGCTGTGGACTCCCGGACGGTTCGGTCAGTCGTTGTCCACCAGGACGACCTCGGAGGGGATGTTGCCCTTTGTGGCGCGGGAGTACGGGCACATCGCGTGCGCCGCCTCGAGCAGTTCCTGGGCGGTGGCCCGCTCGAGCCCCGGGATCTGCGCCTCGATCCTCGCGCCCAGGCCGATGGCGCCCTCGTCGTCCCGGAGCAGCTCGATGGTCACCGACACCGCCGAGTCGGTGACGTCGACCTTCTTGCCCCGGGCGACGGCCTTGAGCGCGCTGTGGAAGCACGCCGCGTAGCCGGTGGNGAAGAGCTGCTCCGGGTTCGTGCCCGGACCGTCGTCCCCGCCCACTCCCTTCGGGATGGAGAGCTGGAGGTCCACCCGGTTGTCGCTGGATGCCACCCGTCCCTCGCGGCCGCCCCATGCGGTCGAGGTCGCCGAGTANATCGTGGTCGCCATGTCGCCTCCGTGTGATGCTGTGCGTCGCCGGACGGATACCTTCCGATCGCGGCGCGGGCTGTCGGAGCTCCGTGGAGCCTGTCAGATTTACGCAACCACGCTGGTGCCCTAAATATTCGCGGTCCANACCCACGTTTCCCGCTTAGCCTGAGCGGATGGTGCAGGAGGAGACGGAGCAGCTCGACCGGCCGCGGCGGGGACGCCCCCGTGACGCGACGATCGACACCCGCGTGCTCTCCGCCGCCGTGGACGAACTGGCCGAGCACGGCGTCGGCGGGTTCAGCGTGAACCGGGTCGCGGCCCGCGCCGGCGTCGCCAAGCGTGGCATCTACGTGCGCTGGCCGGCCCGCGACGATCTCGTCCTGCACGCGCTCGGGACCTTGGCGGCCGGGCTCGTGCCCCCGCGCACCGGGTCGCTGCGCACGGACCTGCTGCACCTCGCGCCCTACGTCGACGCGGTGTTCACCGAGCCCCGGCTGTCGATCCTCGCCCGGTGCATGGCCGAACTGCGCCGCTTCCCCGCGATGTACGCGGCGTTCCGGCGCGAGTCGGTCGACCGCTGCGCGGCCGCCATCGAGGACGCCCTGCACGACGCCATCTCCCGGGGCGAGGCCCGTGCCGACCTCGACACCGACCTCGCCGCGGGGGCCTTCCTGGGCGCCCTGCTGGCCCGGCACGCCTTCGGCGGCGCCCGCCAGCCCATCGACGATCCCGCCTTCCACGGCCGTCTCGTCGACTTCTGCGTCGCGGCCGTCCAGCCGGTCACCGTGACGCGCTCCGGCCCTTCCGACTGAGCCCCGCTCGCCGAACCCCCTCTCCGCTGAGCCCCGCTCGCCGAACCCCCTCTCCGCCGAACCCCCGCTCGCCGAACCCCCGCTCGCCGAGGCCCTCTCCGCTGGGCCCCGCTCGCCGAACCCCTGTCCGCTGGGCACGGTTCGCGCCCCGTTCGCGAGCGCGGCGTCGACTGAGCGTCGTCCGTCCGCGAGGCCCGTCGGTCTGTCGGGTGCTCCCCCCACGGCCGAGGCACGGTGGATCGCGGGGGACGGTGGTCACCGTGCCGGCCCGTGCCGCGTTGTCCACAGCCGTCTCCCTTGGGGGACAGCGTCGCCACCGACTGGCACCCACGGGCGGGCATCGTGCTGTCCACAGCTCGACACGCCCAGGCGTCGCGCAAGCACGCCGACGTCAATGCCGCTCGGTGGGCCATCCACAGAGGGAACGGTGACCATCGGCGCTGATCGCCGCCCAGAGCATGCGCTGTCCACAGGCGCTGCCGGAGTCCACGAGGGGCCCCGTGCATTCCACCCGTGAGGCGGTGGATGCCTGGAGTCAGGATGGTCGCCCATGAGCAGCGCCCTCGACCACCGGTGCGCGGGGAGGGCGCCCGTCCGGACTGCTCGGTGCCCACGGCCAGGTCCGCGAGCGCAGCCACGATCAGCTCCCTGACCAGGAGTTTTCCGGGTTCTCCACAGGAGAGGTGCCGGCCTTCACGGCCGCTGGGGACGTTCCTCTGCGGTCACCGCCGCCCGCCTTCCGTGTCGCCTGTGGATAACGCTCGGCCCGTCCGCCACCCTCCTCGATGAGGAGCACCGTGCCGCACACGGTGACCATCTATGGTCACCGTGGCCGACGGTTCGTCGCTGTCCACAGGGGCACGGGTCCGCGCGGCGAACGGTGCTCGACGGTCGTCCCCCGAGGTTCCGGTCCAGCTCGACGGGGCCATGGCGCGGGCACCGTGCCAGATGCGGCCGCTGACCATCCATGACCTGCGTTGTGCCGACCGGGCGTCCCGGGCGCCATCCGCAGGGCACCCGTCCACAGCAGGCGAGCGCCGATCCGGCCGGCACCCCGGGCGGTCATGGTCGTTTCCTCGGACGGTTACCCGTGTTGATGCCCGATATCCCTGTCCTTCGCACGTTCGTGCGATGTGACAGTTCCGTGATCTTTTGGTTGTTCCGTGTCGGGTTTGCCGCGGGGTGGAGTGGTGGGCCTGGCACGGTTCCCGCCTGTGACGGTCGTGGNGGGTTATGGACCTCCGAGCGTGGAGAAGATGCTCGGCGCGCTGCCGGTCGTGCGGGACTTCCTGCGCCGGCTTGGGGTGGCCAGCGTCGTCGACCGACTCTGCCCGGTCCGCGAGGACGCCCGGCTGACCCACGGCCAGGTCATCGAGGTCCTCATCGCCAACCGGTTGACCTGCCCGACCGCGATGGTCCGGGTCGCCGACTGGGCGGCGGCCTGGGCGGTCGAGGAG
>NZ_LJJX01000095.1:0-12295 GCF_001421075.1 Frankia sp. CpI1-P | reverse complement strand
CAGCTCGCCCACCCACTCACCCTGCATGATCACAACACTGGCGTCGACCACCACACCAGAACCCGGACCCGCAAGATTTTCAGTGGTCTCCTAGACGTCGGCGACGGCCGAGGGGTCGGCGACGTGGGTGTCGGTGACGCCGAGCAGGCCGAGCAGCCGGGCGCGGGCCTGCTCGAAGCGCGGGTCGCGGCGGTCGTCGAACAGCTCGCGGGTCTCGATCTCCTCGTCGAGGCGGCCGTNGCGCAGCACGATCACCCGGTCGGCGAGTTCGAGGGCCTCGTCGACGTCGTGCGTCACCAGCAGCACGGCCGGGCGGTGCCGCTCGTGGAGCTGGCGGACCAGATCGTGCATGTGGATGCGGGTCAGCGCGTCGAGGGCGCCGAACGGCTCGTCGAGCAGCAGCAGCTCGGGTTCGCGGACCAGCGCCCGGGCGAGTGCGACGCGCTGCGCCTCGCCGCCGGACAGCGTCAGCGGCCAGGCCTGGGCGTGATCGGCGAGACCGACCTCGGCCAGCGCCCGGGACGCCTCGTCGCGGCGGCGGGAGCGCGGCAGGCCGACCGCGACGTTCTGCCACACCCGGCGCCAGGGCAGCAGCCGCGGCTCCTGGAACACCACCGAGCGCAGCGCCGGCACCTCGACGCTGCCCTCGGCGACCGGGTCGAGACCGGCCAGGGTGCGCAGCAACGTCGTCTTGCCGCCGCCGCTGCGGCCGACCAGGGCCACGAACTCCGAGTCGGCGATGGACAGGTCGAGCCGGTCGAGCACGACGTGCGAGCCGAACGCGCGACGCAGGCCGCGCACCGTGACGGCGTTCACCCGCGTCACCTCCCGCGCCAGGCCAGCAGGCGCCGCTCGGCGAGGCGCACGATCACGTCGGTGATCAGGCCGAGGGCGGCGTACACGACGACGACGACCATCAGGATCTTCGTCTGGAACAGCGACTGCGCGTTGTAGATAAGCAGGCCCAGGCCCTTCTGGGCGTTGATCTGCTCGGCGACGACGAGCGCGAGCCAGCTCAGGCCGAGCGAGTAACGCACGCCGGTGAGGATGCTCGGTGTCGCCCCGGGCAGGACGACGGTCGCGATCAGGCGCAGNCGGTTCAGGCCGAACTGGCGGCCCATCTCCAGCAGACGCGGGTCGACCGTGCGCACGCCCGACATCGTGTTGATGTACATCGGCAGCGCCGTGCCGATCGTGATGATGAGGATCTTCGGGGTCTCGTCGACGCCGAACCAGAGGATGAACAGCGGCAGGATCACCAGGAACGGGATCGTCCGCAGCATCTGCAGGGTGGCGTCGATGGCCTCCTCGACCGGCCGCCACAGGCCGACCGCCACGCCCAGGGCGAGGCCCACGGCGATGCCGATCGCCGCGCCCGTCAACGCCCGGCGCACCGACACCCACAGGTTCGACGGGAGCTGGCCGTTGTTCCACAGGGTGACGAACTCGTGGGCGACGTCCCACGGCGCGGGCAGGACCTCCGTCGACCACCAGCTCGACGAGCTGCCGACCTGCCACAGCGCGACGAGCAGGATCGGGACGATCGCCCGGCGGACCAGGCTGGGAACCCACCGCCGCCGACGCCGGTCCGCGCCGCCGGCGCTGAAGGTCACCCGCCGCCCGCGTGCCGCCGCGGGCGAACCCGCGGCGGCACGCGTGACAACAGCGGTGGGCGTGGCCTCAGTAGTGGGCGTGGCCTCAGCGGCCGGCGTGGCCGGCGTGGCCGGCGTGGCAGCGGGCGGGCTTCCGGGTGATGCGCCCTCGGGCTGCGTCACGGTCGCCACGGCACGCGGGTCTCCCATCGTCCGCTCACTTGACGGTCGTGACGGCGAAGTTCGCCGGGAACTTGGCCTTGTAGGAGGCGATGGCGGCGGCGATCGCCGGGTTCAGCTTCGTGTTGTAGCTGCCGGCGACGTCGACCTTGCCGGGCAGCAGGCCGGCGGCCTGGAAGGTGTCGGCGATGGCCTGCTGGTCGGTCAGTGCCTTCNGGTCGACGGGGCCCACGGCCGAGTTCGCGCTGTTCTCCGAGGCCTTGAAGTTGGCGGTGACGGACTCCAGCGGCTGGTTGGTGTTCGTAGCCGTGATCTTGTCCCACTCGGCGGGGTGCGCCCGGGTCCAGGCGAACGACGCCTCGATCCGACCGATGTAGTCGGCGATCGCCGCGGACTTCGCCGGGTCGTCGAGGTCGGAGGTGTAAGCGTTGTAGGCGCCGACGAGGCCGCCGAGGCTGCCCTTGAGGATCGGACCGCCGTCGGCCAGGATCGGGTTGCCCTTGGCGACCGCGACCTGCACCGTCTTGCCGAACCCGGCCAGCGCGTCGACGCTGCCGCCGAGCAGTGCGCTCAGGCCGTCGGCCGGCGTGAGCGGCACCGGCTGGATGTCCTTGAAGGTCAGTCCGGCGCTGGCGAGCTGCTTGAGCAGGAAGTACTGCGTGGTGGTGTTCTTGGTGTACGCGACCTTCTTGCCCCGCAGGTCGGCGATCGAGGTGATGCCCTTCTTCGCGACCGTCCACTGCAGCGACGTCGGCAGCCGCAGCGTCGCGACGGACACGAAGTTCGGCTTGGTACCCCCCGCGGCGATCAGCACGTTCGCGACGCCACTGCCGCGGGCGAGGTCCGCGCTGCCCTGGTTGACCGCCCCGGTCTGCGCGCCGCCGTCGGGGTAGGTCTGGAACCGCACCTTGTACGGGGTGTCGAGCAGGCCGGCCGCCTTGAGCAGCGCCTCGTCGCCGCCGATGGCCGCCGGGTAGGTCGCCACCCGCAGCGTCACCCCGGACAGGTCGGGGCCGCTCGACGCGCTGGCCGCGGCCGGGCTGGCCGCCGCGCTCGACCCGCCACCCGAATCCGAGCCGCAGGCCGCGAGGGTCACCGCCAGGCCGGCCGCGACGGCGACCGCAACGGCGCCGCGCACGCGGCCGCCGATCCTGCGCTGGACTGATCCCCGCTGATACATCGAAAACTCCTACATGATCCACTCCCGGCGTCCCCGGGTCCGGGTGAAGGTTTCATGCCATGACGTACTTGTCAACCGAAAGGGTAGAGATGGCCCACAAAGGGCGGCGCAGGTTACAGTCCAGGCAAAACGGCGAGACGGGCGCGGGTTCCAGCAGCTGATGGCAAGCTGAGCGTCATGCCCTGATCCACTGACGAGGCTTCGTCGGCGCGGGCCCGTCGCCTCCGAACACGTACCGACGACGATCGAGGGCATCTGGTGGAACTGGGAATCAACACGCTCGGCGGCGTCTCCACAGACCGGCGCACCGGGCAGACGCCGACCGAGCATGAGCGGCTGGCGTCGATCGTCACCCAAGGCGTGCTCGCCGAGCGGCTCGGCTTCGAGGCGTTCTCCGTCGGGGAGCACCACGGCGACCCGCACTTCGTGACGAGCGCACCGCCGGTCATCCTCGCCGCCATCGCCGCACAGACCGAGCGGCTGCGGCTGATGACCGGGGTGACGCTGCTTCCCCTGCTCGACCCGGTCCGCGTCGCCGAGGACTACGCCACCCTCGACGTCCTCTCGGGGGGGCGTGTTGAGATCGTCGCCGGGAAGGGCAACTTCGCGAACGCCTCCCGGCTGCTCATCGGCCAGGACGACCCGGACCGCGGGACGTTGCTGCGCGAGCACCTCGACCTGCTCCTGGAGATCCTGCGCACCGGGCACATCCCGGCGTGGCCCGCCACCTCCCGCCCGGCGTTGAGCGACGCGCACGTCACCCCGCGGCCGGTGCAGCCGCAGCTTCCGGTCTGGCTCGGGGCGACCCGCAACGTGGACTCCGTCGAGCTCGCCGCCGGCAAGGGCCTGCCCGTCCTGGTCGCCGGGTTCCGCGCCGGCACCTACGCCGACTTCGCCGACCACTACCGCGAGGCGTTCGCCGCCGCCGGCCACGACCCGAGCCGGGCCCGGGTCGCCTCGCTGTCCACCGTTGTCGTCGACCACGACGAGGCACGCGTGCGCCGCGAGTACCGCGCCTACTGGGAGCAGACGGTCAACGCCGCCGCGCAGCGCAACCAGGGCCTGCGCCAGGACAACCGTGCCCAGCGCCTGCTCGACCAGGGCTTCGACGAGCTGACCGGCCCGACCGGCCAGATCCTCGTCGGCACCCCCGAGTACGTCGCCGAGCGGCTGATCGGGATGCACCAGGACCTCCGCCACGACCTGCACTTCCTCCAGATCGACAACGGCCTGGGGGCCGCGGGCACCGAAGAGATCATGCACCTGATCGCGGAGGAAGTGGCTCCCCTCGTCCGCAAGGAGACCGCGCTCAGCGCGGCATAGGAGATACCGATGACCGACGACGACCGACCGCTCGACCACCGACCGCTGCGGTTCGGCACCTTCCTGTTCCCCCGCACCGTGGCCGGTCGCGCGCTGCTCGACCATGCCGCGCAGGCCGAGGAGCTGGGCTACGACCTGATCGCCGTGCCCGACCATCCCTACAACCCCGACTACGTCGACCAGGTCGCGCTGCTGTCGGCGGTGGTCGGCCGCACGTCGTCGATCCGGGTGCTCACCGACGTCGTCAACCTCGCCCTGCGCCCGCCGGCGGTGTTGGCCAAGACGGCGTGGACGATCGACCGCCTCGCCCCCGGCCGGCTCGACCTCGGCCTCGGCACCGGCGGGCTGTGGGACCAGATCGCCGCGATCGGCGGCCCGCGGTGGAAGCCACGCGAGGCCCGGGAGCGGCTCGCCGAGGCGATCGACGTCATCCGGCTGCTGTGGTCCGGCGACGCCGACGTCACCTACGCCGGCCAGTACTACCAGCTCGACCATCCGCAGCCGCTGCTCCCGCCGCAGGAGCCGATCCAGCTCTGGATCGGCAGCGGCGGCCCGCTGATGCGCCGGCTGACCGCCGGGGTGGGCGCCGGCTGGATCCCCAACGGCAACCGCCTCGACCTGGACACCGTCCGCGCCGACGCGGCGCACTTCGACACCGAGCTCGCCGCCGCCGGCCGGTCGCGCACCGCGGTTCCGCGCCTGTACAACGCCTTCTTCGGCCACAAGCTCCAGGACCGCTCGGAGGGCTTCCTCGTCGGCCCGGCCAGCCAGTGGGTCGACGAGCTCACCGCCCTCGCCCTCGAACTGGACTTCGACACGTTCGTCCTCGGCGACCGCGAGACCCCCGTCGAACACCTCCAGATCTTCGCCGACCAGGTCATCCCCCAGGTCCGCGCCCAGGTAGCCGCCGCCCGCCCCTGACCGCCCCGCTTCCCTGCTCATCCGGCGGGATCTATCGGACGCGAAACCCTCCGGACCGGCAAGGACCGCCGCCATGGCCGTCCGGNCGAGCCGAGGCGGCAGTCCTGGAGACGCGGCGCTCCATTCACTCAGTGCGACAAAGGATCAACGTGTTGACCTGGGCGGTTACACCACCGCAGGGCCGCTGCAAACGGCTGTGCAGGGGAACGGCGCCACGTGGTTGCTCTGTAGGGACAAATCGGACGCCGAACCATACAGAAGAACCAGGCGGCCGCTCTCCCACGCATCCGCCGCGCGCCGTCGCCCGCGCAGCGCCCATCGCGACGTCACGCAGGGTGAAACCGGGCCTGGGAGCGGAATTCCGAGGCGCTGCACCAGCCAGATCCGTGATCATCCCTGCCGGGATCGCGACAGTGGGAAAGGCGCTGGACCGGCAGGGAAGCCCAAGCCGGCGCCGGGCCGGCGGGAGGGCGGGGCGGGTGGGTCAGTCGCGGCCGAAGGCCTCCCGCCGGATCACCTGGAGCAGGGTCGGGGCGCCCTCGCTGGTCGTGATCTCGATCGTCCGACCGGCGAACCGGTCCTCGGTCGCCTGCGCCAGCAGGCAGTGCGCGAGGTCCGCGCGGCTGGTGAACACGCCGTCCAGCGGGCCGTCGCTGACCTCGTAGGGCGAGACGTGGTCGGCGTCGAACAGGCCGGACGATCGGATGACCGTCCAGTCCAGGCCGCTGTCGCGCACGATCTGCTCCATGGCCCGCATGTCCGCGTAGGTGCTCCGGCCGATCGTGCGGGCGAGCAGCGGCTNCATGACCCGGTTGAGCAGGAACCCGCCCTCGCTGTGNGGGTGAGGTTCGACCGCGGTGGAGCTGACCACGGCCAGCCGCTTCANGCCGAACCGGATCATCGCGTTCGTGATGGTGGTGGCGGCGGTGCTGTAGACCGTGATCGGCGCCCGCGCGAACGGCACGCCGACGGTGCTCAGCACCGCGTCGACTCCGTCGACGGCCCGCGCGGTGGCGGGCTCGTCGGCGACGTCGGCCCTGACGACGGTGAGCCGCTCGCCGATCAGCGGGAACTCCGCCGGTCGTCGCGTGACCGCGACGATCTCATGGTCTGCCTCGAGGGCCTGCCGCACCACCAGCCGCCCGGTGGGCCCGTTCGCCCCGAAAACCGCGATCCTCATACCTGCCTGGCCTTTCGCCTGGGAATCGTTCGTGTGGCGGCGCGGCCTGGTTCGTCCGCGCCACCGCGCTCTGCGAATACGTCGAGTCCCAGCCGTCCGATGTGACAGACCCGCGGATGCGCCGGCGACCGCCTGATCAGATGGAAGTCGCCGGACCGACGTGAACGGTGCCGGTGCCGGTGCCGGTGCCGCTGTCGGTGGTGGCGGCGGCGAGTCGTTCTGCCAGTGAGCTGAGCAGATCGCGAAGCTCGTCGGGTTCCTCGACGACGAACGGGAAATTCAGTCCCGCCAGCACGGCGGGTACCCAACCCGCCGGGCGGACAAGGCCGGTGCGTGGAGCGCGGTGGGGCGTCAGGCTGTCGGGTCGGTCGGGTCGGTCGGGTCGGTGACGAGGATGACGGCGAGGGTGNGGGGGCCGTGGACGCCCTCGACGCGGTCGAACTCGATGTCGCTGGTGGCCGACGGGCCGCTGATGAGGGTGATCGGGCGGGTCGGGTCCAGGCGGGCGAGCAGCTCGGGGACGCCGTGGACGACCTGGTCGGCTCGGACGACGCAGACGTGGACGTCGGGCACCAGGGTGATCGCGCGCCGGCCCTGGTCGGGGGAGCCGTCGAGGGCGATCGTCCCGGTCAGCGCACAGGCCGCCGCGCAGCCGGTGACCACCGCCGCGAACCCGTCAAGCTCGACGGCGGTGAAGCCGCCGTCGACGACGCCGTCCGGGCACCAGCCCGCCGGCAGCCCGGGTGGGACGAGCACCGCCCCGCCTCCCCGCCCCGCGGAATCGGGCGGATATTCCGCGGAGCGGGGTGAGTGTTCCGCGGAACCGGGGGGATTATCGGCGGACGGGGGTGGGTGTTCCGCGGAACCGCGTGGGTGTTCGGCGGAGGCGGCGGCCAGGGCTGCGCGGATCGCCGCCGGCTCGTCGCCGGGGGCCGCGTCGACAACGGACGCGCGGTAGTCGACGAGCCGGCGGCGCAGCAGATCGAGCAGCGGCGGGCTGCCGGGCGCCGGTCCGCCGCCTCGGTGGTATTCGCGGGGGATGTCACCATCGTCGTCCGCACCTGGTCCACGCACTCCACCGCCGAGGCCGACGCCCGCGTTGGCGTTCGCGGCCCGGATGCGGGCCAGCACCTCCTCGCGCGCGTTCACGCGGAACCCGCCGGCCCCGCGGAACCCGCCGGCCCCGCCGAACCCGCCGGCCCCGCCGGCCCCGCCGAACCGCGCGGTTCCGCGGAACCCGCCGGCCCCGCGAAACCGCCCGGTGGCGGGGGATTCGCTTGACCTGCCGGATGCGCGGGGCCGCCGCGGGTGCGGGACCACCACTGGCGGAAGGTCTCCTCGGGGGGCCGGGGGGCGTCGCGGCTGGACGTCCATGCCGACAGCGGTGGGGGCAGCGACGACAGCCGGCCGGTGGCGCGGCCGGCCAGCCGGCCGAGGCGGGAGGCGGTCTCGGCGGCGGCGAAGCGGGTGGGGGAGGACATCACCCAGGCGGCGGCGGCCATCGTGAGCGCCTCCGCGGTCGGCAGCGGGCGGTCGCGGGCGGCGTCGACGTGGGCGGTGCGCAGGNGGACGAGCAGCGACGGGATGTCGATGCGCACCGGGCAGACGTCGTAGCAGGCGCCGCACAGGCTGGAGGCGTAGGGCAGCGAGGCGTTGTCGTCGCTGCCGGAATGGATCCCGGTGAGCTGCGGGGACAGCACGGCGCCGATGGGGCCGGGGTAGACCGAGCCGTAGGCGTGGCCGCCGGTGCGTTCGTAGACGGGGCAGACGTTCAGGCAGGCCGAGCAGCGGATGCAGTGCAGCGCGTCGCGGCCGACGGCGTCGCCGAGGGCAGCGGTGCGGCCGTTGTCGAGCAGGACCAGGTGGAACGCCTGCGGCCCGTCGCCGGGGGTGACGCCGGTCCAGGTCGACGTGTACGGGTTCATCCGCTCCCCGGTCGACGAGCGGGGCAGCAGCTGCAGGAACACCTCCAGGTCCCGCCAGCTCGGCACGACCTTCTCGATGCCCATCACCGTGATCAGCGTCTCCGGCAACGTCAGGCACATCCGGCCGTTGCCCTCGGACTCGACCACGACGAGCGAGCCGGTCTCGGCGACGCCGAAGTTCGCCCCCGACACGGCGACCCGCGCCCGCAGGAACGTGCGGCGCAGGTGGGCACGGGCGGCCATCGCCAGGCGGCGCGGTTCGGCGGTGAGCGACGGGTCGACGCCGGGCATCTCGCGCAGGAACAGCTCGCGGATCTCGGCGCGGTTGCGGTGGATCGCCGGGACCAGGATGTGGCTGGGCACGTCGTCGCCGAGCTGGATGATCANCTCGGCGAGGTCGGTCTCGTGCGCGGTGATGCCGGCGTCGGCGAGCGCGGCGTTCAGGCCGATCTCCTGGGTGGCCATCGACTTGACCTTGACCAGCTCGGTCGCGCCGGTGGCCTGGACGAGGCCGGTGACGATCGCGTTCGCCTCGTGGGCGTCGCGGGCCCAGTGCACCGTCCCGCCGCGGGCGGTCACCTCGGCCTCCAACCGGACGAGGTGGTCGTCGAGGCGGGCCATCGTCGCCCGTTTGATCGCCTCGCCGGCGAGGCGGAGCTGCTCCCAGTCGTCGAGTTCGCCGACCGCCGCGGCCCGTTTGGTGCGGATGACCCCGGTGGCGTGGCCGAGGTTGCGGCGTAGCTGGCTGTCGGCGAGAGCGTCGCGCGCGGCGGCGGGGAAGGGCCGGCCGCCGCGTAGCTGCCCCACGCCGGGCGGCGCGGGAATCCCGAGGAACGCCGCCGTCACCGGGCTCCCGCCTGACCGCCGCACGTCGGACCGCCGGCCCCATGGGGACCCGTACGGTGTGGCTCGCTCATCGGAGGGTCGCCTGGGTGCTGGCGAGGATCTCGGCGAGGTGCACCGTGCGGGTGGCGGCCCGCAGCCGGGTCAGGCCGCCGCCGATGTGCATCAGGCAGGACGCGTCGCCGGCGGTCGCCACCTCCGCGCCGGTGCCGAGGACGTGGCGCATCTTGTCGGCGAGCATCGCCGTCGACGTCGGCGCGTTCTTCACCGCGAAGGTGCCACCAAACCCGCAGCAGGTCTCGGCCTCCGGCAGCTCCAGCAGCGTCATCCCGGCGACCTGGCGCAGCAGCCGCAGCGGCCGGTCACCCACCCGCAGCACCCGCAGCGAGTGGCAGGTCGGATGGTAGGTGACCCGGTGCGGGTAGTAGGCGCCGACGTCCTCCACCCCGAGCACGTCGACGAGCAGCTCGGACAGCTCGTACGTGCGGGCCGCGACCGCCTCGGCGCGACGGGCGAGCGCATCGTCGCCGGCGTCGCGGGCGAGTGCGGCGTGCTGGTGGCGCACCGAACCCGCGCACGATCCGGACGGGGTGACGATCACGTCGGCGGCGACGTCGGCGTCGTCGAACACGTCGACGTGGTGGCGGACCAGCTCGACCGCCTCGCGGGCGTAGCCGGTGTTGGTGTGCATCTGCCCGCAGCAGGTCTGCCCGGCGGGGAAGACGACCTCGTGACCGAGGCGTTCGAGCAGCTCGGTGGTGGCCTGCCCGACCCGCGGGTACAGCGCGTCGACCAGGCAGGTCACGAACAGCGCGATCCTCATCCGCCCCCGCCCCCGCCCCCGCCCGCTCGACGCCGAGCCCCGGCGTCCAGACCGCCTGCGCCGCACCCTCGCCGCCGGATCCGCGCCACGGGCTCGAAACTATCCCGGCCGGACCGCGGACGTCCCCCCATCGCGCAACGCCGCCGCGGCGTCGTCACGCCGGTGGGTGCCGGCTGCCGTGCCGGTGGGNCCCGCTGCCGCGATCCGGGTGCTCGATGGTGCCTTATTGCTCATGGACGGTTCCGCGCCGGAGTCGGGACATACCCTGGCCCAGTGACGATGAGGGGCGCCGACCGAGGAGAAGAACGTCGATGAGGATCGCCGAGGACATCACGCGGCTGGTCGGGAACACGCCGCTGGTGCGGCTGCGCCGGGTCACCGACGGGGTCGGGGCCCAGGTCGTCGCCAAGCTGGAGTCGTTCAACCCGGCGCACAGCGTGAAGGACCGGCTGGGGCTGGCGCTCATCGACGCCGCCGAGCAGGCCGGCGCGATCGGCCCGGACACCATCATCGTGGAGCCCACCAGCGGCAACACCGGCATCGCGTTGGCCATGGTGTGCGCGGCCCGCGGCTACAAGTGCGTGCTGACGATGCCCGAGACGATGAGCGTTGAGCGGCGGATGCTGCTGCGCGCCTACGGCGCCGACCTGGTGCTCACCCCCGGCCCCGAGGGGATGGCCGGAGCCATCGCCAAGGCCGAGGAGCTCGCCAAGAGCGACTCCCGCTACTTCATGCCCCAGCAGTTCGAGAACCCGGCCAACCCGGCGATCCACCGGGCCACGACCGCCGAGGAGATCTGGCGCGACACCGACGGGCAGATCGACATCCTCGTCGCCGGCGTCGGGACCGGCGGGACGATCACCGGGGTGGCCGAGGTCATCAAGGCGCGCCGGCCGTCGGCGCGGTTCGTCGCGGTGGAGCCCGCCGCGTCGCCGGTGCTGTCCGGGGGCGTGAAGGGGCCGCACCCGATCCAGGGCATCGGCGCCGGCTTCGTGCCCGGCGTGCTCGACACCTCGCTCGTCGACGAGATCATCCAGGTCGAGGCCGANGACGCGATGGAGCTCGCCCGCCGCCTCGCCCGCGAGGAGGGCCTGCTGGTCGGCATCTCCGCCGGGGCTGCGGTGTCGGCCGCGCTGACGGTGGCGGGCCGCCCCGAGAACGCCGGCAAGCTGGTCGTCGTCGTGCTGCCCGACTTCGGCGAGNGCTACCTGTCGACGCCGCTGTTCGCCGGCCTGGGGGACTGAGCCGTGCTGGCGACGCTGCGCCGGGATCTGCGCACGGCACGGGATCGCGACCCCGCCGCCCGCTCCACCCTCGAAGTCGCGCTGTGCTATCCCGGGGTGCACGCCCTTTGGGGCCACCGACTGAACCACTGGCTGTGGACGCACCGGATGCCGCTGCTCAGCCGGGTCGGCGCCGAGCTGACCCGCACACTGACCGGCGTCGACATCCACCCCGCCGCCCGGATCGGCGAGGGCGTGTTCATCGACCACGCCACCGGCGTGGTCATCGGGGAGACCGCCGAGGTCGGCGCCGACGTGACGATCTACCACGGCGTGACGCTCGGCGGGACCAGCCTGGAGGCCACCAAGCGTCATCCGACGATCGGCGACCGGGTGGTGATCGGCGCCGGCGCGAAGGTGCTCGGCTCGTTCACCGTCGGCGCCGACAGCCGGATCGGCGCGAACGCCGTCGTCGTCCGCCCGGTCCCGCCCGGCTCGGTCGTCGTCGGCGTCCCCGGCCAGGTCATCAGCCCGAGCCGCCCGCAGCCCGCCCACGACGACCGGATGCCCGACCTGGTCGGCATCAGCCTGCAGTCGCTGCTCACCCGCGTCGACCGGCTGGAGGCGGCCCGTGCCGGCGCCACCGTCACGGCCGGCGCGGACGGTGCGGCCGGTGCCGCGTCCGGCGACGGTGCCGGGCAGCGGCCGCCGATCCGCCTGCCCCAGGCCGGCGTCTGGCAGGGCGAGGACTTCTCCATCTAGAAGATCACTGAAAATCTTGCGGGGTGCTGGTGGGGGTGGATGGCCGTGGTTTAAGGGGGTGCGGCGGTCAGGGNCCAGCCGTTGGTGCTGGTGTGGGNGAGTCCGAGGTTGATCAGCCGGCGGAGGTTGAGTGCGGCGGCGCGGTGGTGGAGCCAGGTGTCGTTGCGGGTCACGCCGCGGTAGGGCACGCGGCGGTTGCCGTGGGCTACCAGCCAGGCGATTCCGCGTTCTACCGGGGGACGCCAGCGGCGGTACTCGTCCTGCCATGCCGGGTTGGTGGCCTCGCGGCGGGCGGCGGCCAGCTGGGTGTGCTGGGGGTGGATGGTGAGGGTCCGTCCGGTGG
>NZ_LJJX01000094.1:0-12330 GCF_001421075.1 Frankia sp. CpI1-P | reverse complement strand
GACAACCCGTATTCAGAGGCCCACTTCAAAACGTTGAAGTACCGGCCCGACTTCCCGGCGTCGTTCGAGACCCTGCAGACGGCTCGCGCCTGGTGCCGACAATTTTTCGACCACTACAACAACCAGCACCGCCATTCCGGGATCGGCCTGCTGACCCCGGCGGTCGTGCACCACGGCCAGGCCGACACCGTCCACCAGGCCCGCGCCAGCGTGCTCGACGCCGCCTACGCCGCNCACCCCGAACGGTTCGTCCGCCGACCCCCGACCCCACCCGAGCTCCCCAAGCCCGCGTGGATCAACCGGCCCGACGACCAGGACACCGATCAGCAGGCCAACTAATTTTCTGAAGCNCCTGACTCAAACAGCTTGACGGATTCCGCCTGCGCCGTGAGATGCTCACCCTCCAGGTGGGCTGCAACCCTCGAGATAGGCGAGGACGGCGAGTACGCGACGGTTGTCGTCCTCGGACGGTTCCCGGGCCTTCGCCGCGACCTCGGCGTTGTCGTCGTCCGGGAACAGGCGCATTCCGCTGTAGGCATCTCTCGCTGCTGCGGTTGTTTCAAGGCGTGATGGGNATAGATTTTACGTTGTCCTTGCCGAAATCTTCATCCGTGCGGCTCATGNAGCATGCCGCAAACCTGGCAGGATCAGGCACAGCACTGCCGCAGCGGCGGCCGTGGCGGCGAAGGCGCCCACCGCCCAGGCGCCGGACACGTGCTGGACAAGCAGCCCAGCGGTCAGCGGCGCCAGCGCAGCCAGCGCGGTAGTCGCCATGACCACGGTGTTGATGACCCGGCCGCGCATTTCTGCCGGTGCACTGCGGAGCGTCGCGGCAAACAGCGCGGCGTTCACGGCCGGCGCGAGCAGCAGCGCTAGGGCGATCGGCGCCGCCACCAGCGGCGACGGGAGGAGCGGTGCCGCAGCACCGAACAGCAGGGCCCCAGCCAGGGTGATCGTGGTGGCCAGGGCTCCCAGGCGCATGCGCCCCTGCAGCCGGGGTGCCACCAGGGCGCCNAGCAGCCCGCCGGCCGCGATGGTCGCCTGCACTAGGCCGATCACCGCAGTGGAGGTACTGTGATGACGCAGCGCGAGCGTGACGGTGAAGGTCACGCCGGTGAAGGCGAAGTTCAGCAAGGGTGCCGTTAGCGCTACCGCGCGCAGGATCGGCACCTGCCAGACGAACTGCAGGCCATCGGCCACCTCGCGCCACAACGCCTTGCGCTCGGCCGCGTTCTCCGGGCGGAACTGCCCCCGGATCCTGTTCACCGTGCCGAACGAGACAACGTAGGAGACGGCATTGGCGAGGAACGGGACGGCCTGGCCCAGCCCGAAAAGAGCCCCGCCGAGCGCCGGGCCGGCCAGGGCGGCAGCGTAGGTCCTGGCCTCGGTGGCGGCCGACGCCTGCTCCAGTTGCCCGTCCGGCACGATCTCCGGCAGTGCCGCGGCAGCCGCCGGGTTGAAGATGGCGCCTGCGCCTCCCTCGATCAGGCACACGACCAGGACGACCGGCCAGGACGCGAGATGGGTCACGACCAGGATGCCGAGCAGGGCCAGCAGGATCGCGCGCATGGTGTNGCAAATGATCATCGTCAGCCGCCGGTTGAACCGGTCGGAGAGCNCCCCGGCGGGCAGCTGNAGGCACAGCAGGGTAATGGCCCGCGACGTCCCCACCACCCCGGCGAGCACCGCCGAGTGAGTCAGCGCCAGGATAAGCAGCGGGTAGGCGAGCAGGCCGATCCCTGAGCCGGTATCGGAGAGCAGCTGGCCGATCCACAGCATACGGAAGCCCTCGTTGCGCCGGAGGGGAACCTCGTGTTGCACATCGGCGTCTGTCTCGATTCCGGTGGNATCGCTCACCTTTGGAACAGTATGTGCCAAGGGTTAAGGATGTCCGTCTTACCGGACTATCTTCGGCGAGCGATGATCCAAATCACCGCCTAATCGAGCGCAGGCAGGTTATCGGCAGGGCCATTCCAAGCTCCCGCCGTATGTGGCGGCGTATCTGACGCTGGGAATGTGCCTGTTCCCGGACGACGACGCCGAGGTCGCGGCGAAGGTCACCGGGTCGCTGGACCGGTTCGGCTGCTGGGACGCGGCGTGGGCGCCGTCGAGTGCGAGCGGGATCACCCAGGCGCGCAAAAGGGCGGGCCGGGCGAACGCTGGGCGGAGGAGACCGCGAACGACCAGCTCAAGACCCATCTCCGCGGCCCGGGGAAGGTACTGCGCTTCCGACTGCCAGACCTGGCCGTCCAGGAGAGGTGGGCCTGGCTGACCGTCCAGTACGCGCTCACCGCCCTGATCGCCCACGCGGCGGAAGCCGCCGACATCGGTCCCGACCGGGCCGGCTTCGCCCGGACGCTGCGCCTGGTCCGCCGTTCCACCACCGGGACGGCGGACATTCCCCTCTGAGGACTGGCACGCCCACCTGCCCCGGTTCCGCGCCGCGCTCCGCGCCGTGCGGCGTGCCGTCGAGGCCGGGCTGGCCGGCGAAGGCGCAGTTCCCGGCGTTGGCGAGCGCGATGAACAGCAGCATCGCGCCGCGGGCCAGGTCGGGGGGCCAGCGCGCGCTCCGTGGGATGCCGGGGTCCGGACGGCGGCCGTAGCGGGAGGCGTCTGCGTCATGACCCTCAGACTCGTGGCGCCCGGCCGCGGCCACGAGGGGCCTGGACACCCTCTTCGGCAGGGGGCTGCCCCCCTGTGCGACCCGGCTCGCCGGGTCAGGATGCGGGCGGGGTCGCGTTCCGGATGCAGGTGTATCNGGACCAGGCGACGGTGGTCCTCGGTGCAGCATCCTGGGCCTGATAGACGCCGAGGACCTGGCCGATCTGGTAGCAGTAGGGCCGGGTGGGTTCGATCTGGTCGGAGTACACCGTCTGGCCGGCGCTCAGTGTCGTCAGTCTGCTCTCGTCCTCGGAGCCTCGACGTTGCAGCACCAGGCTGGTGGACGGCGAGCCGTTCTGCCAGGTCAGGACGGCCACCGTGCCGTGGTCGGCGACCTGTAGACGGTGCGGTCGCGCCGCCGCGACCGTGCTGGGCGGGACCGTCGAGGTGGCTGTGGTGGCGACGCCCGCCGTCGGTTGGTCGTTCCGACTGGCGATGACGGCTGCCACCAGGACCACGAGGAGCACGCCCAACGCGGCGACGGTCACGATCATCAGCAGGAACGGCACCCGGCGGATCGACCGACGACCGGCCACGAGCAGATCCTCGCCTTGGCCGCCGCCGGCGGCATCCAGTCCCCCCGCCGCCACCTGCGGGGTCACCGGATCGACGGCCCTCGGCTGCGCCGGTGCGGTCGTGCCGGTCGCCGGCGCGGCCGGGAACGCGCGATCGGCGGGGGGTGCGGGGGCAGGCCCGGGCTGGACGGCGGTGGGCGCATCGCCGGGCGACGGGGGCGCGGTGTCGGCACGCGCGGTGTCGGTGTGCGCGGCGTCGGTGTGCGCGGCGCGCGCGNCTTCCGCGGCGTCGTGACCACCGGGACCGGGCCCGATACCGGTGGACACCGGCGGCGGGGTCGGCTCGCCGACGGGTCTCAGTGGCGTGTGACGGACGGTGAAGCCCAGCACCGCGTTCAGCCGACGCAGCTCGGCCGCCGCCTCCGCGGCGCTGCCCGGCCGACGGGACGGATCCCGGGACATCAGCGCGTGCAGCGCCCGTTCCACCTCGTCCGGGACGTCGGCCCGTCGCAGGGGGCGGATCTCGTCGTGGAGGATGCGCAGGATCATCGCTGGGGTGGAGTCACCGGGCAGCCAGCCGAACGGCGGAGTCCCGGACAGCAGAGTGTAGATCGTCGCGCCCAGGCCATAGAGGTCGGAGGCGACGCTGGCGGGGGAGCCCTGCAGGACCTCCGGCGCGGAGTAGGCCACGGTGAAGGCGCCGTCGGTACCCGACCTGTCGGTGCCGAGTCCCAGGGTGGCGATGCCGAAGTCGCTCAGCACCGGGTCCCCGCGATCGGAGAGCATGATGTTGCCCGGCTTCACATCCCGGTGCAGGATCTGCAGGCTGTGCGCGGCGTGCAGGGCGTCGGCGATCTGCGCCGCGACGCGGAGGGTCTCCGCCGTCCCGAGGGGGCCTTCCCGCCGCAGCCGGTCGGTCATGGAGCCGGCCGGGAGGTACTGCATCGCGATGAACGGACGGCGGTCGCGGGTGGAGCCCACCTCGAACACCGTGATGATGTTCGGGTGGCCGGTAAGGCGCCCGGTCGCCCGNCATTCCCGGGCGAAACGACGGGCCGCCGCAGCGTCGAGCAGGTCCGCATTGATGACCTTGACGGCGACGGTGCGGTCCAGCTTGTCCTGGTAAGCCGTGTAGACGATGCTGAAGCCGCCCTGCGCGATCGGCCGTAGCGAGCGGTAGCCGGCGATGATCGGCCCCTCGTGCTCGCCCTCGTGCTCGTTCACCGGGGCTCGATCCGGTGGGCCGAGCCGAAGACCGCGGCGGGCGCGAGGCACCGGCGGGCCCGGCGGCTGCGCGGGGTGACGCGGCGCAGTTCGGTGCGCATCGTCGCGCTGTGCTGCCAGGCCGCCTCGGCCTCTCGTCCGCTCACGGCGCTCGGTGCGCCGGGGATGTCCGGCCCGTGCAGGGCCGCGGTGGCCAGACGGGCGAGAGCGGTCAGCGGGGCCCGTCCGCCCGGTCCCACCAGGGCCGATCCGAGGTCGACGACGTCCGTCGGGGTCGCTGAGGGCGGCACCGGCGCACCGGCCCGGTCCAGCGACTCGAGCGTGTCCAGCCAGGCGCCGACCACCCGCTCCCGGTCGCCGTCCGCCGCCCGCCGTCGTCGCCGGCGGCGGGCCGGGGCGGACAGACCGAGGACGACGTAGGCCACCCCGGCGATCACCACCGCGCCGGCCAGGGCCAGCCCGGCGAGAGCGCCGACCGGGGTCGAGGACGACCGGGACCCGGCCGGCGCGGACTGCACCACGGACTGCGGTGGCACGGCGGCGGCCTCGGTGACCTGCTCGGCCCGACCGGCCGGCTCCCCCTGGGCAGAGGTGGCGACCGACCCCCCATGCGGGCCCGCTGCCTGCGGCGTCGGGTAGAACGGCACCCATCCGGCCCCGGCGAAGTCGATCTCCGGCCACACCAGCACATCCCCGGCCCGCACAACCCCCGTCCGACCGGCCCCCGTCCGATCATTCTTCGTCCGATCCGTTCCGACCGGGGCCGCGCCGGTCGCGGGGAGGCCGGCGGGGTGGAAGCCGACCACCACCCGGCTGGGCAGGCCCAGGACCCGGGCGAGGACCGCGAACGCCGTGGCGAACTGCTCCGAGGTGCCGGTGTGGCTGCGGTCGAGGAAGTAGGCGAGGTGACCGTAGGCGTGGCCGGACGGGGCCTCCGGATCGTAGGTGAACCGGGTGCGCAGGAACTGTTCCAGCCGGTAGGCCCGCTGGAACGGGGTGCCCCCGGCCGCTGCCACCTCCCGCGCCGCCGCGGCGATCGGCGCCGGCAGCCCCGGTGGGAGGGTCCGGGCCGCGTCCGACGAGGTGCCGCTCGCGATCCGCAGCGCCGCGAGCTGTTGCGGGCTCAGGTCGCGCGGCACGGCGGACGTCACGCGGTAGGCGCGCCCGGGGACCAGCGGACTGCTCGAGATCAGGCTCCCGCCGGCGGTGTCGACGGCGAGGTCGGCACCGGTGAGGGTGACCGGTCGGTCGACATGGGGCAGGAACACGCCTGGCAGGGTGCCGATGGTGATGTCCTGGCTGATCCGGTCCGCGGCCGGCGGTCCGCCCGGCGCCGGTGGTACCCGACCGCCGGCGGGGGTGAACCGCGCCGACGGTGTCCACTGCTGCCCGTCGAACCGATCGAGTGCCGCCAGGCGGATGTTGCGGGAGACGGGAGGGGCGGCGGTGAACAGCGCCTCGCCCGGCGAGCGCAGCCAGGCGGAGACGAAGTCGAGCGGGCTCACCGTCGGCTGCGGGTGCGACGGGACGCTGCGGTGCGCGCGCAGGTCGTACGGTCCGGCGCTCGGGACGAGCAGCGCCGGACCGGCCGCGAGCGCCACGGCGGCGGTCGCGGCGACCACGGTGAGGCCCAGCGTCGAGCGGCGCGCGTCGATCCGACCGGCCGACTCGGGCCAGGTGGGACGGCCGTGGTCCGAGGGCGCCCGCGGTTCGGCCCGCCGGCACAGGGCCAGCGCCCCGGCGGCGACCACCAGGCCGCCGGCGATGCCCAGGTTGGAGCCCGGGCCGGACACCGTCACCGTCACGGCCACACCGAAGGCGACCAGCGCCGGTAGCGCCGGTGCCAGCACCGACCGTGTTCTGAGCACCAGTTCGGCGCCGGCGAGGGCGGCCAGCCACGTCAGCGCCTGCGGGACGACCAGCAGGTCAGGGGAATCCGGCGCGGGCAGGGTCGTGTCGAGCAGCCGGGTGCTCCCGTTGACCAGGCCGTCGGCGACCGCCGGGAGCACGCCGCGGGCGTGCGGCGAACCGTCGCGGAACAACGTCGCGGCGACGACGGCCAGCCACAGCACGGCCGAACTCAGGAACGACACCGGCAGCGGCGGGGGCCGGCGGCCGCCCCGGGCGAGCAGTGCGGCCAGCACCACCGGGATGACCGCGGCCGCGACCACCGGGCCGAGGACGGCTCCCAGGCCGAACCCCCGGTGGAAGGCAGCGCCGGCCAGCCCCGCAAGGCAGGCGACGACACCCAGCGCGGCGAGGCGTGCGGTCACCGCAGGCCGTCCGTCGGGGACCGGCCGCCCCCCGCCGGGGACCGGCCGCCCTCCGTCGGGGGCCGGACCCCCGTCGAGGCCGGCCAGAGCACCGCGAGGCCGGCGGCGTCGCGGACGTCCAGCACCCGCAGTCGTCCGCCGCCGAGCGAGGACAGGCCGCCGGTTTCACCGACCCGGACCACGACCACCCGCTCGTATCCGACCGCGACCGCCGCGGCGCTGACCGTCGCGGCAGCGTCCTGCGTGCCGCTGACCAGAGCCAGCGTGCCGATGGCGCGCCGAGAGGAGCCGCGGACCGAGGCCGTGAGCGTCTGTCCGGCGGCCGGGCCGCCGCCGGAACCCGGACCGGGCGGGCCCGAGTCGATCAGCTCCACCCCGGCCAGCGCGTCCAGGGCCGTGGTCTCGTCGGCCCGGCCGCCGCTGAGGGTGAGCCGCAGGCCGGCGGTGGTGCACAGCCGCACCGGGAACCGCAGCCGCGCGGACGCCAGAAGCACGGACGCGGCGGCGTCCACCGCGGCGTCGAAGGCGGCGGCACCCGGATCACCCGGCGGGTACGCCCGGCGCCGAGTGTCGAGCACCACCGTCGTCGCGGGTTCCGACGGGTCGACGTACTGCCTGACCAGCAGCGTGCCGGCGCGGGCGCTGGACCGCCAGTGCAGGTGGCGCGGGTCGTCGCCGGGCGCGTACTCCCGCAGTCGGTGGAAGGTCACCCCGCCCTGGGTCTCGCTGTCGACCGGCAGGCCGTCGGGGCGGCCGGCGCGGGTGGACGGCAGCGGTGCCAGCGGCTGGACCACCGGGTACACGTGCACGACCGCTGGTCGACCCCGCTGCTGCGTCCGGGCGAACAGCCCGAGTGGGTCGCTGGTGACCAGCTCGGCCGGCCCGACCCGGAGCAACCCGCGGCGCCCGGTCGGCAGCGGGATGGCAATCATGCGGCGTGCCCCGGGCGGCAGCGACCGGATCTCGGCCTCGGCGGCCTCCGGCCTCCGGGCCCCGGCGCCCTCGGCCCCGGCGCCCTCGGCCCCGCCCACGGGCTCTGTCGCGGCTCCGGGCTCTGCCGTAGGTCCGAGGCTCGTCGTAGGTCCGAGGCCTGTTCGGTACGGCAGGCGCAGCCGCACCGGGCCGATCACCGTCCGGGAGCCGACGTTGTGCACCGTGACGCCGGCGATCGCCGGTTCGCCGCGGCCGACCCGCATCGGCGTCACCTCGATCTCCACGGTGAACCGGGGCTGGCGTGCGACCAGCGCGGCGGCGCACAGCAACGCCACCACGCCGCCGACGGCGAGCACCGCCAACTCCGGGAAGCGCAGCACCCCGGCGGCCGTGCCCGTGACGACGACGCCGGCGAGAACCCCGAAACCGGTCGGCGTGATGGTCCCGCGCACGCGGCGCAGCCAGCCCGGGGCGGCTGCGGGTCGGGCCGCCCGGGGCGTCGCGGGTGCCGCGGCCATGCCGGTCAGACCCCGGTGAGTGTCCGGGGCACCGGCACGGCGGCCAGGGCCTCGGCGACCGCCTGTTCGCCGGTGTAGCCCCGAAGCTCGGCGTCCGGGGTGACCAGCAGCCGGTGCGCGAGGACGGGGGCCGCGAGTCGCTGCACGTCCTCCGGGATCACGAACGCCCGGCCGGCCGCGGCGGCCTGCACCTGCGCCGCCCGCAGCAGCGCGATGCTGCCGCGGGGGCTGGCGCCCAGCCGCAGGCCGGGTAGCGACCGGGTGGCGGTCACCAGGTCGACGACGTAGCCGCTGACGTTGTCCGCGACGTGCACCTGCGCCGCCAGCGCGACCAGAGCCAGGACGTCGTCGGTGGTGAGCACCGGTTGGAGGTCTTCGACCCGCAGCCCGGACCGGCGGTCGCGCAGGATCGCGAGCTCGGCGGCGCGGTCGGGGNAGCCGACCCGCACCCGCATGAGGAACCGGTCGAGCTGCGCCTCCGGCAACGGGTACGTGCCATCCATGTCGACCGGGTTCTGGGTGGCGACGACGAAGAACGGCCGGGGCACCCAGTGGCTCACCGCATCGACGGTGACCCGGTTCTCCTCCATCACCTCCAGCAGCGCCGACTGCGTCTTCGGGGACGCCCGGTTCACCTCGTCCGCGACCACCACGTGGGCGAACACCGGGNCCTCGTGGAAGGTGAACGCGTCGGAACCCTGGTGGTAGACGGTCACCCCGGTGATGTCGGACGGCAGCAGGTCCGGGNTGAACTGGACCCGGTGGCAGCTCGCCTCGACGGAGGCGGCCAGTGCCCGGGCCAGGGACGTCTTACCGAGCCCGGGGACGTCCTCCAGCAGCAGGTGGCCGCCGCTGAGCAGACAGGTGAGGGCCTGGGAGACGGCGTCGGTCTTGCCGCGGATCACCAGCCCCACATTGTCGACCACGGCCTGGAACGCCGCGGCGAAGTCCCCCCAGCCGGCGTCGTCCTGGCGTTCTGGCACGATCCCCCCTCGCGGGCGTCACGGCGGCTGCACGATCCGTGTCTTCATTGCCACGCTTCGTCCCAGACTAGCCGGCCGGAGGTGGCGGCGATGGGAGGTTTGCTGGTGCCGGGCTGTCCCACGGCTGTCGGATGCACGTCAGGCCGCGTGCCGGCCACCCGCCGGTCACCCGCCCGGCGTGTAGCCGACGACCGCGGGCCCGGTGCCGGCCGCGTTGCGCGCGGCGACGCTGATCCGCGAGTACGGGTCGCGGCCGGCGGCCCTCCCCCGTTCGTAGCTCGTCCCGGTCACCACCGCGATCTGGTCCTGCGGCGTCACTCCGTTGATCGTGGAGTAGTGGACGGTGACCACGTAGTCGAGGGCGCCGCCGCCGGTGTCCGCCGGCGGGTCCCAGGTCACCCGGATGTCCCCCGGACTGTTGGTCGGAGGTTGGACCGCGGCCGAGGCGATGTTGCGCACCGCGCCCGGGGGGACGCAGCCGACCGCCTGCGCGGTGGCGGAGCTCGCCGACGTGCCGCCCGGACCGGTGGCGGTGGCGCTGGCGGTCGCGGTCGCGCACCCGGCCACCGCGATGGTGACCGTGCCCGGCGCGGTCAGGGTGCGGGTCCCGCCCGGGTTCGTGGTCAGCGCGTAGCTGGTCACCAGTCCGCCGGCCGCCGGTGCCGTCACCGTGACGGTGATCGCGCCGGCGGCGGCGACCGCCCGCACGCCGGGTACCCCGGGCGCGGCCGGTGGCGGCGGCGGAACGGGCACGGGCTGCGCGGGTGGCGTCTGCTGCGGGGTCGTCGCCGGCGGTGGCTGGGCCGTCCGTGGCGGCCCCGTGGGCCCTGGCGGGAGCGCGGTCGCGGGCGGCGTCCTCGGGGGCCGCTGCGAGGGCGGAACGATCGGGCCGGGCCCGGGCAGCGGGCCGGGTGGGACCCGCGCCGGCGTCGACGGCCGGGAGGCAGGGGGTGGCCGCACCGCCGGTACCCGCGTCGCCGGCGGGCGCGACGGCGGTACGCGCGGCACGACGACGCGCGGCGCGTTCGTGGCGACCTGCGGCGGCTGGGGGAGGTGGGGATCGGCGCTGCGGGCCGGCTCCGGGACGCCCGGGGCGTACTTGTCCACCTGGTGGCGNCGGCCGTCCGGCCCGACCGAGACGGCCTGGGAGCCGTCCGCGTTGTTGATCCACACCGAGCCGGCGCGGACGAACAGGGTCAGCAGCCCGGGGCCACCCGCGATCCGGATCGGTTCCTCGAACCGCTGGTGGTCGCGGTCGTACACCAGCACCTGTCCGGTGCCGTCGTCCGGCACGTACACTCGGCCGCCCGCGATCACCGGGGCGCCCAGCCGGCTGGCCGGCGACTGCCCGACCAGCCGCACCGTACGCACGGCCCGCGGACCGGACCCGGCCGCCAGATCGACGAGGAACATCACGTCCGTCCCCTCGACGAGCACGGGCACCACCCTGCCCTCCAGCGACGGCGCGACCAGCAGCCGGCGGCCCTGGCCGGCGGGCGGCGGCAGCGCGCTCGGCGCGCGCGGGCCGTCGACCGCCACCGGGACCAGCGCCGGCGCCGTGCCGTCCACCGCCACCGGTTGATTGTCGGCGATGGTCATCGCCAGCGCGCCGTCCGGCCGGCCGACCCGAACCCGCTTGATGATCTTGCCGTCGCGGATCGCGATCATTTCGCCGCTTCGCGCCACGGACAGCCACAGCGTGTCGTCGTCGGCGATCCCGGCACCGGTGACCGGTGCCTTCACCTCGAGCCGCGCCCCGATCACGTCGAGGGTCTTCGGGTCGATCCGCATCACCGTCCCGGTCGCATCCTCGACGAGATAGGCGGTGCCACCATGCGCGACGACCCGGAACGAGCCGTGGCCGAAGGGCCGGGACAGCAGCCCCATGCCGGCCGGGTCGATCCTGCTGACCACACCGGTGTCGCGGTCGGAGACCAGCACGGAGACGCCATCCTGGCTGAGCTCGATCCGGTGGCCGNGGGTATCTGGCACCGGGACGTTGAAGTCGGGCCGTCCGGACGGTCCGTTGATGTGGGTGGCCCACCCCTTCGCCGTGCTCCACAGCCACGCACCGCTGTCCGTGACCGGCAGAAACGCCGAGCCCGCGCTGGTCCCCAGCACGCCCACCAGCGTCGCCACCGCCATCGCCAGAGCGAGCCCGACCGAGATCGAGCCGGTCGAACGGACGCCAATCGGCCTGCGCACTGTCGTCCATCACCGCCTGGGGCTGGGGCTGGGGNTCGCCGCCGCTTCTGCCAATGATCCCGTATCCCGTGCCGCGCCAGACCCGACGCCGCGGTTGCCCCGGTCGGATATCTGACGGAGACGAGGGCGCTGACGAGCTCGCCCGGCAAGCTCGCCCGGACAGCCGCAGTTCCACCGAGACCGTGACATCTCCGTGACATCCGGTGCCGCGACGTTCATGCTGACCTTCGTACCCCGCCCTGCGCATGCGTGCGGCCCGAAGACCGAGATACCGCGGCAGGTCGGTGACGAGTGTGGCGTGGGAACAGGGGTCCCGGCCGCGATGACGCTGGGAGGCCAGGTTGCCTGACCGTAGTGACGGGCACGCCGAATGGATCACGGGCTGGTTGGAACGTGAGGTGGGCGGGAAGGTCGTGCGCGTCGAGCGGCAGGCGCGCTGGCGCCCGGCCTGGTGGGTCGATGTCGAACGCGACGGCGAGATCCTGCCCTTGTATGTGCGTGGCGAGCGGGTCGACTCGCCGTCGGCGTTCCCGCTGCGCCACGAGATGCGCTTCCAGTCGGTCCTGCAGGAGCACGGCATTCCGGTGCCGGCCGTCTACGGCTGGTCGGAGGAGCCGCGGGCCTACGTGATGGCGCGCGTCGAGGGGCGGGACTCCTTCGAGGGCGTCCCGGACGACGAACGCCGCCGGGCGATGGAGGACNACATCGACATTCTCGTCCGGCTGCACGCGCTCGACGTGGCGCCGTTCGTGGACGNGGGCATCGTGCGCGCCGGTGCCGGCGAGGATCCCGGCGCGGTGGGTCTGCGGCACTTCGAGGAGTCCGCCTACCGGAAGTTGAAGAAGCGGCCCGACCCCTTCCAGGAGTTCGTGCTGGGGTGGCTGTCGCGGCACCGTCCCGACTCGCGCGGCCGCGAGTCGGCCATCGTCTGGGACGCCGGGCAGCTCCTGCACTCCGGCGGACGCATCACCGCGCTGCTCGATCTGGAGTTCGGGCACGTCGGCGACCCCCTGCAGGA
>NZ_LJJX01000093.1:0-13063 GCF_001421075.1 Frankia sp. CpI1-P | reverse complement strand
GCCCTCATCCCGCTGGTCGCCAGCATCCCCGCGATCCGGTCCCGGCGTGGGCCGCGGCGACGCCGACCCGCCAAGCTGCGGGCCGACAAGGGCTACGACTACCCGTACCTGCGCCGTTTCCTACGCCGGCGCCGCATCGCGGTACGCATCGCCCGACGCGGCGTGGAGAGCACCGAACGTCTCGGCCAGTACCGGTGGAAGATCGAACGGATGATCGCCTGNCTTGACGGGTACCGCCGGCTGGCCGTCCGCTACGAACGCAATGGCCATAACTTCCTTGGGCTCCTCTGCCTCGCCGCCGCGATCACCTGCTGGAAGAAACTCCCCACCTGAGACAACCTCTTAGCCATCGGCGCGGGGACGGCGGGCGGCCCGGCCAGCACTCCCGCCGTCCGCTGAGGGGTGGAGGGATTCTCCTCTCTCAGCACCCGCCGCCGGCGGGCCGGCGTATCCACCAACAGCACCGCGCCCCCTCATAGTCACCGAGGGAGATCAGTTGATCGGCCAGGTTGGCGGCGGCGGTCAGGGTATCGGGTTGGTCCTCGCCGAGGACCCGGCGCCGACGGGCCAGGGTGTCCTCGTCCACCCGCCCCGGCAGATCCCTAACCTCGGGCTTTCACCGGGATGATTGTCTGTTGGGGTGCCAGGAATAGGAAAGTGCTCCTGAGCTGGGAGGATCGGGCTTGCTGAGGACCTGACCCACCCCGTACCAAGGAGCACCTTCGCGGTGAAGACTACCGCCCTGTACCCGTCTGTCCGCGTGGACGCCGCCGGGCGTGGAATCGTGTCGCACGCGGGCGGGCTGATACTGACCGAGACGGTCCGGGCCAGCGGACTCGGGCAGGNGCTGTCGGCGGCGTTGGCGCGATGGNGGCCGGACCGGGCGGTGCACGACCCGGGCAAAGTGCTGTGTGACCTGGCGCTGTCGCTGGCGTTGGGCGGAGACTGCCTCGCGGACGTGTCGCTCCTACGCGCGGAACCAGCCGTGTTCGGACGGGTCGCCTCGGACCCGACCGTGTCCCGCACGGTCGACCGCCTCGCCGTCGACGTCGAGAAGGCGCTGAAGGCGGTCGACGCCGCCCGGGCCCTCGCCCGGGCCCAGCTGTGGGAACTGGCCGGCACGCACGCCCCGCACGCCGAGATCTCCACCGAGAATCCGCTGGTCGTCAATCTGGACGCCACCCTGGTCACCGCCCACTCGGAGAAGGAGAACGCCGACCGGACCTGGAAGAAGGGATTCGGGTTCCACCNGCTGTGGGCGTTCGCCGACCATGGTGCCGACGGGTCGGGTGAGCCGCTGGCGGTGCTGCTGCGACCGGGTAACGCCGGGGCCAACACCGCCGCCGACCACGTCACCGTGGCCACCACCGCACTCGCCCAGCTACCCCGGCGGCTACGCCGGGGCCGGTCGGTACTGATCCGGACCGACAGCGGCGGCGGCACGCACGCGTTCCTCGACTGGCTGCACCAGCGGCGGCTGGCCTACTCGGTCGGGTTCACCCTGCCCGAAAGCACCACCGAGCTGATCGCGAAGGTTCCCGCGGGGGCGTGGACACCCGCCTACGACGGTGACGGGCAGCCCCGCGACGGCGCGTGGGTCGCCGAGCTGACCGGGCTGATGGACCTGTCCGGCTGGCCGGAGGGCATGCGGGTCATCGTGCGTAAGGAACGCCCGCACCCCGGCGCCCAGCTACGGATCACCGACCCCGACGGCAACCGCGCCACCGCGTTCGCGACCAACACCCGCCGCGGGCAGCTCGCCGACCTGGAGCTGCNCCACCGCCGGCGGGCCCGCTGCGAGGACCGTATCCGCGCCGCGAAGGACACCGGTCTGACCAACCTGCCCCTGCACGACTTCGCCCAGAACAGGGTCTGGTGCGCCGTCGTGGCGCTGGCCCTGGACCTGCTCGCCTGGACCCAGATGCTCGCTCTGGCCTGCCACACCGCCCGCCGGTGGGAACCGAAACGCCTACGGCACAGGCTGTTCACCATCGCCGGACGCGTCGCCCACCACGCCCGCAAGACCGTGGTACACCTCCCCGCCCACCATCGGTGGGCAGCGCTGACCGTCCAGGCCCTGACCATCCTCCGTGCGCTGCCCGACCCCGGATAGCGCCCAGACCTGCCCTGCCCCGACGACCCGCACCAGCTCCGGCCGTGGACCGGCGCCCCAGCCCGCGCGACAGCGGGCCACCCCGTCACAGCCCGACCACACAACTCAACATCAAAAACGGGGCGGGACGACCGACAAACCGACCCAGCCACCAGGCGAAAGATCGAGGCTAAAGCTTGGTCAGCATGACGGCGAGGTTGGACGCGGAGCCCAGGGTGTCGGGTGGTCGTCGCTAAACGTAGTGGCCCTCGGAGAAGCTGCGGCGTACACCTGCTCGCCGATCGAGATCTGAAACGGGCGGGATCGAACCGTTGACCGACCTGGTCAGCCGCTCGGTCTGGGCTGGTCAGCCAGCCGGCAGACTGCTGCTGCCCCTGTCGGATCTCGCTACCGCCAGGGTCACCGCAGCAGCGGCCGGCGCCATCCACTGGCGCACGATGCCAGCCTGCCCACTGGGTGGCAATTACGCGACGTAGCGTGACAAGATAGCTATGTCATAGATGGCCGCCACACCTCCAAGCTCCCGGGTGAGCCTGGTCCGCTGGCTGGCGCGATNNGGGGGCATCTGCCGTGGCGTTGCGATCGGTTCGCGAGACCTGCGAGCCACGCAAGGACGTTCTGGCCGGCTCAATGAGCGACAACCAGTTCGCAGCCCAGCTAGACAAGGTCGTGCGGGACGCGGACGGCTACGAGGTCTACGGCGATCCGGACCGGTTCTTCACACTGACTTATCCGACGACCGGCCTCCGGGAACTGATCTCCAGGACGTTCGGCCGACTCGCCGAGGTGAAGGGCGCAGAGGGGGAGCATGGTGTCCTGCGTGCGGAGACGAGCTTCGGCGGCGGGAAGACCCACTCGCTCATGGCCGTCTACCACCTGGCACGTGGTGCCCGCCCCGCCGACATCGCCAACTTCGTCGACCCGTCCCTGCTCCCCGACGGGCCAGTGCAGGTCGCGGCGGTCGTCGGCGATGCACTCGACCCGATAAGCGGGCTGGTGACGAACGGGCTGACGACACACACGGTGTGGGGGGAGATCGGCGCACAGCTGGGCGCGAAGGCGCACGCGGTGCTGCAGGCAAGCGACGAAGCACGCACCGCTCCCGGGACCGAGACACTGCGCAAGGCGTTCGGTGGCCGCAAGACCGTCGTGATGATCGACGAGATCGCGCAGCATCTGCGGCAGGTCGCCGAGTCCGGGAGCGAGGAGGTACGCCGAAGCGCCGCGCAGATCCCGGTCTTCCTCAAGAACCTCTTCGAGGTTGCGATGGGCGACCGCAACACGGTCGTAATCGTCAGCTTGGCGGGAGCGGGCGACGCCTACGCGAAGGAGACCGCGCGGCTCGGAGCCATGCTCGACGAGAGCCTAGGTCACGCCGACCGTACCCGGGGTGAGGCGACAAGCGTCCTTGCTCGTTCCGGCTTCGTCATCGAGCCTGCGACGGACCGGGAGATCGCGGAGATCCTTAAGCGACGCCTGTTCGCCGACATTGACGCGGCTGCGGCGCGGGAGGCCGGCGAGGCGTACAGGGGCCTCTACGAGGCTGTGCACGGCGCAGTGCCGCTCGGCGGCGGAGCGGACAGCCCCGCTGCCTACGCCGAGGCGGTGACGGCCTCATACCCGTTTCACCCTGAGCTGATCCGAGTGTTGGACAAGCGGCTGAGCGGTATCCCGACCTTCCATCGGGCGCGCGGGGCGCTGCGCCTCCTTGCCGAGGTCGTCGCCGGTATATGGGAGACTGACGACGACGCGGCGATCGTGAACGTGGCCGACATCGACTTGGCCCGGCCCGCCGTCCTGAACAGACTCACCGTCGCGGTGGAGCGTGCGCCCTTCGCCGGGGTCGCCCAGGTGGACATCGCCGGCCCGGATTCGCACTGCGGGCAGGTCGACCAGACGCGTTTCCACGGCCGGCCGGCATATGCCACCCGGGTGGCACGCACCGTGTTCCTACACTCCCTCGAGCTGAAGGCGGGAGTCGGCGCCGGTCCGGCCGAGTACGTCCTGGGCACCCTCCGCCCGGGTGAGGACCCGGAGATCCTTGATGAGGCGCTGAGAGAGGCCGAGCGGGTCTGCTGGCACCTTACCTATGACGGCACGCGGTGGCGGTTCCACACCGAACCTAACGTCAACAAGATTGTCGAGGATGGGAAGCGGGACATCCCGAACACTCGGACGACGGAGGAGACAAAGGAACTCGTCCGCAAGGCATTCGCCAACGACAGCGGCATCCTGGCCGTCCCNTTCCCAGCGAGCCCCGCCGAGGTGGAGGACACGACACGGCTGCGCGTCGCCGTGTTCGACTACGACCACGTGTCCGTCGTGGGACGCCACGCCGGATCCCCTCCCCGGCAGGTACAGGAGATTCGCGAGCACGCGACGGCCGCCGGCCAGCTGAGAACGTTCCTCAACTCAGTCGTGTTCNTGGTCGCCGACGCCGAGGCGGTGGAGAACCTCAAGGACCAGGTCCGTGCTCGACTCGCCCTAGAGGCACTGCTTGCCGAGCCCGCGCGGATGGCGACCTTCGCCTCAGAGGTCCAGGCGAAGGTCAGCAGGATGTATGACGACAGCCTGTTGAACACCAGGATCGCGATAACACGGTGCTACAAGCACGTTTACTTCCCAGTACGGGACGCTGGTTCGGGGAACCTCACGCACCGCGAGCTGCCAGCGGCTCAGAAGGGGGACGCGGAGAGGAGCGCGGTCCGCACGATACGGAACCTGCTGGCGAACGAGGGCAAGATCCGCGATCAGCCGATCTCAACAGACTGGCTCCACGATCGCGCCTGGGCTACACCGGCCGCAACAACGACCAAGAAGGTCGCAGAGTGGTTCTGGCGGGACCCGGGCGCTCAAATCCTGCTCGACGCGACCCTGCTCACGGACGCGATCAAGAAAGGGATCACCCACGACGGCTGGGTCTACTACGACGCCGACGCAGGAAAGGCGTACGGCGCTGGCGGCCCCATGCCCGCGATCATGATCTCCGACACGGCACAGCTCCTAGCCGCCGCGGAGGCGGCCTCCCGGGGGCTGCTCGGTCGTGCCCCCACCGTGCAGGACGTGCTCGCAGTCGTTACGACCCAGATGATAGGACCGACTCTGCGAGCTGCCCTAGAACAGCGCTGCCGGAAGGAGCCGGCGAAGGCGCAGGTCGCCGACGTCCTTGCGGAGGCATTCCGGCAGAGCAAGCTAGTGGTGACCTCGGCCATCCCGGCGAGCGGGGTGAAAGCGCTCGGGGTCAAGGAGATCCGCGAACGATCGCTCGACACCTTCCATGTCCTCACCCGCAGCGAGGCTGACCGGCTTGGCGTGGTGATCGGTGACACGCGGCGGGTGACCCGCATCGACCCGAAGACCGGGCCTGCGGGCGTTGCCCTGACCAACTTCCGGGACGATCTTGTCGACAAGAACCGCCCCCTCGCGATGCTGCGTTTGACGGTGCAGGGCGACAGCGGCCGCGGCACTGGTGACCTCGACCTGATGACGATGGCACTAGCCCAGCTGCCCAAACACCAGATCACCGTCGCCGTCGACGTGACCGCGGAGCTGCCCGGCCTGGACGGCTGGGTCCAGGTCCACCTCAATGGCGACAAGATGGACTACCAGCAGGTCAGCGCCAAGCTCGCGCCGCTACTGAAGGCGGCCAGCGAGGTCGACGGCAGCATGGTGGTCAGCGTCGACTTCGGAGAGGCCGGTGTCGACGTCGACGATCCCGCCCTGGTACAAGTCGACACGGTGGTACGCAAACTCGCCCCGGCCGAGGTCACCCTCGATGGAACACTGGCGTGACCGCTGCCCGGACCCGGTNCGTGCCTGCCCGACAGGCACGAACCTTCGCCGTCCGGGCGTTCAGCCTGCACATCCTCCCGGCGTCCGGGCGGGATGGGTATGAGGGTTACGGAGTCAGGCTCGACGAGTCCTACGGCAGCCGGGAGCGCAGCCTGGCCACCACTGTCGCCACCGCCACCCCATTACAGACCTCCCGGATTCTTAGCGCCCTGCTCACCGCGGTCCGCGCCAGTGGTAAGCCTCACAGTGTGCTCTCGCCGTCCCGCAGACAGCCGGTCGTGCTCGACGAGGCGGCCGGCGTCCGGCTCGCCCTCACCCTCTTCGCCACGCAGAGGGTGACAAAGCCGACCAGGATCGGCGCGCTTGTCGCTGCGGTGGCGTCCATGAGCACGGAGGAGACCTACTACTGGTACGCGAAGGCCGTTGGACCCGACGCCGACCGAGTCCGCCGTGCCCTGCGTCTGTTCCTCGCAGCGGAGTGAGACCATAATGCTTCCCAGCACCACTGTGACCCCGCATGTCCTCGCAGAGGACTGGCTCCCGGTCGCCGAACTCGGCGTTGAGTCCCGCCGCGAACGCGCCGCCGCGAGCGCCCTGCCACCACTGTCCTTCCTACACGTGTGGTGGGCGCGACGCCCTCTCGTGGCCAGCGCGGCAGTAGTCCTCGCCGGGCTTCTACCCGCGTGGAGCAAAGACCTCGCCGAAGCGTTCCCGGATACCAAGCCCCTCGCGGACGAACACACCTACCGCCAGTGGCTCCTACACATGGTCGGAATCTGGGGCGACCCCATAGCCGCACGCAAGGCCTACGACGAAGCCGTGGCCAACAAGCGGCGAATACCCAACCCATACACCTATAAGCAGGCGTTCCGCAACCATCCGGACCGAGAAAACCTTAACCTGCTCGCCGCCGTGCTGAGCCACACTTGGGGAGAGGCGCCTCTCGTCGCCGACCTGACAGCTGGCGGCGGAAGCATTCCGTTCGCAGCCGCCCGCCTCGGAATGCGNACCTTTGCGAACGACTTGAACGGCGTCGCCGCCTGCTTGCTTCGGGCAGGCGTGCAGTTCCCGGCACAGTTCGGGCTCGGCATCCTGCCCGACCTCCAGCAGTGGGGTGGGAAGCTCGTCGGCCGGGTCCAGGACAGGATCTCGCGCTACTTCCCCTCCGGTCGGGACGNCCAGGTACTCACCTACATCTGGGCGCAGGCGGTGGCATGTCCTCGCACCGGCAAGACCGTCCCCCTGGTGCCCGACTGGAGTCTGCGTACAGACAAGGGCAAGGAAATCGCCGTCCGACTCGTAACGCATCGCGCGGGGCAGGAGCTTGACGAGCCCGAGTTCGAGGTCGTGGAAGGCGCCGCCATCGACTTTGACCCGCGCCGCGGCACCGTCCGCCGCGGCGACGGCCTCTCACCGTGGGACGGCCAGGTCATCGACGAAAGCTACATCAAGGACGAGGCGCAAGCGGGCCGCATGACGCAGGTCCTATACGCCGTCGCTGTCCGTCCTTCCAACGGTAAGCGGTCCTTCCGCATACCCACGGAGGCGGACCTTCACGGCTTCCGCGACGCAGAGTCAGCTCTGAACGACGTGGCGACCCGATGGGCACTAAACGACGTCATACCGGTCGAGGAGCTGGCAGAAAAGGGGGACCGAGGGCGGACGTCACGACCACGGCTATTCGGGATCACCACCTTCGCTCAGATGTTTAGCTCGCNCCAGCTCCTCGTACACGGAATATTCGTCGAGGAGTTCCGCGTGCTGGCGGCCGAGGTGCACGCGGCGATGCCAGCGGACCGCGCACAGTCAGTCCTGACGCTTCTTGGGGTGATGCAAGGGAAGGCTCTCGACTACAACGCAAAGTCAGCAGCATGGCATCAGTCCCGGCAGACGATTGCGCATGTATTCACGCGGCATGACTTCTCCTTCAAATGGTCCTTCGCGGAGTTCGAGGGAACCGCCCTTTACAAATGGGCGCTGGATCAGCTCCTCGACTCCTTCGGCGGACTTGCCAGGCTCCTTCATAACACCGGTGTAGATCTTGCCACCGGAGCCGCCCGGCATCGCGACGTAAGCGTAACGCAGGGGAACGCGGCAGACGTCCGCCCGCTGGCCGACGGGTCGGTAGCCCATCTGTGCATGGACCCGCCGTACTACGACAATGTAATGTACGCCGAACTGAGCGACTTCTTCTACGTCTGGGAGAAGCGCACGATCGGTCGGATCTCCCCGGACCTCTTCCCCACAGACACCGCCGACGCAGAGAACGAGGCCGTCGCCAATGCCTCGCGCTTCGTCCATATGGGACGGCGGATGAGAGAGCTGGCGGACGCGGACTATGAGGCGAAGATGACCGCGATCTTCGCCGAGGCGCACCGAGTCCTGCGGGATGATGGCGTTCTCACGGTCATGTTCACCCACAAGCGCGCGGAGGCGTGGGACACCCTTGGAATGGGTCTACTCCAGGCGGGATTTACCATCGAGACCTCTTGGCCCATCAACACTGAGGCCGAGCATTCGCTGCACCAGTCGGGAGTCAACAGCGCGGCCAGCACAATCATGCTCGTGTGCCGGAAACGGGCCGCTCCCACTCCCGGCCGTCGCCGCACCTATTGGGAGGACATTGAGGCTGAGGTTCGCCAGACCGCCCGGGATGCCGTGACGCGCTTCCGCGCCGACGGGATCGACGGCGTCGACCTGCTCCTGTCGGCCTATGGTCCGACCCTCGGCGTAGTGAGCCGCCACTGGCCCGTGTACAGCAGCACCGCGGACGAGAACGGCCGAGCCCGACTGCTGCGCCCCGAAGACGCGCTGACCGTGGCTCGTGCCGAGATCGTGCGGGTCCAGCGGGCACGTCTGGTCGGGCGCCCGGTCGAGTTCGACGCCCTCACCGACTTCACCGTCGCGTACTGGGACATGTTCAAGGGGCCNCTCACGACATTCGACGACGCGAGACGCCTCGCCCTCGCCGTAGGCGGACTCGATCTTGACGAACTGCAACGGGCAAAGATTCTGGAGAAGAAGGNCGGAATGGTCACTCTCCAGCCCCCTGGGAAACGGTTGCGCACCCGTGGCGCAGACCCTGACCTACCCGGAGTCCGTGTAGACGCCGAGTCCTTCCTTAGCCTGGTTGACGCTGTGCACACCGCCTGCCACATCGCGGAGGAAGACGGTCTGGGGCGGGCGAAAATGTTCCTGGAGCGGACCGGGCTCATCCGAGACTCCCGCTTCACCGCGGTGGTGCAGGCACTAGTCAACACAGTTCCCNGTACGAAGGTCAAGGACGACTTCGTGCTNTCGCTCGCCAAGTCCTTGGACCGGCTTGTCGCTTTCTGCATGCACGACGTGCTGCTTCCAGAAGAGGAGCACACCACGCCGAAGGAACAGGGCGATCTGTTCCTCGGGATCGCGACATGACCATCTCAGGGCCGGTTGAGCCCCAGAGCCTCCCACCATCGGACTTCACCGCCGTACCATTGCAGCCGTCCTACTCGACGAGCGAGCAGCCCCTGGCTCGGTTCTACGTACCGTTGCTGGCACGCGCCACCGAGTACCACCGTCTCGTCGGCTACTTCAGCTCCACCGTGCTGGCCCGCGCCGCCGCTGGCTTCGCCCCCTTCGTCGCACGCGGCGGCACAATGCAGCTCGTCGTCGGCGCCCAGCTCACGGAGGAGGACGTCGACGCGGTCCTGCACGGCGAGCCGCTGGACCGGATCGTCGCGGAACGCCTGACCGTCGCTCCGCTGGACGACGGTGTCGACATAGTCACCCGTGAGCGACTGCGCGTGCTCGCCTGGATGCTCCGGGAGGGTCGGCTCGACATACGCGTCGGCGTTCCCGTGGACCGCAACGGAGCACCGCTGCGGACCGAGGAGGCCCACCGCTACTTCCATTCCAAGTACGGGCTGCTCACCGACGCACGAGGCAGGCAGGTCGCGTTCATCGGCAGCGATAACGAGACCATCTCCGGCTGGACCGGCAACCACGAGACTCTCCACGTGTACTGGTCCTGGAACCAGGAAGTCTGGTCCATCTACGGCCAAGACGTGACGCGCCGATTCCAGCGGCACTGGGACGGTCTCCCCGACGCCGGCTGGACGGTCATGGCCGTGCCCGACGCGGTCCGACAGGCTCTAGTCGACATCGTCCCGGCTGGTTGGCACCCGCCCCTCCGCGACCCCGACCCACGGCTACGCATCCCCACCAGTGACAGCCACGACGCTACAGAGACCGACTCGCAAGCCACCCTCGCAACCACTGAGGAGGAGGGTGACGACGGCGCGACCGTCGACCTCGAGGAGGCCCAATCTGTGTTGCTCGATATCCTCGACGCACCTTTGAGCCGCACGTTCGTCGGCCTGACCAGCGCGACGGTCGTCCCCCTCCCCCACCAGGTGCGGATCGCCGTCCGCGCCGTCGAGACGTTCCCGCGCGGCTACCTGCTCGCCGACGAGGTTGGTCTCGGCAAGACGGTCGAGGCCGGCCTCATCCTGCGCGAGCTGCTGCTATCCGGGCGGGCACGGACGGCGCTGCTTCTCGTGCCGGCGAGCGTCCTGCGCCAGTGGCAAGAGGAGCTACACGAGAAGCTCGCCCTCGACGTCCCCCGCTACGACCGGGGCCAGTTCCGCGACCGTCACGACAACGAACTCCAGACCATCCCAACAGCGAATCCCTGGTCAGCGTTCCCGGTGCTCCTCGCCTCCTCTCACCTTGCACGCCGTGCCGACCGGTCGGAGCAGGTCCTCGCAGCTGGCCCGTGGGACATTGTGATCGTCGACGAGGCCCACCATGCCCGCCGCCGCGGCCTCAAGGCAACCGGTAGCCCGAACCGGCTGCTCACGCTCCTGCAGACGATGCGTGCCGCCCAAGCGTGGAAAGCCATATACCTCGCGACCGCGACCCCCATGCAGATGGCTCCGCACGAGGCATGGGACCTCATCGAACTCCTCGGTCTGCCGGGTGCCTGGGGCGAGTCCGCCGACCAGTTCGTCCGCTACTTCAGCCATCTGCGTCGCCCCGCCGAGGAACGGGACTGGGTGCTGCTAACCCGGATGCTGCGCGACCATCTAGACCAACCAGACGCACCGCNGGACGAAACGCTTCGTGCGAAGGTCATCGCCGAACTTGGGCCAGCGAGGTCGCGTTCAGTCCTGCGCCTGCACGAGCCCCCTCCACCGACCCGCCTTCGGATCAGTGGTTGGACCGCGACGCAGCAGCGATGCGCCGACGACTGGCTGCAGGCGCACACACCGATGCGCGACCGCGTCTTTCGTAACACCCGGTCGACCATGCGCGACTACCAGCGCCAGGGTCTGCTTCCCGCCGACCTCGTCATCCCACGTCGGCACGTCCACGATGAGTTCATCGACCTCAGTGGACCCGAACNGCAGCTCTACGACCGGATCGACGCCTACATCCGTCGCTACTACAACGCCTACATGCAGCAGGGCGGAAACCCGGCGTCCCAGGCTCTCGGCTTCGTGATGACCGTCTACCGGCGGCGGCTCACCAGCAGCTTTTGGGCCGTGCGCAACTCTCTCGCAAGGCGCCGAGACAACCTCACCGCAGGCGGACACCTCGCCATCGGCACGCTCCTGGACGCCGACGACACCACCGTAGCGGAAGATGACGAGACTGCCCCGCCCGACTTGCAGTCCACCCTCCTCCCCCACGACGTCCTCGCTCATCTCCGCGACGAGGTCGCTGAACTTGAAGCATTCATCGCGGGCATCGACGCGCTCGGCGGCCACGACTCGAAGGCCCAGCAACTCGACCACGACCTGTCCGAGGCGATCGCCGCTGGCTACGACAGCGTCGTGGTGTTCACCCAGTACACCGACACCATGGACTTCCTCCGGACGAGGCTCGCCGGCCTCTACCAGCG
Organism: Frankia sp. CpI1-P; assembly: GCF_001421075.1. Classification (NCBI taxonomy): domain Bacteria; kingdom Bacillati; phylum Actinomycetota; class Actinomycetes; order Frankiales; family Frankiaceae; genus Frankia; species Frankia sp. CpI1-P. The sequence goes on along the minus strand of NZ_LJJX01000093.1, from coordinate 1,274 downwards.
GGTCGCCTGCTACTCCGGCCGCGGCGGTGAGCAATGGGACCCCGCCACCGGCACCTGGCGGCAGGTGAGTAAACCGGAACTCAAACAACGTTTCCGCGCGGGCGAGGTACGCATCCTCCTCGGTACCGACAGCATGAGCGAGGGACTCAACCTCCAGACCAGCGGCCGCCTGTTCAACTACGACATGCCGTGGAACCTCATGCGCGTCGAACAGCGGATCGGCAGGATCGACCGCATCGGCGCCGGTCACCCCGTCGTGAGCATCAGTAACTACTATTACGCCAACACCGTTGAACAGCAGATCTACACCAGCATCAAGGCCGACTTCGGCGACTTCACAGAGATCATCGGGGACGCCCAACCCGTCCTCGCAGCCACCGAGGAAGCCATTCGCAAGGCTGCGATGCAGCCGACAGCCGCAGCGACCAGCATCGTCATCGCGGAGCAGGTCCGCAGCATCCAGAACCAAGTGGTCCAGGCGACCGGNGGCGACGTCCGACTCTCTGACTCCGAGGAGCCCGCCCCACTGATCCCTACACTCACTCCCAGCGCAACACTCGCCGACCTAGAAAAGACTCTCAATAGCAATCCCCTTACCGGCCAGTACTTGCATCCCGTCCTGGAATCCGAAGAGCTGTACCTTCTGACACTTCCCGGCCGCCNGCATCGGCACGTTACCTTCAGCCGCGATCTTGCGAACAGCTCTCAGCTCGACGTCGATCTTCTCACCTGGGGGAGTCAGGCACTGAACGATCTCCGCAGAAGCGTCCCTCCACCAGCCCCAGACTCGACCGCAGTCCCGTGATTTAGAGGTTGTCTCAGGTGGGGAGTTTCTTCCAGNAGGTGATCGCGGCGGCGAGGCAGAGGAGCCCAAGGAAGTTATGGCCATTGCGTTCGTAGCGGACGGCCAGCCGGCGGTACCCGTCAAGNCAGGCGATCATCCGTTCGATCTTCCACCGGTACTGGCCGAGACGTTCGGTGCTCTCCACGCCGCGTCGGGCGATGCGTACCGCGATGCGGCGCCGGCGTAGGAAACGGCGCAGGTACGGGTAGTCGTAGCCCTTGTCGGCCCGCAGCTTGGCGGGTCGGCGTCGCCGCGGCCCACGCCGGGACCGGATCGCGGGGATGCTGGCGACCAGCGGGATGAGGGCGTGGCTGTCGTGCAGGTTCGCCCCGGAGACCGCCACGACCAGCGGGAGGCCGTCGGCGTCGGTCAGGACATGAATTTTCGAGCCGGCTTTGCCGCGATCGACCGGATTGGGACCGGTCAGAGT
>NZ_LJJX01000092.1:0-13350 GCF_001421075.1 Frankia sp. CpI1-P | reverse complement strand
ACGTGATCTTCCACAGCGACCGCGGCGCGCAATACACGTCCGATGCCTATCATCGAACCCTGAGCAAGCACGGCGCGCGACCCTCCGTCGGCGCCACCGGAGTGTGCTGGGACAACGCCGCCGCCGAATCCTTCTTCGGCACACTCAAAAATGAACTCGTCTACCGAGAAATCTCCCCCACCCGCCGCGCCGCCCGCAGTGCGATCGCCGAGTACATCGAAGTCTTCTACAACCGGCAGCGACTCCACTCCACCCTCGGCTACCACACTCCGGAACACGTCGAACATCTCTACCTGACGAGTCAGACATCAATACCGGAGGCGGCGTAAAGCTGATATAGTCCAACTATCGCGTGTCCGTGAAACGGGCAGCACCTCAGGATCTGGCAGATTAAGCGGTTCGAGAGTGGGGGCGGCAGGTGCGGGGGATGAGGNCGGCGATGTTCTCGGTGATGGCGGCGGTGGGCTCGGGCAGAACGTGGGTGTCGGTGGTGGATGGTGTTGGAGGTGTGGCCGAGGAGGGCTTGGACGGCTTTCAGGCCGCCGCCGGCCGCGAAGCGTAGGTGGCAGCGACGTGACGAAGGTCGTGCATGCGAACGGGGGACAGGCCCGCGTCTTCGACGAGGTCGGTGAAAATTCTTCGGAGGTGGTCGGGGTTGACCGCCGGCCGGTGNCCCGTGCTCGCCAGCCCTAGCCCGACGCCATCGGCCACACCAGCGACTTGTGCTGCAGGAACTCGGACAGTCCCCACTTGCCCCATTCGCGGCCGATCCCGCTGGCCTTGTAGCCGCCGAAGGGTCCGTGTGGGCTGAGTCCGCCGGTGCCGCCGTTGAGGGACACCATGCCTGCGCGGATCCGGCCCCCGATGCGGTAGGCCCGCGCCGGATCACCTGACCAGACTCCGCCACCGAGTCCGAAGTCGCTGTCGTTCGCCAGCCGGACGGCCTCGTCGTCGTCTCGGAACGGGATGACGACGGTGACCGGCCCGAAGAACTCGCGCTGCGCGATCGTCATCGAGTTCTCGACCCCGACGAACACGGTCGGTTCGACGAAGAAGCCCTTCGTCAGGTGGGCTGGGCGGCCGCCGCCGTAGGCGAGCTGCGCTCCTTCGTCGAGGCCGGCGCGGATGAGCGTCTCCACCTTGTCCCGCTGCGCGGCGCTGATCAGCGGGCCCATGGTCACCGTCGGGTCGGCCGGGTCGCCGATCCTGACGTGGTCCATGGCCTCCTTCAGACCCGCGACGAGGTCGTCGTGGATCGATTCGTGCACGAGGGTCCGGGTCAGCATCGAACAGCCCTGACCGCAGTTCACCGTGAAGTTCATGACGACGTCGGGAATCACCTTGGTCAGGTCGGCGTCTTCGCAGACGATGTTCGCCGACTTGCCGCCCAGTTCGAGCACGACCTTCTTGAGTGTGTCCGCCGCCTGTTTCACGATCCTGCGGCCGACCGTGTCGGAGCCGGTGAAACTGACGATGTCCACCGCCGGGTGCGAGGTGAGCAGCTCACCGGCCGCCGGTGTGCCGGTGACGACGTTGAGCACTCCCGGTGGCAGACCCGCCTCCTCGGCGATCTCCGCGACCAGGAACGCCGACAGGGGGGTGTAGGGCGAGGGCATGAGCACGGTCGTGCACCCGGCGGCCAACGCCGGTGCGAGCTTGAACGCGGCCAGGAAGAACGGCGCGTTGTACGGCGTGATGATCGAAGCCACGCCGTAGGGCTCGCGGCGCACGACGCCCTGGCCTACGCCGAGCGGGGTCTCGTAGGGCAGCATCGGCTCNTCGAACTCGAACGAGAGCAGCACCCGCTCGGNCATGTCCTCGAAATGCTCGATCGGCACGTCGACGAAGACCGACTCGGAGAGCGTCCGAGCTCGACCCACCTCGGTGACGTCGAGGTCGACGAGCTCGGCCTGACGCCGCCGCATGACCTCGGCCATCCGCATCAGTACGCGGGACCGCTCGAACGGCTTCATTCTGGGCCACGGGCCGTCGTCGAACGCCTCGCGCGCGGCCATGATCGCCCGGGTGACGTCTCCCGCGGACGCCTGGGGCACCACCCCCACGACCTGTTCGGTCGCGGGGTTGATCGCCGTCAGGGTCTCGGTGGAGTCGCTGTCCACCCAGCGGCCGCCGACGTATAACTGCTCCCGGATGATCATGAAGAGACCGTGGCGGTAAGGGCGGGCTGCTGACCCGCCGCGCCCCCGTCGACGGTGAGCTGCGTTCCGGTGACGTCCTGGGACTCGGCCGACAACAGCCGGACGGCGTGCGATCCGACTCCTTCGGTATGGCAGACGACGACGCGTGTGGTCACTCGGCGCACCCTTCTGAGCCGCCGCCGCCCTCGGATCGGGGGCGGCGAAGTGTGTCGATCGTCACAGCATCCCGATTTATCGTCAAACCACCATTAACCGCACTGAACAAGTGTTCGNGCGTGCAGCAGCGCCGACGCCGAGGTGATCGCGCCCGTCCGGCCGCCGAACTGGCCGCGGGGTAGCGCCGCGGGTCCGAGCAGAGGACCGGCGAGGAAGAAGGTCGGTCGCGGAGACGACCGAGTACCAGTCGGAGGGCTGCGGTGCGCAGGCACGGCACGCCGAGGCGGGCAGCCCGGTCCAAAGAGCATGATCAGCGGTCGGGGGAACGGGGTTCGGATCGACTCCAGCAGTCATGATCATGGCTTCTGTCAGGCGTTTCTTTCCGGGCTTCCAGACTTGACGGAACCCTGGACGGTCCGGATCGCGGCCTGTNTGGGACCACATCCCGGCCTGTGTTGCAGCCAGGTAACACCCCACTGTGTGGTGCACGTCATATCCGTGGCGGAACGTGTCCTGTCTTGCTGGCGGATCTGAGCTATATGTCTGTTTAGCGAAGAACGCCGAGTGTCGGGGCGGCCGCCTCCGGGTCATGCCTCCGTATCCGGTCGAAGGTTGCTACGGAATGTGAAGACAACAGACCGACAACGAAGACATTTTCATTGCCTTCCGATTCGCCGGCCGTCATCTTTGGTGATCTGGCGCGGCCTCCGTTCCCCTCGGGGGCTGCGCCCGTACCGGTTCCTTGTTTCCTGCCCCAGTGGATGGAGCTGATGTGATGCAGGCATCTCCAGCCGTCTTTGCATTCCATCAGCGGCTGCGGCCCACAGCTGCTGGCGGGTTTCTTTTCAGTGCCTGCCGGCCAGTTCCGGCCATCGCCTGGGAGCAGGCCGCCTACCCTCTCGTGAGGTCGGGTGAAATGGCGCGGTCCGGGTTCTGGGCCGACCACCTCGGGCGGCGGGCGGGCCCCCGGCGCCCCGGCTGACAGCCCCTTTTCCCGCCACCCTCGACGCGCTGCCCGCCGTTCGCCCCCGGCGGTGGGCAGGTTATCGGCCCGCGCTGATCCCGGCCGCCGGCTTTCGCTGTTCTCTTCTCTCTCGCCGCCGCGCGCCTTCACACGCGGGTCACCTGCCGTCTTCCCTGATGCCCGGAGTACCGGTCGCGGTGGGTCGTCACGCAAGGTCTTCGCGTCCCACGGATCTTCGGAGCAGTCATGTCTGGCCGGCACCTCCCCGCCCCTGCGCCCACCCCCGGATTCCGTCCCCGTCGCCGGCGAACCTCTCGACTCCGCCGCGGCCTGATCGCCCTGGGGCTGGTCGTCGCCGTCGTGCTGACGGCCGTCACGGTCGTGAACCGGGTCCAGAGCCCGGACCTTCGCCCGATCGCGGACGTGAACCCCTTCCGCGACACGAAGCTGCCGGAGAGCTCGTCGGGCAGCGCCGCCGGCCGGGACGCGGCGGTCCCGACCAGCGCGACGCAGTCGGTGGCGGCGCCGGATCCCGCGAAGCTGCGAGAGATCGTCCCGCCGTTGGCCGGGACGGTGCCGACGACGCCGGCCGCGAGCCGGACGGTGAAACCGTTCGTCTCGCAGAAGCCGGCGGCCGGGGCGGGGACTCCCGTCGGTGGCAGCCCCAGGGCCGCGGGTGCGGCTGCGGGAGCCACCGGAGCCGCCGGAACAGCCGGAGCGGCCGCGGCGCCCGAGGCGGTGACCACCGCCCGATTCGGCGACTCCGCGACGACGGCCCCGGCGCGTGAGTCGGGCCGGGAACTGAAGCCGCAGGCGGGTCGGGTCGAGGTACCGAGCCTGCGCACCGAGTCCCGGGAGGTGTTCCACANCCCGGACGGGACGTTCACCGCCGAGACGACGATGGGTTCCGACCGCTTCAAGGACGCCAAGGGCACCTGGGTTGGCATTGACACCGCCCTGGTGTCGGGCGACCGGGGACGGCTGCACGCCCGGTCCGCCCGGGCGACGACCGAGGTCGCGCCGCGCGCCGACGACGCCCAGCTCGGGAAGCTCCAGCTCGACGCGGACACCTCGTTCGCGTTCGGGATCGCGCAGGCGCAGGGTGCGCAGGCCACGGTCGACGGGTCGAAGGCGACGTACGCCGGGGTGCGGGACGCGGCCGACCTCGAACTGGGGCCGACCGCCGACGGGCTCAAGGAGGTGCTGGTTCTCCACTCGGCGCAGGCCCCGACGACGTGGACGTACCCGCTGACGCTCACCGGCCTGACGGCGAAGGTCGACGGGCGGCGGGTGCTGCTTTCGGACAGCAGCGGTGAGGTGCGGGCGGTCATTCCGCCGGGGTCCATGGAGGACTCCCGCCGGACGTCTCCGCAGGGGTTCCGGGCATCGTCGGACGGGGTTGCCTACAGCCTCGTGACGCTGCCGGGCGGCCAGCAGGCGCTCCAGGTCGACCTGGACAAGGACTGGCTGGCGGCGAAGGACCGGGTCTATCCCGTCCGGGTGGACCCGAACGTGTCCACCCTGATCGCCGGGGCCGACGACACCTACGTCTCCTCAGCCCATCCCAGCACCAACTACGCCTCCGAACTCGTCATCAAGTCCGGCGTCGTGGGCTCCGACGTGGTGCGTGGCTACCTCAGCTTCCCGGGCCAGTCCTCGCTGACGAACGCGACGGTCACCAACGCCCACGTGAAAATGGTCAACCGGCTTTCCGCAAGCGGCTGCACGCCGCATCCGGTGAGCCTGCGCCGGGTCACCATCCCCTGGTACGGCGGCAACATGACGTGGCCCGGCGCCACGATCGGCGAGGAGGTCGCGCAGAAGTCCTTCGCGCACGATGACTCGCTGTCCGCCTGCGGCGCGTCCTGGGAGTTCATCGGGGACGGCGACCCGCGGCTGACGAACCTNGTGAACACCTGGACGCACGACGCGAACGCGAACTTCGGCCTCGCCGTGGTCACGTCGGACACGGACGGCCAGTGGTACAAGGAGTTCTTCTCCGACGACTGCTGGTGCAACCCGGCGACCCCGGACTCGGACTACCGGCCGCGCCTGGAACTGGCGTGGACCCCGTACGGGGTGACCTACTCCTATCCGTCGGGGAACCCGACCTGGACCACCCAGCCGACCACGACCACGCNGGGGCAGATCACCGTCCGGTTGCAGAACACCGGTCAGGCCCTGTGGCCNGCGAACAGCAACTACAAACTCTCGTACCACATCTACGACGCCGCGAACACCACCGAGGTGATTCACCAGGGTGTCCAGACCGACCTTCCCACGTCGGTCAGTTCGGGCCAGACGATCGACCTGCCCGCCGCCGTCAGCCTGGCCGGCCTTTCTCCCGGCACTTACACGATCCGCTGGGACATGGAGGAGGCCGGCACGTCCTGGTTCTCCGACCAGGGGATTCCCGAGTACGCGACGACGCTGATCCTGTCGAACCCGGCGAACCAGTCGCCGTACATCAGCGACGTGTCCCCGCTGTCCGGCTCGGAGGTCGCCAGCGTGCGGCCGCCACTGCGCCTGACCGCGGTCGACCCGGACAACGGCCCGAGCCCGCTGAGCTACTCGTTCCAGCTCTGCACCGGGACCGACGCGAACTCCGGCGCCTGCTGGACGTCCGGCTCGCAGGCGTCGAACACCTGGCTGCCCCCCGCCGGGGCGCTGAACTGGGACCAGATCTACTACTGGCGTGGTCAGGTGAGCGACGGCGCGAACCAGAGCCTGTGGACGTCGCCACTCGCGCTCAGCCCCGTCGTCGACCAGCCCCCGACCCAGTCGGACCTCGGGCGCGACGCCTACGTCCCCGCGGTCGGCGGGGTGCACCCGCTGACCCAGAACTACGCGTCGACCGTCACCGACGCCTCGCTGGACGGCACCGGGCCGGGGCAGAGCGTGGCCCGCACCTACAACAGCATGAGTACCGCGGACGGGCTGTTCGGGACCGGTTGGACCTCCGACTACGACATGACGGCCGTCCCGGATTCCGCCGGTCAGGGCAACGTCCAGATTCGTTATCCGGACGGGCGACTGGCCCGGTTCGGTCGCAACAGCGATGGCTCCTACCAGTCGCCGCGCGGTTATTACTCGTTCCTGCAGGCGCCGGCGCCGCGGGTGGCCTCCTTCACCGGGGCGAACTCCGCCACCTCCCTGGGAAACACCGATTCCGGCGAGAACTGGCAAGTCCTCGACGGCGTCTGGGGCCTGTCCGACAATGCCGCCTATCTGGCGACCGCCGGGGGCTGGTTCCGTAGCGTCGCGGTCATTCCGGCGCCGTCGGACGGCACGATCCGCTTCACCGNCCCCGTCCTGCAGGACCGGATCGGCATCGCCTTCCGGGTCCAGGACATCGACAACATGTGGTTGCTGTACATCAACCCGTCGTCGAACTCCGTGGTGGTGGCGAAACGGGTCGGTGGCTGGGAGACGACGGTGCTCACCGCGTCCGACGCCTGCTGCGCCACCACCGACACCTACGGCATCAGCATGTCCGGCGGCCTGCTGTCCATCCTGCGTAACGACCGGGTCGTCGCGACCACCAGCGACAGCCAGTTCTCGACCGCGACGTCAGCCGGTCTCTACGCCCAGGGCACCGGCTCCGGCCGGATCGACTCGCTGCTGATCACCGCGGACGCCCACCGCGACACCTTCACCAACCCGGACTCGACCACCGGGCTCGGCTCGACCGACGACGGCGAGCACTGGGTCAACCTCGCCGGCACCTGGGGTACCAGCGGCAACGCGGCCTACCTGGCCTCCGGCGCCACCGGGCACAACCTGGCCACCATCGGCGCCGCCGCCGACGGTTCGATCAGCTTCACGGAGCCCGTCGCGCAGCAGGGCACCGGGCTGGCCTTCCGGGTCGCCGACGCGAACAACTACTGGCGGCTCGTCGCGCTGCCGTCGGCGAACACCTGGCGGNTGATCAAGCGGGTGGACGGGGTGGATACCACCGTCGCCGACGCGGCCGGGCTGTGCTGCACCGCCACGGACACCCTCACGATCCTCACCAACGGTCCCTCGATCAGTGTGCTGCGCAACGGCACGCAGATCCTGTCCGCGAAGGACCCGGCCGTCTTCTACGGCAGCCGCGCCGGCCCGTACGCCGACGGGACCGGCGCCGGGCGCATCGACGACCTCACCGCCACCGCTGCGACCGTTCTGAGCGAGAAGAACGGCGCCCACTACTCCTTCCGTTCGGACGGCCGCCTCACCGGGATCACCGACGCGGCCGGCCGGGCACTCCAGCTCGGTTACGACGGCAACTCCCGGCTGACGTCGGTGACCAACGCGACGACGAGCCGGTCGCTGACCTTCACCTGGACCGGCGACGGCAACCACGTCGCCTCGGTCTCGACCGCCTCCGTCGCGGCCCATGGCGGACCGCTGACCTGGTCCTACGGCTACACCGGCAGCGGCCTGACCACGGTCACCGCCCCGCACACCTCGACGCCGACCACCTACTCCTACGCCGCGAACGGCAAGCTCGCGCAGATCACCCTGCCCCGCGGCAACATCGAGACGAAGATCGGCTACAACGCCGACGGGACGGTGGCCTGGCGGGAGGACGGCCTCGGCCACCGCACGACCTACGGCGTCCTGTCCACCAGCCCCACCACGATCGTGCGGATCACCGACCCGCGCGGTCATGACGAGGACTGGGAGTACTCGGCCCAGGGCCAGCTCATCTCGCACCGGGACGCCACCGGGGACCGCCGGTTCACCTACAACAACCGCGGCTTCCTGTCCCAGGTGACGGACGAGAACGGCAACGTCCTCATGCTGCAGACCGACGACCGCGGCAACGTCCGGGCCCGCACGACGGTCCGGCTCAACCTGAACGGCACCCTGTGGCCGAACACCGAGTACTACGACTACTTCCTCGGTGCCCCCGGCGACTCCCGCAACGACCTGGTCACCGCGGTCCGCGACGCGCGCTCGGCCGCGCCGACGGATGACACCTACAAGACCACCTACACCTACGACGCCGCCGGGGACCTGACCGGGACCCGAACCCCGGCCACCCCCGACTTCCCCGCGGGGCGGACGACGAGTGCGGCCTTCACGGTCGGCACGGAGACGGCCGTCGGCGGCGGTACCGAGCCGCGCGGCCTGCTCGCGTCGTCCACCGACGCCCGCGGGAAGACGACGACCTACGCCTACGACAGCAAGGGGGATCTGCGCCAGGGCACCGATCCGGCCGGGCTGGTCCGCGACTACACCTACGACGAACTGGGCCGTGAGCTCACCTCGAAGGAGACCTCGGACACCTTCCCGGCTGGGCTGACCACCACCTACACCTACGACAAGCTCTCCCACGTCCTCACCGCCACCGAGCCCGGCGTGGCCAACCCGATCACCGGTACGACGCACACCCGGGTGACGACCACCAGCTACGACCTCAACGGCAGCCCCACCCAGACGGCGGTCTCCGACTCCACCGGCGGGGACAGCACGCGCACCACCACCTACGCCTACGACGGCGACGACCGCCAGACCTCGATGACCGTCGGCGCCGGCACCCCGGCGGCGGCGACCACCGCGGTCACCTTCGACGCGAACGGGAACGTGGCGACGTCGACCGACCCGAACGGCGCCGTCACCTCCTACGCCTACACGGCGCACAATCTGCTCACGACGAGGACCCTCAAGGACTTCGTCGACGACCCTGTCGCCGACACCACCGCCCGCGACGTCGTGCTGGAATCCCGCGCCTACGACCCGGCGGACCGGCTGGCCACCGTCACCGACGCGCTGGGCCGCACGACGCGGCACACCTACTGGCTCGACGACCTGCCCCGCCAGGACATCCTGGTCGGCTACCGGCCACCGGACCTGGCCACCGGCACGCTGTCGAGCGCGAACGCCCGGGACATCGTCCTGGTCGACCGTTCCTACGACGGCGCGGGCAACCCGAACTCCCTGACCACGGGCGGTGGCCGGGCGACCGTCACCGGCACCTACGACGCCGCCGGCCGACTGACCCGCAGCACCGTCGACCCGGCCGGGCTCGCCCGCACCGTCGACTACACCTACGACGCGAACGACGACGTCACCTCGGCGGTGTCCGGCGCGGCCGGCACGTCCGCGACCGAGCGCACCGACTTCGGCTACGACAACGCCTCCCGGCTGACGTCGCAGACCCTGTTCGGCGACGGCACCACCACGTTCGTCACCACCTACCAGCGCGACCAGCGCGGATTCGTCACCGGCGGCGCGGACCCCCGCGGCTACGTGGCCGGCGGCGCCCCCGACGCGGCCTACGTCAGCAACGCCACGGTCAACGCCGCCGGCGCGATCACCCAGGTCAAGGCGCCGTCGGTGCCGGTGGAGGAGAACGGGGGAGCGCCCGCCGCGCAGCGTCCGGCCGCGGATCTCGGCTACGACACCTTCGGGGAGATCACCCAGCGGCGCGACCCGCGCGGGCAGGTCACCACCACCGCCTACGACGCCCTCGGCCGGCCCACCCAGGCCACCCATCCGTCCTACACGCCGCCCGGCGGATCGGCGATCACGCCGGTCGAGTCCTGGACCTACGACCACAACGGCAACCCCCTCACCCATGTCGACACCCGCGGGCAGACGACCACCACGGTCTACGACGCGCTGAACCGGCCGGTCGCCGTCACCGAGCCGCAGGCCACGGGCGCGGGCGCCGCCGGGGTCAGCCGGATCGTCTACGACGACGCCTCGAACCCGACGTCCCTCGTCGACGCGAACGGCGTGTGGACCTTCTACGCCTACGACGACCACGACCGGGTCTGGGCCACCACCCGCACCGAGCGCACCCCGGCCGCGACCTTCACCACCTACACCGACCACGACGACGCCGGTGACGTCACCAGGATCCTGACCCCGGCGAACATCCCCTCCGGCGCGATGTGGACCGGCAGCTACGACGCCACCGGGGCCCTCGTCGACGAGCACGACGAACTCGGCAAGCTCACCCACCACGCCTACGACCTCGCCGGCCGNCCGGCGACCGTCACCGACCCGCTCGGCCGCAGCATCCGGATCACCTACGACCGGGCCGGCCGGCCGACCACCGCCGCGCAGTTCTCCCCGACCAACACCCAGCTTCGAGCCGCTTCCACCGGCTACGACGCGGCCGGCAACCCGACCTCGGCCACCGACTTCGACGGCTGGACCACCANCCGCACCTACGACGCCCTCGACCGGGTCCGCACCCTCGTCGAACCTGTCACCGCCACCACGACGACCACCACCACCCTCGGCTACGACGCCGCCGGCAACGCGACCCGGCTGACCGACGGACGCGGCAACGTCACCGTCACCACCTACAACAGCCTCGGCCTACCCGAGAAGACGATCGAACCGTCCACCACCGCCTACCCGAACCTCGCCGACCGCACCTGGCAGACCTCCTACGACGCCGGCGGGCTGCCCGTCGGCCTGGTCGAGCCGGGCGGGGTCACCCGGACCCGGACCTTCGACGAGCTCGGTCGCCTCACCGCCGAGTCCGGCTCCGGCGGCGGCGCGGCGGCGGCCGCCCGGACGTTGCACTACGACCTGGTCGGCCAGCTCACCGGGATCGACCACCCCCGCGGCTCGCAGTCCTTCGGCTACGACGACCGTGGCCTGGTCACCAGCGCCTCGGGTGACGGTGGGGGCTCCTCCTTCGAGTACGACCAGAACGGCCGGATGACCCGGCGGGCCGACCCCGGCAGCTACTCGGACTTCCACTACAACGCCCGCGGCGACCTGACCTCCGTCGGCGCCGCCGCCACCGGCGGGACCCGCACCCTCAGCTACGACGACGCCCGCCAGCTCACCTCCGTCGCCTACGGCAGTGGCGGGGCCGTGCGCAGCTTCGGCTACGACGGCCTGGGCCGCACCACCGCCGACACGCTGACCGGCCCGGGCGGCACGCTGCGCTCGCAGACCTACACCTACGACAACAACGACAACCCGCTGACCACCGTGATCGGTCCGGCGGGCGTCGCCGGCGCCGGGACCCAGACCTACGGCTACGACCGCTCCGACCGGCTCACCGCCTGGACCGACCCGGCCAACGTCACCACCACCTACGGCTGGGATGCCGCGGGGAACCGCACCGCGGTCAACGCCGCCACCGCGTCGTTCGACGAACGGAACCGGCTGCTCTCCGACGGCTCGGCGACCTACGGCTACACCGCCCGCGGGACGCTGAGCACACGGGTCGCCGGGGCGACGACGACCACGACCGTGTTCGACGCGTTCGACCGGCTCGTCTCCGACACGGCCGGTGGCGCGACGACCACCTTCGCCTACGACGGGCTGGACCGGGCCGCCGTCCGCAACGGCACCTCGCGGCTCATCTACGACGGCCTCGACCGCGAGCCGAGCGTCGACGGCTCCGCCTACGCCCGCGACCCGGACGGCGACATCATCAGCGCCGGCACCGCCGCCGGGAACTGGGCGACCGCCACCGACATCCACGGCAGCGTCGTGGGCGCCTTCACCACCGACGGCGCCGGGCTCACCGACAACCGGGCCTACGACCCCTTCGGGACTCCGGTCGTGACCGGCTCGGCCAACCTGCGGATCGGCTACCAGGGCTCCTGGACCGACCCGACCAGCGGCAAGGTGGACGCGCAGGCCCGCTGGTACACCCCGGGGACCGGCAGCTTCATCTCCCGGGACAGCGCCGACCTCGCCCTCACCTCGGCGGTGTCCGCCAACCGGTACGTCTACGCCGGTGCCAACCCACTCGCCTACAACGACCTGACCGGCCGCAGCTTCTTCAGCAGCATCAAGAACACCACCGCGCTGGCGGCCTCCGCGATCGTCGGGGGGGCCGCGGCGGCCGGCGCCGTGGTGGCCGCCAGCGCGGTGCCGGCGGCCGAGCTTGCGGGCGCGGCTGGGCTCGAAGCCACCGGTGCCGTCCTGGACTCCACCGTGGTCGGCGTCGGGCTCGGCGCCGCGGCCGGTACGCTCGGCGTCATCGTCGCGGGCAAGGCCTGGGACGACCTCCACAGCGGCAGCGGTTCGGTGCCGGCCACGCAACCCGCGGCCGCCGCCAGGCCGACCACCGCCACCCAGTCGGCCACCACTGCCCAGGCCAACACCGCCACCCAGGCCAACACCGCGGTGCGGAGCGGCGCGTCGGCCGGCGCTCGGCCGGCGGCCGGAGGCGGGTACGCGGCGCCCGCGCGGGCGACCACGTCAGCCCCGCGGGCGGCCGCCCCCGCCGCGGCGCCGAAGGCGGCCCCGGTGCCGCTGATCCACGGGACGTTCTACAACGGCTACTCGGACGCGGTTCTGCCTCCCGCGGTCCGCTCGTCCGACCCGGCTCCGATCTCCTCCGGCGCTGTCCCGCTCACCGCCGGTGGCAACACCGTCGACCAGACCGCTGGCAGGCAGTACATCGTCCAGGCCTGCCAGGCGCCCGCGCGCTGCATCGGCGACGCCCGCCCCACCCCGACCGGCGCCGCTCTCCCCGCTGCCGCGGCCGGCGCAGCCGCCGCCGCGGCCACCGAGGACCCGTACGGCGGCCTGGGCGCCGCTCCGGCGCGGCGCATCTGCGCCGCCAGCGCCGGCACCCCACTCACCGACACCTGCGACCCGGGCGCCGCCCTCACCGGCGAGGTCGCCGGCTACACCGGCACCCCGATCTGCGGACCGGGCGACGACGACTGCGATCTCCCCGGCAGCCAGCCCGCCTCCTGCGATACCCCGAACAGTTTTGACGGTGCCACCGAGGTCCTCCTGGCTGATGGCACCCGCAAGCGCATTGAGGAGGTGAAGGTCGGTGACCGGGTCCTGGCCACCGACCCGACGACCGGGCGTACCGAGGTTCACACCGTCACCGCGGTCATCGTCGGCCATGGCCTGAAGCATCTTGTCGATGTCACCGTGGCCACGGCGGATGGTCCACGAACCCTCACTGCGACCGATCATCATCCGTTCTGGGATGATGCCCACCACGGCTGGGTCGACGCCGACCAGCTCACCTCCGCCGACCGGCTGCGCACTCCCACCGGCGCCGACGTCCCTGTCACCGCCACCCACGACCGCGACCAGACCCAGACCGTCTACAACCTCACCGTCGACACCCTCCACACCTAC
>NZ_LJJX01000091.1:0-13352 GCF_001421075.1 Frankia sp. CpI1-P | reverse complement strand
CGGACGGACCCTCACCATCCACCCCCAGCACACCCAGCTGGCCGCCGCCCGCCGCGAGGCCACCAACCCGGCATGGCAGGACGAGTACCGCCGCTGGCGTCCCCCGGTAGAACGCGGAATCGCCTGGCTGGTAGCCCACGGCAACCGCCGCGTGCCCTACCGCGGCGTGACCCGCAACGACACCTGGCTCCACCACCGCGCCGCCGCACTCAACCTCCGCCGGCTGATCAACCTCGGACTCNCCCACACCAGCACCAACGGCTGGNCCCTGACCGCCGCACCCCCTTAAACCACGGCCATCCACCCCCACCAGCACCCCGCAAGATTTTCAGTGATCTTCTAGGCCAGAGGCAATGGCGCGTCGCNTCCCTTCCGGCCTCGGATCAGCGCGCCCAGCCGGGTGTTGACCTCCTCGGCGCGGAGGCCGTAGTCCGCCAGGTCGTAGCGGTGAGCACGCAGGCGGTCCTCCTCGGCCAGTACGGCCGACATGGCCGGGGGGCCTCAGCGGGGAGGTCCCATCCGCAGAAACGGCGGATATCGGCGACGGTGGCCAGCGGGTCGGCGGTGAAGTCCGCGCACTCGACGTCGTAGAACCTGGCTGGGTCGCGTCCGGCCCGGTCTTGGTCCGCCAGCCACGCGGCGTAGGTCGCAGGTGCGCGGTGTACTCGAATAGAAATGTGGGCATTGACTGGCGGATCAATTGCGAGCAGTCCTCGACCGTGTGGGCGACGCGATTGCAACCAGGATGTCGCACAGATTGCCGCGGACCATTTGGCCGCCGTCCGGAGTCAGGTCAGCCTCCTGCTCGTAGGACGTCAAGACCACCTCGAGCCCCTCCAGGTAATCCGGCGGGCCGAAGGCGGAAAGTCCAGTCAGGTCGGAGGCTGCAGCGTGTAGTTCCTCAGTTGTACCGATCTTGTCCGCGGAGCGGCCGCTGTAATCCGATGTGGGTGGAACGGCGGATGACGTCGAAGTAAACTTCTTCACGAATCGCAGGTCGTCGAAAGGTTCCGCGTATCGTCCGAAAGTTTCCGTGCATCGTCCAGCCGCAGTTTCAGGGCGAGCGCATATTGTCCGCGATGCCGTCGACCGCGGCCGCAGAGTCGGATCGCGCTCCCGTCGGTTGTCGAGAGAGTTGAGCGTTGCTGGAATGTGGTCCCAGCGCTCGACCTCGGTTGTTTTTCTTCCCGCAACGATCGGAGCGCTCATGGTGTCGATGTCGCGGCTAGCTGGCGACGGGACTCCCGGTGTCTCTGGTGGCGCGGTGTCGGNCGGGCTGAGCGCCGGCCGGCGGCAGGTGGTGTTGGCGATCTGCTGCTCGAGCGCGTTTGTCGTCGCGATGGATGCGACGATCCTCAACGTCGGCCTGCCGTCGATCAAAAGTGATCTGCATGCCGCCGACTCCGGGCTGCAGTGGACGGTGGACGCCTACAGCCTCGTACTGGCGAGTCTGCTGCTCTTCTCGGGCTCGATGGGCGACCGGTTCGGGCGCAGGCGCGTGTTCCGGACCGGGCTGACGCTGTTCTCCTTCGGGTCGTTGCTGTGCAGTCTGGCGCCGGGTCTCGGCTGGTTGATCGCGTTCCGGATGATCCAGGCGGTCGGCGGGTCGATGCTGAACCCCGTCGCGCTGGCGATCATCACGAACACCTTCACCGAGCGTCGGGAGCGGGCGCGCGCGATCGGCCTGTGGGGCGGGGTGGTCGGCCTGAGCCTGGCGCTGGGACCGGTTCTCGGCGGGCTGTTGGTCGACACGGCCGGCTGGCGGTCGATCTTCTGGATCAACGTGCCGGTCGGCGTCATTGCGATGATGCTCACCGGTCGGTACCTGCCCGAGTCGAGGGCGCCGCGGGCCCGGCGGTTCGACCCGGCGGGCCAGGTGCTGGTCGCCGTCACCTTCGGCACCCTCGCTTACGCGATCATCGAGGCGCCGGACGCCGGCTGGGCCGCCCCGCGGACGATCGTCCTGTTCCTCGTCGCGGCCCTCGCCCTGGCTGGGCTGGTCGGGTGTGAGAGGCGGCGCCAGGACGCCCTGTTGGACGTGCGGTTCTTCCGCAGCGCTCCGTTTTCCGGGGCCACCGCCATCGCGGTCTGCGCCTACGCGGCGATGGGCGGCTTCCTGTTCCTGAACACGCTCTACCTGCAGGCCGTGCGCGGCTACTCGGCCATGCACGCCGGACTGCTGACGCTACCGATGGCGGCCCTCGCGGCGGTGATGCCGCTGATCTCCGGTCGACTCGTGGCCAGCCACGGCCCCCGGCCATCATTGATCCTCGCCGGGATCGCGATATCAGTCAGCGGCGTCATCCTGTCCTTCCTGGGCACGTATACCGACCTCGCGCCGGTCATCTGCGCGTACGTGCTTTTCGGCGCCGGGTTCGGGATGGTCAGCGCCCCGACCACGAATGTGGCGGTATCCGGGATGCCGCTCGCCCAGGCAGGCGTCGCGGGGGCGGTCGCCGGTACCAGCCGACAGATCGGCATGACGCTCGGCGTCGCGGTCCTCGGCTCGGTAGCCGCGCATCACGCCGCGGGTGGTTCCGGCGTGACTATCGACCCGACCAGCGCGCCCTCCTGGTGGATCATGGTTGGCTGTGGGCTGGCCATTGCCGTACTCGGCGTTCTCACCACCGGCCGTTGGGCACGCGACACTGCGGTCCGGACCGCGGCGCTGTTCATCCCCCAACCAGCGCCGCCGGGGCCCGAGGTGGTGGCGGTCGGGGAATGGCGCATCTCGTGCGGATGACTCTCAGTTGACTGGTGGAGTGCTGTTATCCAACCGGGGCTCCGGCAAGTCCGTTAAATATCGCGTGTTGTTCAAGTCGTGCAGTATTCCCGCTCCCTCAACCAGTGGACTGTGTCGTCCGATGCTGGGTCCGCCCCGAGGACGGCTGAGGGCCGGCGCTGCTGCGGCAGGAACGCACGGACCAGCTGATCGCNGGCCTGCCCGCCCGGGCCGCCGTGCGCGCCGGGCAGGTAAAAGGGGCGGCTGGCGAGGCCACACCCAAGCGCCGTTGCAGTACTACGGCTTGCGGCCGACGGCGCCGTAGAAGCTGACCTGAGCGTCGGTGAGATCGGTCGGGGCCGCGCCGTCCGGGCGCCAGCGGTGCACGATCTGCAGGCCGGGATCGAGCAGCTCCAGGCCGTCGAAGAAGCGGGCGACCTCGGCCCGGGTCCGCGCCTGTGCGGGGATGCCACCGGNCCGGTAGGCGGCGGCGAGCCGTTCCATCCCCTCGTCGTGGTCGGCGGTGGCGTGGGTGAGGGTCAGGTAGCTGCCCGACGGCAGTTCCCGCAGCAGCCGGCCCAACAGGCCGCGTGGATCGTCGGCGTCCGGGATGAAGTGCATGATGGCGATCAGGGAGAGCGCTACCGGCCGGGTGAGGTCGAGGGCCGTTCGCAGTTCCGGGGCGGCCAGGATGCTCTCGGGGNCGTGCAGGTCCACGTCGAGGTAGGTGGTCGTGCCCTGCGGGGTGCTGGTGAGCAGCGCGCGGGCGTGCGTGAGCACGATCGGATCGTTGTCGGCATAGACGACCCGGGCGTCCGGTGCGACGGACTGGGCCACCTCGTGCAGGTTCGGGCTGGTGGGAATGCCGGTGCCGATGTCGAGGAACTGGCGGACCCCCGCCTCGCCGGCCAGGTGACGAGTGGTGCGGACCATGAAGGCCCGGTTCGCGTGGGACGCGACGCGGGCGTTCGGGAAGGCGGCGAGGGCCTGCTCGGCGGCCTCCCGGTCGGCGGGGAAGTTGTCCTTGCCGCCGAGGTAGTAGTCGTACATCCGAGCCGAATGCGGCTGGTCGGTCCTCAGATCGATCGGGCTGTGCGCACCGCCCAGGGTCGTCCGCCACGTCGCACCCCCCGCGCCGTCGACCCCGGCCTCGTGCGGCTTCCCACCGGTCACGCGCGACCTCCCTCATGTATGCAAATGATTCCCGCGAATCACCCTAATACGGACTGCATCGCCGGGATCATCCTCCCTGGGTGGCTCGTCCGGCGCGTGGGCGGGGCGTCAGTCGACCCAGTCGGCGGGCCACCGGATGTCCGCGGCGGTGAGGCAGGGCCGTTCGGTCGAGGGCCAGGGCGTGTCCAGGTCCTCCTCGAGAAGCGAGAACAGCCCGTGGTCGAACGGTTCGCCGGGTGCCGGGGCGGTCTGGACCAGCCGTTCCCGCCGGCCGGCGCGCTGGTGGGTCAGCGCGCGGTGGTGGCAGTAGGGGTTGTTGCCGGGGCGACCGAAGAAGGTGTGGGCGGTCCAGGTGCAGCCGCCGCGGCAGACGTCCGCGTAGGTGCAGCCGCGGCAGAAGCCCCACAGGTTCTCGGCCGCGGCCGCCGTGCCCGCCGTCAGGTTGATGCCGAGCTCGGGGGCGTCGCGGAGCAGGTCGGTGAGGCTGCGGTCGAGGATGTTCCCGCCGGCATAGTCCCGGGTGGGCAGCGACGGGCAACCCTTGATCGTGCCGTCCGACTCGATGCCGAGGGTGGACAGCCCGGCCTGGCAGCCGGTCCAGAAAGCCGAACCCTCGGGGGAGCGCAGCAGCCGCTCGTAGGGACCGTAGTAGCCGACGTTGTTCCCGGCGTGGATCCGGACGCCGTCCTGGCTGGCGCGCCGGGCGATCCGGGCGAGCACCGGGAACACCTCGAGCAGCTCGACCGGCTGGAGCAGCAGGTCGGCGTGGTCGGCCGCGTTGCCCATCGGGACGGTGAGCTGCCACTGCCAGGCGACGACGCCCGCCGAGCGCAGCCGCTGGTAGAGCCGCGGGAGCTCCGGCGCGGTCAGCCGGTTGATCTGCGTGTTGCAGGTCGCCTCGACCCCGGCCGACCGCAGGCGCTCCATCGTCCGAAAGCACGACTCCCACGAGCCCACCCGACCACGAAGTCGATCGTGGGTCGCGGTCATGCCGTCCACGGACACCGAGCACTGGGTGACGCCCGCCGCCCGCAGGCCGCGCGCCATCGCCGCGCTCAACCGGTACCCGCCGGTCGTGACCGTGCAGCCCATTCCCCGGCGGGTGATCTCGGCGGCGATCGTCAGCCAGTCCCGGCGCAGGAACGCCTCCCCGCCGATGAGCGTGACCTCGTCGATGCCGACCGCGTCGAGCTGGGCCACCACGTCCAGGGCCTGCGCGGTGGACAGCTCCGCCGGACGCCGGGCCCCGGCGCGCGAGCCGCAGTGCCCGCACGCCAGGTTGCACGCCAGGGTCAGCTCCCACACGGCGTAGGTCCGCCGCCGTCCCCGCACCGCGTCCGGGTGGCTCCCGGCCGGTGACCGGGCGGCCGGGGCTGCGGCGGCCCGAGCCGCGGCGGCCGGACCTGCGGCGGCCGGACCTGCGGCGGCCCGACCTGCGGCGGCCCGACCTGCGGCGGCGCCGAACGGGCTCACCGCCGGAACAGCCGGCGCAGCCAGCCCCGCCCACGCCGAGCGGGGGGCCGACCTCCGTCGTCCCACGCCGGCAGCGGTGGACCGCCATAGACCGGCGCCGGCGCCGGCGCCGGGGGCGGGGGCGGACCGCCGGAGATCACCGCCGGCGGCAGGGGCGGACCGCCGTAAATGGGCGCCGGCGGCGGGGGCGGGCCCTGCTGCCAGGCCGGCACCTGCTGCCAGGCCGGCACGGAGGAGGGTCCGGCGGGTGGCAGCGGTGGCGGTGGGCCGGCGGGCAGCCAGCCGGCGGGCGCGATGAGCGTCTCCTCCCCGGCCTCCTCGGCGGCGAGCCGGGCGGCGATGTCGTCGGCGCGCCGCGGGTCGACCTGCGCGTCCCGGTCGGGACCGCGCGGCAGCCGGGGATCCGGCCGTTGCTCCGGTGATTCGCCCCTCGTTATCCCCCACCCCCGTTCCGGTCCATCATCGTCGATGGGGCGCTCGGCACATACGGACGGGTAGACATCCCCGCGAACCTTCGACGGCGCGGGGGTGGGGCCCGCACGGGCGATGCCGTCCGGGCCCCGTGGACCACGCGGGGCTCAGTGGGCGGCGCTGAGCTGCGCGATCTCGTCGAGGGTGACGTCGTAGATGACCTCGGTGGGGGTCAGCGGGATCGCGGTGGCGACGGCGGCGTCGGGGTAGACGTCGACGCGGGTGTACTCCCCGCCGACCATGCCGGTCAGCCGGTCGGCCGGGCCGAGGGTGCGGGCGCTGTAGGCGGTCGCGCCGGCAACCCAGACCGGCACGCCCCCGATCACCCCGGCGGAGGAGTGGTGGGCGTGGCCGGTCAGGACGATCCGGACGTCGGTGCCGGCCAGCACGTCGGCCAGGTTCGCGGGCTCCGCCAGCAGGTACTTGTTCACCATGGAGATCGGCGACGGCACGGGCGGGTGGTGCAGGGCGAGGACCGTTCCACCGGGCGCCGGGGTGGCCAGCTCGTCGGCGAGCCAGCGCAACTGGGCGGTGCTGAGGAAGCCGCCGTGCTCGCCCGGTTCGGTCGTGTCCAGGACGATGATCCGCAGATCGTCGACCCAGTGGACGTAGTCGTAGGGCTCCTCGGTGGGCTCCGCGCCGAGCAGCCCCGCCCGGAACGGACCCCGCGAGTCGTGGTTGCCGACGGCGTAGAGGACCGGTGCGCCCAGCCGCTCGGCCACCGGCTCGACCAGGTCACGCAGGCGCTGGTAGGCGACGAGGTCCCCGCTGTCGGCGAGGTCGCCGGTCAGCAGCAGCGCGCCGACCTTCAGGGTGGAGGCCTCGATCTGCTCGAGGGCCGTGCGCAGCCCGGCGTGGGAGTCGACCTTGCCGTGGAGCAGCTCGCCCTCGCGGACGATGTGGGTGTCGCTGAGCTGGAGGAGGATGTGGCTGGGAGTGAAGTCGCTCGGGTCGAGAGAGCTGGACATGAGGGCCCCTAGAGTTCGTGATGGTCGGAGTCGACGGCGGTCGGGTGCGGGGCAACCAGGAGCGCGTCGACCAGGCGGTCCAGCGCGTGCGCGGTCGCGCCGTGCGCCAGCAGATACGAGCGGGTGTCCCCGAAGCCGGCGTGGATGCGGTCCAGCGCGCGCAGGATGAGCTCCGGCGGGCTGGCCAGCATGGCCGGTGCCACCGCGGCGCCGTCCGCCGAGGTCCGGGCCGACATCCGCAGGACGGCGGCGGCGGCCTCGTCGCGCAGGAAGTAGGACGTCAGGGCGAAGTCCTCGGCGATGACCTCGGTCGGCACCCCGGCGAGGTCGAGGACCAGGGCGACGACCAGGCCCGTGCGGTCCTTGCCGGCGCTGCAGTGCACGATCGCCGGCAGTGCGCCCGGCGCGGCGAGTGCGACGACCGCGGCGGTGAGGCGGCTGCCGCGCTGGTCGACGGCGAAGTCGAACACGCTGGCCAGATCGCCGTCGGCCCCCGCGGCCCGGACGGCCGCCATGCCGGCGGCGGCGCCGACGGCCGCCGACTCGCCCGCGCCGTCACCGTCGGCCACTCGGCCCACGGCAGCCTGCGCCGCGGCGGGCAGGGTGAAGATCGGCACCCGGCGGTGGGTGGCGGGCAGCCGGCCGAGCGCGTCCGGGTCGTGCTCGACCTCGGCGTCCTCGCGCAGGTCGACGACGGTGCGCAGGCCGATCTGGGCGAGCACCGCCCGGCCGCGCCCGTCGAGGCCACGCAGGGCACCGGAGCGCAGCAGCGTGCGCCACCGGACCGTCCGGCCGTCGGCGGCCGGGTAACCACCGACGTCACGCAGGTTGATCGTGCCGGGCAGCGGCAGGCCGCGTCGCGTCGGTGGCGCCGCGATCGCCTCCGCGTCAGCGGAGTCGGGGGTGGCAGCGGAGTCGGGGGAGTCGGGGGAGGCGGGGGNGGGAGGGGCCTGGGTGGTCATCGGGCTCACCGGGCCGGCATGAGGTCGGAGGCCTGCTTCTGGGCGCCGGCCAGGGTGGAGGCGGGGTCCTTGCCGCTGAACACGGCGCCCTCGACCGCTGTCATCATCGTGTCCTGGATCTGCAGGTAGTTGTCGCCGGGGAAGGCCGCCCACGGCTGCAGCCGGGTGAGCTGGTCGAGGTTGGGCTTGATGAGCGGGTTCGCCTTCGCCCACGCCTGCAGGCCGTTCGGGTCGTCGATGAGCCCGGTGCGCAGCGGCAGGTAGCCGATCTTCGAGGAGATCTGGGTGTAGGCGTNGTCGCTGGTGAGGAACTTGATCAGTTCCCAGGCGGCGCGCTGCTTGGCCGGGTCCTTGCTGAAGATGGCCAGGGCCGAGCCCGAGTTGGTGGGGACGACGGGCTTCGAGCCGAAGCCCGGCTCACCCGTGGCGCCGAGCTCCCAGTTGTTCGCCTTGGCGCCCGCCATCAGGGCGGCCTGCACGGCNCTGCTTTCGACCATCATGCCGAGCTGCCCGCTGCTGAACGCCTTGAGTGCCTGCTGCTGGTCGAGGTTCGGCATCGCCCCGCTGCGGACGAGGTCCTGCGACATCGAGACGGTCTCGACGGCGGGCGCGTCGGCGAAGGTCAGCCTGCTCGCGTCCGGCGCCATCACCCGGCCGCCGTTGGAGAGCACCATCGACTGCCAGCACCAGTCCACCGTCTGCTTGGTCAGGCAGTTGACCTCGATGCCCTCCTTGCCGGTCCTCGCCTTGATGGCCAGCGCCGCGGCCTTGACGTCCGCCCAGGTCTTCGGCGGGTTCGCCGGGTCGAGACCGGCCTGGGCGAACAGCGTCTTGTTGATCCACATCACCGGCGTCGAGAAGACGTACGGGACGGCGTAGGTGCGGCCGTCGACCTCACCGAGCTTCGGCACGGCCGGGGCGTAGGGGTGCGCGCCGCCGTAGTTCGTGGCGAGGGCGTCCTTGCCGACGAGGGTGTCGATGGGCGCCGCGCCCAGGCTGGTGGCGGCGAACCGCAGCGCGTTGAAGGTGATCTGGNCGACGTCCGGCGGGTTTCCGGCCAGCACCTGGTTCTTGATGCTGGTGGTGTACTCGTTGCCGGTGGTCACCCCCTGCGGGGGCTGGCCCTTGACGGTGATGTTCGGGTGTTCCTTCTCGAACTGCGCGATGAGGCCCTGGATTACGGGCTTCCAGGTGCCGGTGCTCAGCAGGTTGTAGCTCTCGAAGACGATCGAGACCTTCTGGTCGGCGGCGAGCTGCGGGATCGTGCCGGTCGCGCCGGCCGGGGCCTGGGCGGAGTCGGAGGTGGACGAGTCCGTCGCGCACGCGGCGGCCAGCGCCGCCACCAGCGTCACCGCGGCGGCGGCGCGTAGCAGGCGTGGTCGAGGCAGGCGTGGTCGAGCCACGGGCATGCTCCTTGAGAGGGTGAGGACGGCTAGTCCAGGTACGTCCGTTCCGGGAGATGGCTGGTTCCCGGTTCGTCGTTACGTAGGTAGCGTCCGATGCGCAGGTGAACGGCCCACGACGGAGGGGAAACGGATGGCCGTCACTTACCGCAACGAATTTGCCGGGCCTGTCGTCGCCCGGTGAGATCTTCCCTGGTCGGGTTCTTGGCCGGATCGCCTGCGGTGACGGGGAGTAGGCGAGCGGCGATCGGGGCGACGTCAAGGGTGAGAGGGGCTCACCCTCACCGGGACAGCTCGCCGAAGATCGGCTTGACCAGTTCGATCAGATGGCCGACGTCGACCTGGATGGTGCGATCGGCCCGCCCACTGCCGCAGCAGACGACGCCCATCTGCCGGACGGCGACGTCGAACACCACGACCNCCCCCGCCGCGGCGCACACCGGGCTCGCTCCGCCGGGCTCCATGCCGAGGGCCCGCAGGTCCTCCGGTGCCGCCTGGCTGAGCTTGGCGCGGGAGGTTCCCGCCGCCCGGGCCAGCCTGCCGTAGTTGACCCGGCCGGTGACCGGGAGNGCGGCGAGGACGAAACCGCGGTCGGCATTTCTGAACACCATCGTCTTCAACAGCCGCTCGGTCGGGAGGCCCAGCAGCAGTTCCGCGTCCGCCTGCCCGACGATCGGCTCGTGATCCATCACCGTGAACGGCACTCCGGCGGCCAGGAGCACCTGTTCCGGGGATGAAATCCCGTCCGGTCGGTGCACCAGCTCGGACATGACACGCCTTTCCTCGACGGAACGCGGACGCTATCACCCGCTTCGGTCGGCCGCACCGCCATATTCCGGGTGCCCGACATTCGGGTCAGGGCCGGCGGCTGACGGCCAGCTTCAGCCCCAGTCCCATCATGACGACTCCCGACGCCCCNCCGATGGCCGACAGCCGGCGCGGCGAGCGCGCCAGCCAGCTACGGGCGGTTCCGGCGAGCAGGCCCCACGACACGTCCGAGACCAGCGCGATCGCCACGCAGATCAGGCCGAGGACCAGCAGTTGGCCGGGCACGCCACCGGCCGACCGGTCGACGAACTGCGGCAGCACCGCGGTGAAGATGAGCACTCCCTTGGGATTACCGATTCCCACGACGAAGCCGTCCCGCAGGATCCGCAGGGAGGGGTACGAGGACGTGGGCCTCGCGACCGCGACGGCGAGATCGCCGCGGTGCCGCCATGCCTGCCAGCCGAGATAGACGAGGTAACCGGCGCCGGCGAACTTGAGCACGGAGAACACCACCACCGAGCGTTCGACGACGAATCCCAGGCCGCACGCCACCGCCAGAACCTGGACCAGCATCGCCGACTCGTTGCCGAGCGCGGTGAACACCGCCGCCCGCCGACCCAGCGAGACTCCCCGGCTGACGACGAAGAGCACGCTCGGCCCGGGCACCACGATCAGCGTCACCACGACAAGCAGGAAGGAGGCGAGTCGCTGGGTATCGATCACGGCAGAACTCCTCTAGGCCGCGTATTGGGTGGTGATCAAGGTGTGGTTCGGGTGAGTTCTTTGATTCAGATCATGGAGGNGCGGAGGTGGAAGCCGGTGAGGTAGCTGGTAGGGATTTCGTCGTAGCGGGTGGCGATACCTCGCCAGGCCTTCATCCTGTTGATCGTCCGTTCGACGGTGTTCCGGTCCTTGTGCAGGTCGGTGTCGTGGCCGGCGGCGGCTTTCTCCACCGCGGCCAGCCTTTCGGGGTCCAGGCGCACCCCGGAAGCGCCATGATGAGCGCGAACGGTCGTGGAGTCCACGCTTACCAGCGACAGATCGACCTCACCCCGCCGGGCAGCCTCGGTGAGCATGCCGTTCAGCAGGGCCTCGAACACCCCGGCGTCACGCCACTGCCGGAACCGGTTGTGCACCATCGACCAGGCACCGAACTCCGCGGGCATCTCCCGCCACTGCCCACCCGTCGGCGACCTCAACAGCACCCCGGCGAACTGCTCCCGCAGCCGCTCGGGATACGGGCCGTACTCGCCGATCGGCAAGTACGGCCGGACGAACTTCCACTCCGCGTCGGTCAACTGCACCCGTGTCATACGGACGATCTACCGGGCCGGACCCCACGACCAGGACGAAACCAACCAAGTGAACCGGCGGACCCACCGGTAGATCGTCACGTGGTCGACGACGATGCCGTGTTCGGCGAGGAGTTCTTCGAGGTCCCGGTAGGACAGCGAGTAGCGCAGGTACCACCGCACCGCCAGCACGATCACGTCCGGTGGGAACCGGAACCCGCGAAGTCCGAGGCCGGAGCTGGCGGATGAAGCCGACGACGCCGCATCACTTGATCATGCACGATCGGCCACCCAAGCTTCCGCATCCGACGAACGCAACAGCGCCGTGCCACGGCTGGNAGCTGGCGCTGAGTTCCCACACGAGTGGCAACAGATCGCCCGAGAAGAACCGAGCACTCCCGACCATCGGTTTCTTTCGGTATCAGCCAACGCATGTCAAGTCCCCGGACGGGGAGACCAGGGGCAAGTATGCGGACCGCAAGGCCACCGGCATTGTGACGTTNGAGCCAGGTCTCGAAAAACATCCACGAGACACCAGTGGGTCAACCGCCGGCCAGTTGGCCATACACGGGTGCTCAGGCAATTGCTGCCGCCCAGATCCAGGTACCGATCCCCCGTTGCTGTGAGTGATTAAATTGACACGATTGCCGGCCCGGTGCAGGCTGTGCGGAGTTGTTTGGTGGACGTCAGCCAACNGATTCTGCGACCCGAGAAACGTCCAGGCGATAACGCCGCTCCGGCGGAGGTCAGCGTGAGAAAACCAAAGTTCCGCCGCCCATGGACATCGGCATCAAGAAATGCGACGGTTCTCGTCGCCGCAGCCGCCCTGTCGGTCGTTTTCGCCGCGGCAGCCTCCACCGCGAATGCGGTCGGCGCACAGCCCTCACCCGCCGTCGCGGAGTCGCAGCGGTAAGCTTGTTCAGTCGACCTGCAACACATTGAACACGAACGAGCTCTGGCGGAAATATACCTCCGGCGGTTACTGGAAATTCCAGAACTACGCTTCGGGCAAGGTCGTCACGGTTCCTGGTGGATACAATACCGGCGGCCTCCAGCTCGACGTCTACGCGGATGTGAATGGGACCAACCAGAATTGGGCGATCCTGCCCCTGGTCTAAGCTCGCCCGCATCAGAGAGCTCGCCACCCCATCGCGCCTGAGACCCCACTGTGCGGGGGATTCTGCACCGGTATAATCGGCCCGGAAGCCACCGCGCCCAGTTTCAACCCGAACAGGATGTGCCAGATGAGCGAAGGCGACGCCGGCCAGGAAACNCCCACGCACATTGCGAACTCCCGCCGCGACGTGGTTCATGCAATCAGCNCCCTCCGCGAACACGGCGCCGTGATCGTCGATTTTCGAACGGCCGATGATCCCGCTCGGACCAGAATCGCCGATGTACTTGAAGGTGCTGCGCTGGCAAGCGGAAACTCACCCTTCAGACTCGCCGACAGCGTCTATTTCGTGACGGCGGGGAAGACACCCAGCAGAGCTGAGATCGAAAGATATCGCGATCTCGGGCAGTAGACAGCGACCCGGCCGACAGCCTGGCCCCGGACCGACCGCGCCGAGGCCAGGCTGTCGGCGCCAACCTCGGCGTTCGACGGTGTCTTCGCGGTCGTGCATGACGGCCTGAGACTGCCGCGCCGATGGATCGGCGACCCGAGCCGTAGCCGGGTGTGTTGACGCCAGCACTGAACCCCGCCCGGCGCTGCGGCCGCCCGCATCCACACGGTGCAGAGGTGGGGGAAGGGTTGCGGTCCTCCACGCCTCGACGATCCAAATCAAGCGGCGCAACCAAACCGGCCTGATCACAACCGCATACGCGGCCTAGTACTACAGCACCAGTGATCTTTATGTGGCTGCTGCCTGCCGGGCGATGNTTTGGGCAGCGTAGATCCGGGTCTGGTAGTGGTAGTAGCGGGCGNGGGCCTGGTGGCCGCGGNGCCAGTCCGACCACCAGGTGATCATGGCGGGTGGGAGAACGGCTTCGGTGAACAGGGCGAAGACATGGCGGATCTCGTTGAGGGTGAACGGTGTCATCATGCGCCTGTCCGGTTCCGGCTGTTCGGCGACCGGCAGGCCACCGGGGAGACGCTTGTATCCCACGGCGGTCATCGT